>CAYYHV010000098.1:0-14906 GCA_964471695.1 uncultured Pirellulaceae bacterium
CCACATCATTCGTGCCCACCCAGCGAGAACGTGGAGTGCCTGTCGCATCGACATAGCGCTCGGCGTGCCCAAAGAACTTCACGAAGCGCTTGGCCTCAGGACGCTTGATTTCCCATGGGTTGCCGTCACGCAGCCAATGATCGGGTTCTTCGACTTGTCGACCGTCTTCGATCCGTTGGTGGAACATTCCATATTCGTAACGAATGCCGTATCCGACGACGGGCAATCGCAGGTTGGCACAACTGTCGAGGAAGCAAGCCGCCAGTCTTCCAAGTCCGCCGTTGCCAAGCCCCGCATCCAATTCGCGGTCTGACAACTCTTCCATTTGGACGCCAAAGTCATGGAGAGCCGCTCGCGCGTCGTCGTCCAAATCCAGATTCTGAATGGCGTTCGTCAGGGAACGGCCTATCAGGAATTCGAGCGACAAGTAGTAAACCTTGCGCTCGTCGCTTTCGTTCATTCGCTGTTGGGTTTCTTGCCACTGTTCGACTAAGCGATCACGGGTCGCCAGCGCCAGCGCGCGATACAGATAGGACGGATCGGCCTCATTTTGGTTGTTCGCGAGCGTAAATTTCAGGTGTCGCCTGATTTCTTCATTCAGGGAAGCGAGTGCGTTCTTCGGTTGATCCGTGAGCATGTTCGTCATTCTCTGCTTGTCCGTCCGTCTAAATACAAACCCTGTTTACCACGTTGGTAAGCTACGCGGCTTTTGCGGGCTGAGATGGCTCTCAGCGGCATGATACCGCACCAACACAGTTTCAGCATCGTCACAACTGAGATCGCAATTAACCCGTAACGTGTTTCGCCGTTCTAAATCGGGTTAACTGCGCAATGCGAACGAATAGGTGCCAAGAATAATGACGCAGAAAGTCGGATTTGTGGGCAGGCGAACTCCAGCTTTGGCTAATCGCGCAGGAGCTCGCAAGTCGTTCGGCCGGATTAATCGATAAAGCTAACTCGATAAAGCTAACTCGATTTGGTCATTTCGGCTTCGTATTCAGCCGGTTCGGGACATGAGCACATGATGTTGCGATCCCCATAAGCGTGGTTCAATCGTCCCACCGGTGGCCAGTATTTGTTGTTTCGCAAGCTCGCCACAGGGTACGCAGCCTGTTGACGTGAATACGAATGAGTCCAGTTGTCTGATGTGACTTCGATGGCAGTATGAGGAGCCCCCACAAGCGGGTTGTCTTCCTGGTCAAAACTTCCATCGGCCACAGCTTGGATTTCTTCACGAATGGCTAACATTGCATCGCAGAACCGATCAAGCTCTTCTTTCGATTCGCTTTCCGTCGGCTCGATCATTAGCGTGCCAGCGACCGGGAATGACATGGTTGGGGCGTGGAATCCATAGTCGATCAAACGTTTGGCCACGTCGTCAGCGGAGATACCAGCCAAGTCTTTCAGCGGGCGCAAGTCGATGATGCACTCGTGAGCGACTCGGCCTCGATCGCCTTTGTAGAGAATTTCATAAGGGCCATCCAATCGACTCGCAATATAGTTCGCTCCCAAAATTGCACATTCGCTGGCATGACGCAGTCCAGCGTCGCCCATCAAGTAAATGTACGTCCACGAAATCGGCAAAATGCCGGCGCTACCCCAAGGCGCAGCCGAGACTGGACCGACTGCGTGCGTAGCATGTCGCTTGGGCAATTGAGCATGACCGGGGAGGAATTCTGCCAGATGCGACCGAACAGCCACCGGGCCAACGCCCGGACCACCACCGCCGTGCGGAATGCAAAACGTCTTGTGCAGATTCAAATGCGAGACGTCCCCGCCGTACTGGCCGGGTTGGCAAAGTCCAACTTGGGCGTTGAGGTTCGCGCCGTCAATGTAGACTTGGCCACCTCGATCATGAATGATCTGGCACAGTTCGCGGACGTTTTCTTCAAACACGCCGTGCGTTGATGGATAAGTGATCATCATGCAGGAAAGATTCTCCGCATGCTGATCGGCTTTGATCGTCAAATCTTTCAGGTCAACGTTGCCCTGTTTGTCGCACTTGACCACGACAATGCGAAGCCCAGCCATCTTGGCCGATGCCGGGTTGGTGCCATGAGCCGATTCGGGAATCAGGCACACGTCGCGTTGTTCGTCACCACGACTGGCATGATAAGCCTGAATGGCCAGCAAGCCGGCGAACTCGCCCTGCGACCCGGCATTGGGTTGCAACGAAACCGCGTCATACCCCGTCGCTTCGCAAAGCATTTGCTCCAGCTCCGTGATCATCTCCGCATAGCCTTCCGTTTGGTCGGACGGTGCAAACGGGTGAATGTTGGCGAACTCAGGCCAGGTGACAGGCGTCATTTCGGTCGTCGCATTCAACTTCATCGTGCACGATCCCAATGGGATCATGGTGCGATCGAGAGCCAGATCCTTGTCGGCAAGCTGTCGCAAGTAACGCAACATCTCTGTTTCCGTGCGATATTTGTGGAACACCGGGTGGGTGAGAAATTCGGTGTCACGAGTCATTTCCGCTGACAATTCGACTTTGCACGAATCGTCCAAGGATTCAAAAGACGGTGCAGATTGGTCGGCAGCGAAACAATCCAGAATCGATTGGATGTCATCGGGGGTGGTTGTCTCGTCGATCGACACACCAATCTGCGTACCGCTAAAGTGCCGGAAATTGATCTGACTGTTTACTGAGCGGGAATGGATCGAGTCGGTCGCCTTGTCGGTATCAACCGTCAGCGTATCAAACCAATTCGAGTTCGCGATGTTATATCCGAGCTTGGCCAAACCACTGGCGAGGATCGAAGTCAATCGATGAACGCGTCGAGCAATGCGCGTCAAGCCTTCGGGCCCGTGGTAGGTTGCGTACATGCCTGCAGTGATCGCCAACAGAGCCTGGGCGGTACAGATATTGCTCGTTGCTTTGTCACGACGAATATGCTGCTCGCGGGTTTGCAACGCCATGCGCAACGCTGGGTTCTCCTGACTGTCGACGGATACGCCAATCAGGCGTCCGGGCAAGGCACGTTTATGCGCCGAACTGGTCGACATATAAGCCGCATGTGGACCACCATAAAACAAGGGAACGCCGAATCGTTGTGTCGATCCGATGGCGATGTCGGCTCCCATTTCCCCAGGCGTTCTGAGCAACGTGAGGCTGAGTAAATCCGCGGCCACGACTGCCAATCCTTTCCGCGACTGAACGGACTTGATGGCCTCGTCGAAATTGCGAATCGCGCCGGAGGTTCCCGGGTACTGGAACAGTGCTCCGAAACAATCCAACTCGGCAAGTTCCGAGTCGTCGCCGACGATAATCTCCACGTCGATGGGAATGGCTCGCGTTTTTAACACGGCAAGCGTGTGGGGATGCACGTCATTGGAAACGAAAAACGTCCGGCTCTTGTTCTTGCTGACGCGAGCGCACAACGTCATGGCTTCCGCAGCCGCCGTGGCTTCGTCCAGCAGCGATGCGTTGGCGATTTCCAATCCCGTTAAATCGGACACCATCGTTTGGAAGTTGAGCAAGGCTTCCAATCGCCCTTGAGAAATCTCCGGTTGGTAGGGCGTATAAGCCGTGTACCACGCTGGGTTCTGCAAGATGTTTCTCAAGATGACTGCCGGTGTGTGACAGTTGTAATATCCAGCGCCAATGTACGACTTGAAAACGCGATTGCGATCCGCGAACCCCTGCAGCCGCTTGATCGCATCGGCTTCGGTATGCGCCGGTCGCACATCATTGGGTTCAGTCCGAATGCTCACTGGGACGACTTGGTCGATCAGTTCTCCCAGATTGTTCACGCCGAGGTGCTCGCACATTTCCGATTGAGCACCGGGATTCATTCCGATGTGTCGGAAGACAAACTCGTCATCATGAAGCAGTTCGCGAAGCTGGGAGGATTCAATGGTTGCCATCGTTTCGACTGGGTCCTTTTCTGCGATTGATGTACGTATCCGCAAGTTCATCGTTGACCAAATTTACCTTGGGTGCCATTATTTGTAAAATGAATGCAACTGACCATAGTATAAGGTATATTTATGGTGGAATTCGAAACCACTATGCCCGCAGGGAAATGCCGTGAAAGACCTACCAATCAACGTTTTGCGGACCTTTGTGACTATTGTTGAGCGTGGTGGATTTACACAAGCTGCGATTCATTTAGGGATGACGCAACCGACGGTAAGCCAACAGCTGAAGAAGTTGGAGGACCTTGTCGACAGTCCGTTGATGAATCGTGGGCAACGCAATCTGGAACTCACGGCGGCTGGCGAGAAGATTCTGGATTACGCCCGACGCATCTTGATGCTTAACGACGAAGCCGTTTCTCAGCTTCTCACGCCAATCGTCAGTGGCCAACTTCGCTTGGGCATCCCGCACGAGTTCACGACTTCGATTTTGCCAAGAATCGTGGGTGCATTCGCCCAAGTTCATCCGGACGTTGTCGTCGAAGTCGATTGTGAACTCAGTAAGACGTTGTTGGCGAACTGCGACGACTATGACCTTGTGATCGCCTTGCACGAAAAGCCCGGGAAGAACACGGGACTGCGTTTGCGCAAAGAGCCGCTGGCTTGGGTCGCCAGTTTGGATTTTCAATATGAACCGGACCGGGAACTCCAGGTGGTCGCGGCTCCGGAACCATGTATTTACCGAGCCAACCTGGAACGAGTGCTCAAGAAGCACAAACCTGGTTGGGCATTACGGCTGACAAGTACCAGTTACGGAGCCGTTTGTGCGGCGGTCTCGACCGGTATGGGAGTCACTGTGCTGGCTCGAAGCGTGGTGCCCGATGATCTCAAAGTCGTGGAGCTTACCGGGTTGCCAGATCTGGGAACCTTGGACCTGCGAATTCACTACGAACGAGCCAACGCTTCTATCGCTGCCAAATCGTTTGTGGAATTCGCCCAAACGCGATTGGTCGCCATGTGATTCTATCTGGCGACTTGGTACTTACCGTAGATCGACGCCATTTTTTCCGGTATCGCGATGGTGCCACGCTGAGGGAATCGAGCCTTGGATTTTAACGCATCCAAGGGGATGCCGAATGCCGATTTTGTAAACGCAGAAACGGCTTGGCTGATGTTGCCGTCTCCGCTGCCTGCAATGACGATCTTCTTGGCTGGGTTAGCCGAAGAGGGATCCGATTCATGCATGCGGATTTCAAAGGGATGCTTTCTCGGCGTCGCTGGGAAGTGATCCCATGCGATGTGAATCTTCCCCCATTCGACTCGCACAAAGCGTTGGTCTACGATCGGCAAGCGCGTTTTGCTGATGCGAAAAATCAGTTCTTGCAAGTCTAAGGCGGCCTGTAAGTCTTCGGCATGCGTCGTGTCGACCGAAATCGCGGAAATCGGTTGACCGTCGTTCGTAATGATGAACATGCGTTTGGCGTTCGCGGACTCCCAGTTCAATGAAGTCGCCGCCGGCTGCCCATAACCAATAAGCGACCATGAAAGCAGCAACCACAGCCCAAGACTCGTTGGATTTCGCATCGTTCAATCGTCCTGTCTAACCGATAAGCGGATTCAATCCCAAACCTCGACTGGCAACGGAAAGCTGTCCAAAGTGAATGGATTCGTGGCGAGCGACAAATAGAAACGCGTGCCCTTTGCACGGGCAACCAGCCAACGGGGATTTTGCATCAGCCGGTGGGCCGTCGGCAGCCAACTCGTCGTCGGAGACTTCGTCCAGCACCTTGAGCAAAGTCTTACGGCGTTCATCGAAATAGGTTTTCAATTCGTCGACGGCAGGGAAGAGTGTGCGGTCACCACTAATCTCGCTCCCAAACCACATGCGTTCGTTCCACTCTTCCCGAGGGTCCGCATAATCAGGACGGAACATGGTAATGAACCGGTTGTCAGCCATTCCCAAGTGCCCTGTCAACCAGGCAGCATGGTTGGCTTGCGGATGCACTTGAAAGAACCAATCGTCGTCGGATTTCAGTCGGCCCAGATGTTCGTTCGTTAGCCAACGAGTCCTTGTAAGTTCATACCGCGCGTGGTCACGAAGATTCATAGCCATTCCATTTAGGTCCATCGGTCAGTTCTTGCACTCTTGCATGCGATGCATTGTGCGATGGACTATTCGATCGAAGCAAGCCCGGACGGAAATTCGTGATTTTCGTGAACCGCCTTACTGACTCACGCTAGAATCTCTTTGACGACTCGAGTTGGTTCGACTCCGGTTAATTTCTGATCCAATCCTTGGAATTTGACACTAAATCTGCGGTCGTCGATTCCCATACAATGCAGAAGGGTCGCGTTAAGATCATTCAGATGAACCGGATTCTCAATCACGTTGTAGCTAAAGTCGTCGGTAGCACCATAAGTCATGCCGGCTTTGATACCACCACCTGCCAGCCACATGCAAAAGTTTCTCGGATGATGATCGCGGCCATAGTTCTCGTGCGTCAGCGTGCCCTGCGAATACACGGTCCTGCCGAACTCGCCACCAAAGACAACGAGGGTATCCTCGAGTAATCCGCGTTGTTTCAAATCCTTGATCAACGCAGCCGTCGGTTGATCGACATCCAGGCATTGGTTTTTAATCTGCTTTGGCAAGTCGCCATGTTGGTCCCATCCGCGATGCAGAATCTGCACGCAGCGAACCCCACGCTCAATCAGGCGGCGGGCAAGGATGGCGCTCGACGCGTAGGTACCTTTCTTCTGAACATTCGGCCCATACATTTCGAGCGTGGCTTGGGATTCGCTCCCCAAATCTGTCAGCTCCGGCACACTCGTCTGCATACGAAAGGCCATTTCGTATTGGGCAATCCGAGTCTGAATCTCGGCGTCACCGTAGCGGGCGTAGTTTTGCTGATTCAGTCGATTGAGCGCGTCTAACATCGTTCGGCGATCTGACCCGGAAACGCCGGGCGGATTCTTTAGGTACAGCACAGGGTCCCCGACTCCACGCAAAGCGACTCCGTTATAACTACTGGACAAAAATCCGCTGCTCCACATCCGCGTGAACAGCGCCTGAGCGTTACTGTCCTTGGGGAACGTCGGAGTGAAAACGACGAACGCAGGCAAGTCGTTGCTTTCGCTGCCCAAGCCGTAAGTCAGCCACGATCCAAGGCTGGGTTTCCCCGGAACTTCGCTGCCGGTCATCACAAAGGTACAAGCCGGATCGTGGTTGATGGCATCGGTATTTACCGAGCGAATCATCGTGATGTCATCAGCAATCTCATGCATGTGCGGCACCAGTTCGCTCATCAATATCCCGCTCTTGCCTCGCGGGCCAAAACTGAACTTGCTGGGAGCCACCGGGAATCGCGACTGTCCGCTTGTCATCGTCGTGATACGTTGTCCATTGCGAATCGAATCGGGAAGTTCTTCGTTGAAGTATTTATCCAGTTTCGGTTTGTGATCGAACAAGTCGATTTGCGAAGGGGCTCCATTCATGTGGAGATAGATCAGCCGTTTCGCGCGAGGCGCAAAATGAGGCATCCCAGGAAGCGCCGGGAAAGCCGCCGGGCTGGTTGCACCACACGATTCGGTTTGGAGCAGCGACGATAATGCCAGGCTGCCCATCGACAAACCGACGCTATTGAAGAAGCGACGACGATTGAGGTCGCGAACGAATTCTGCTTCTGGTTGATCCATGGTTATGTCTCTCTTGTCTCGTTCTGCATTCAAACGATTCGCTCGTAGTACCGGCTTTAGCCGGAATCGCGACCCCCGCTCACAGTAAACTGAATTGCATGTCCCGATTGGGTTGTTGTGCCTTCACCGAAATCGCGACTCCAGCCGGATTCGTGGCCTGGCAACCATCGTGACATCCGTCTCAAGGCGGTACTGCGAGCAACTAATTCTTCGTGACGAATTCATCAAGGTTCATCATCAAGTTGGCCACCATCGTGTAAGCCGCAAGTTCACTGTTGTCCAGGGATTCATCTCGTTCGCTGTCACCGTATGCAACCAACGCCTCGGCCGCCCGCTTGTCTTTTGCATACCTCTGCAGATGTCGTTGCAACGCTTCTTCAACAATCCGCAACTCGTCGGCGGAAGGTAATCGACTGGTCAACGACTCCCAAGCCCACGTAATTCGATCTGTCGCGGCGTCGCCCCCGCTGAGCAGCATTCGCTCAGCCAGATTTCTCGCGGCCTCGACATGCTGGATATCATTCATCAGTTGCAGAGCCTGCAGGGGCGTGTTGCTGCGTTCGCGTCGTGTGCAACTCTGCTCCCGATTGGGTGCGTCGAACGTCGACATGAATGGCGCAGGTGCCGTGCGTTTCAGGAATGTGTAGATGCTGCGGCGATACAAGGCGTCACCCGAATCCTGTTTGTAGTAACGCGTGTTGCTACCGCCAAAACCGACGGGTTCCCAAATGTTCGGCGGCTGATAAGGCTTCACGGCTTTTCCGCCCACAGTATTGACCAGCAGGCCACTGACAAACAGCGCTTGGTCGCGAAGGACTTCGGCGTCCAATCGCAGCCGCGGAGCGAATGACAACATGCGGTTGAGCGGGTCCGCGGCAAGGGACTCGGCTGGGACTCTGGAACTTTGACGATACGTATGGCTGGTGACCATCATCTTGATCATTCGCTTGATGTCCCAACCTTGCTCCGCAAAATCAGTTGCCAGCCAATCCAACAGCTCGGGATGGGAGGGGACTTCCCCCTGTGACCCAAAATCACCACTCGTCTTCACCAGTCCCGAACCGAAAATCTGTTGCCAGAAGCGGTTCACAGCAACTCGTGCCGTCAGCGGATGCTCGCCCGTCACCAACCAATTGGCCAAATCCAAGCGGTTGTAGTCTCGGTCCTCTGCGGGTGGCAACGACGGAAGGAAAGCCGGCACGTCCCGTGTGACTCGTTCGCCCCGTTTGTTGTAGACACCGCGTAACATGACAAAGCTCTCACGTGGCTTGGGGAGATCGGCCATCACAAACGTCACTGGGGCCGATTTGTTTATCGAGTCCTTTTTCGTCTTGAGCTTGGTGCGGCGAGCCTCAAGTTCCGCGACGAGCGATTCTCTGTCAGCGTAAACGGTTTTCAGCCAGTGGACTCGAAGCTGTTTCGCTTGCTCTTCGGTCCATTTTTCTTGCGGCAAGTCTTTGAGGTGTTTTGCGAGTTCCTTCGGAAACGCCTGCGTCTCTTTCTCAGTCAGGCGGCTTGCCCAAACCTTGAACGACCAGGATGCATCGTTGGCTTTGTCGACCGTCGATTCGACACCAAGTTGATCCCAACTGACGGTGCCGCCAAACTGCGTGAACGCGAAACCGGTTACCTTCGTCGATCTGTTCAGCCCCATTTTTTCTGCCGGGACGACCAACCTCACCCACTCACCCGTCTTGGGTAAGTCGCCCATCAGATGCTTTTCCGTGGTGCCGGATTTGCCAAAGTCGATTTTCGCCTCGGCTCCCCAGACGGCCCGATGTTGCCAGCCATTGGTATGGAACTGGATCATAATTGTTTCGGGTGGATTGTTGGCATCGAGATAGCAGTGGACAAAGACATCGGCGCCGTCGGGAACGGTGACTGGCGCTGCGCCAGTTTGATAGAAATCCTGACCTAGGGCTTTCGATGTCCGCTGCAAAGCACGTTCGCCCGAGAAGACCTTTGCGGCCGTATCCGATTTGGAAACAAACGTGGTCTGCCCACCGCTATTCTGGACTTTGGCATTTGCCGGAAAGTCGTCTTCGAACCACAACTGCGTGACGGATTCCGGAGCCGGTGGCGTTTGCATCTCAGCCGGATCGGCATACGCAAACTCCGCGAGTTTCTTCTCGATCTCCGAATCAATGGTCGCAAGTTGATGCTCCAGCGACTTGAGCTGACGTTTCTCCGCGTCGGTATAGATTTTGATTACCGGCGGCGTATCGATGCGATTCCCGTCCATCGCCGGGTCTGCCGCGCTGTGGAAGAAGGCGTACATCGAATAGAACTCTTTGGCGGAGATTGGATCAAACTTGTGGTCGTGGCAGACAGCACACCCGGCAGTCAATCCCATCCAAACTTCAGCCGTCGTGCTCGTCCGATCTACCGCGTAGCGGAAAATCCATTCCTCGTTGATACTGCCGCCTTCGCCGGTAGAAACATTGCAGCGGTTGAACCCCGAAGCGATCAGTTGATCTTGACTCGGATTGTCGAGCAAGTCGCCGGCCAACTGCCAACGCGTAAATTGATCGAAGGGTAGGTTGTCGGTAAAGGCTCGTACGACCCAATCGCGGTAGGGCCACATGGAGCGTTCGTTGTCGAGGTGCAATCCATGTGTGTCGGCATACCGAGCCAAGTCCAACCAGTACCGAGCCATGTGTTCACCATAGGCGACTCGGCCCAATAACTCATCGACGAGCTTTTCGTAGGCGTCCGACGAGTCGTTGGCGATGAACCTCGCGACTTCTTCGGGCGTCGGCGGTAATCCCGTGAGGTCCAGGGTGACTCGACGGATCAACGTCCGTTTGTCAGCCGCTGGTGAAGCCGAAAGTCCCGCTTCACGTATCTTCTGCTGTACAAAAGCGTCGATTGGATTGGCCGAGTCAATTTTTGGGATGTCGGCTTTGACGGCAGGCACAAACGCCCAATGCTGCTCGTACTCCCCGCCGGCTTGGATCCAGCCCTTGAGAAGTTGCAACTCCTCATCCGAAAGTCGCTTGTGCCCCGGGGGTGGCATCTGTAAATCTTCGTCATCGCTGCTGACGCGTTGCCATAGTTCACTCTCGTCAAGATTCTTGGCAACGATAGCGCCACTATCAAAGGCGCTGGTCTGCTCATCCAGTCTCAAGTCGGCCTCACGCGCCTCCTCGTCAGGACCATGACACGCAAAACAATGCTCCGAGAGAATGGGGCGAATCTGTTGGCTGAATGAGATCGGAGTTGTAGCCAATGCGCTGGGCATCAACAGCCCAAACGTTGTGACGAATGCAAGAATAGTCTGCCGAGTCATAGTAGGCGGGATCGACCAGAAGGATTGTGCAAAGCACCGATTATAGCCCCATGTCCGACTCGATGGTCATACCCGTTTTCGAGATCAAAAAATCAATTGGCATACTAATTCTGTCCACGCCAGCCCCAATAAGGAAGCCGCGCTCTTCCAGATCGTGCGATGCAGCCGACTGCTGAAGCTGATGCATCTGACGCCGTAAGCTTATTGCCGTTCCATCTCTATAGCGGTCGCTGCTTGTTGAGACGTTGCGAAGCGAAGGACTACAGATTGTCGATGACCAACCCATCGTCGCGTGAGTTGAGGGCTTCGAAGGTTCCCGTGTCGATATCGTAGGAGAGGAAATCGACATGGCCGTCGCCGAGGAGGAATACCGAGCCACCTGCGTGGTAACTCCAGAAGTGTCCCTCGTGTTGGCCGTTGGGTTCACCCGGGAAAAATCCCTCACGCGTATCAAGGTAAGCGTCGGTACGTAGCGTCGGGCCAAATGCCCAGCCCCAATAGGGATCCTGACTGATACCACGTTCGCCAATCGCGATCGTCTTGGATAGTCCGTCTTTGATGTGTTTGAACTTCAACTTGGTCAGCCCATGGGGGCCGTCGTGAATGTTCTTCGGTTCGCGGCCCTTGTTGTTCGTGACGAAGAAGCCGTCGAAGTTCTGTCGCAAGCGGGCTCCGCCTGGCCGACGAGTATGATTGCCGATACTGGCAAAGTAGTTTGTCAGCGGTGTTGCAACACGCGGTGAACGGGGGGAAACGTAGATGTTCTGAGTCGTCGGGTCATCAGGGCAGACATAATCGGTGATGACATTCTGACCTAAACCGTGTGTGGCAGCGGGGCGAAGAAATCCAACGTAATTTTGATCGAAATTGAAAGCGTCGTACGCATTTTGCCGCTCAAGAAACGGCAAAATGTCGGCTCGCCAACACCATTCGTTCTGGTTGTTATTGGGTAACAATTCCCAATCCAATTCGACTCGCGGAAGATGTCCCCGCGTGTCATGGTAGTTATGGATGGCCAGTCCCAGTTGCTTGTTGCGGTTGATGCATTGCATGCGTCGCGCGGCTCCGCGGGCTTGTTGGACCGCGGGAAGCAAAAGAGCCACCAGAATGCCAATGATGGCAATGACGACAAGAAGTTCTACGAGCGTGAATGCTGATCGGCGATGATTCGGCATGGTGTTCTCTTCGGGTTATTTCTTGGCGGCTTCTTCTTCGATAGCCGGGAGACGTGGGCGATCCTTCGATCCTTCTTTAGGAGTGGTTAGTTGCAATTCAACAACAAACGGCTCCGCGGAAGGAACATCAACCATCACTTCGAGCTGAAAATCATTGCGGTCCCCGAACTTGGACTTGGGCAACAGAATCGCAGCATGTTTGCCGGCAACAGGTCCGGTGCTCTTCTTGAATCGGAATTTTCCGTCGACAACATTCGACGTTGCCGATGGACCTTTGATGGAGCGGTCGGGCTTCAACGCGATCGCGCCGGTAAACGGCGAACCATCAAGTGTCGCTGTGCCCTCAAGAGGGATCCGGTCCCATTTTGATTTTGGAGCACATCCACAAGTGAGAACCAACGTGAGTCCCAATGCGAGCGCGAAATGGTAATTCAAAACCTGTTTCATGGAACTGTCATCGAGTCATCGGGAAGCAAACATAAATCGTAACACGCCATTCCATCGATTGATATCGAAGTGCAAACCCGCCTTCGACAAGGCCATATTGTGAGCTATTCATTTCATCTGATGAATGAAGTTAGCGTCGCAATTGCCCTGTCGAGATGTTCCTCTGACGTTGTAGGTCCAAGGCTCAAGCGAACCGTACCGCTTTGAGATGTGGCTAATGTTTCGTGAGCCAGCGGAGCGCATTGAAAGCCGCTGCCTACGAAGACATGGTTCTCAGCTAATATGGATGCGATTTCTGACGACTCGCGCCCCACAATATTAAAAGCGATAGTAGGAACCCGCATATCGACCGATTGGTGGCCGTACACGATCACGTTGGGAAGCGAAGCAACCGCGACTTGCAGCGATTGCATAAGCTGCCGGCAACGCGCCAGTCGATTGGATTGATCGGAATGCTGCAGCCACTCGATGGCTGCGTGCAATCCGGCAAGCGCGAGTCGATCGACTGAACCCCCATCACAATATCCGGGCATCGGAGCACACGGCGATTCGTTCGCGGCCGGAATGCGGCACACCGCGGCTGGCGTATTCATCGTCACGCGATCAGCCACATACAGACCCCCGATTCCCCATGGCCCTTGCAATCCCTTATGGCCGCCAAAGGCTACGATGTCGGCATCGAGTTTGGGCAGGTTGAGTGGAAGCCAACCAACCGACTGGGCTGCATCGACAAGGACCAGCGTATCGAATTGATGCGACAATTCGATGATCTCTTGGATTGGCAACAAGTCACCCGTCACATTGCTCGCCGCGGATACAGCAACCAAGCGGACATTGTGCTTCGTCAAAAACTGATGAAGCGTATCGAGATCAAACGGACTGTCTGTGCTTGGTGGCACAGTCAGGACTTTAACGCCCATTTCTTGCAGTTTCAGTGCGGGGCGATGAATCGCATGATGTTCCCATGAAGAAATGACGATCGCGTCCTGCGACTCCCAAGGATGGTCGGCGATCGCCAAGGCCAATGAGCTAGTGCAGCCGGGCGTTAGCAGCAAGCGATGGGAGTCGCTCAGTCCGAAGAAGCTTGCGATTGCGTTGTGTGCAGATTCGAATTGTCGACTCCAGTTCGATGTTGGTGACGTGCGAAAATTCGCCATCGCCTGGAAAACGGATTCCGGCTTGGGCCAGCTTGTTCCGGCATGATTTAGATAGATTTCGTGGTCCAAAGTGGCTCCCGTGGGATAGATCGCAAAACACGCATTTTTGGGGGGATGGCGATGTGGGCTAATTGACACGGATTAGTGAAATAGGCACAGTTAGCGACAAGAGTTCTTTTACGGGTTTTCAAACAACGCCTTTTGGGGAGCATTTATGCTAAGACGTGCCTTCATTTTTACGCTGGTCGCAATTCCATTTTTAGTGGCGGATTCCGCGGACGCCCAGTGGTGGCGTCGGCAAGCCAGAACGAATAATTGCAACACTTGTCAGCAAGCAAGTTATCAAAACTATTCGAATCCGACGACTCAGCCCGCGACTCAGCCCGCGACTCAGCCCACGACTCAGCCCACGACTCAGCCCACGACTCAGCCCACGGCTCAGCCCGCTTACTATCTGCAGCCCGCATATGGTCAACAGGCTTACTCGGCTCCTGCGTCCACGGGCTCGCAGCTAGTCAACATGCCAGGAGTCGGACTGGTGGACCCCAACGTGGGCTACGCTGGACCAGGCGACTTGCGGACTCATCTTTGGAATGACCATTCAACGGATCTTCAAGCCATCGGCATTTCGTACAATCAGTTGTATGCCGTCTCGATGGACCAAATCCAACAGTGGCACAACCAATTTCATGCCGCTGAAATGGCTCAGTTGCAGATGGGTGGAGCACCATCGGTGAACGTTTACCAATCGCAATATCAGACGGTGGCTTATCAGCCGCAGGTGCAGCAAGTTGCTTACCAGCAGCAGGCTGTATATCAACCTCAGCAAGCGGCCTACGAGCAACAAGCTGTTTACCGACCTCAGCCATCGGCATACCAGTCGCAATCAGTTGCCTACGAGCCCCAGCAGGTCGTGTACCCTTCACAGCCTGTGTACCAAACTCAGCAAGTCGTCTATCAAGGGCAGGCCGTCACGCAGCAGCCTCAACCGGCTGTCTACTCGGCGCCGACTCAGTCGTACGAGTACGCTCCTATGGCTCAGCCCGCTCAGATGGCGACTCCTGTCGAGTACTATCAGCCTTACTAGGGTTTGTTTGGTAGAAGTTGATCAAAAATTGAGCGCTCGTGACTTTGTCGCGAGCGTTTTTTTATTACCGCTGCTTAGTGCATCGTAAATCTCCGGTTGTGAGCGGCAGCGAGCGGAAACTGGCACTCGCTCCGTTCACTGTAAGGGTTAGACGTGCGATTAGATTTCACGCACGGTGCCTAGTATCTCTTTTGGAG
>CAYYHV010000098.1:14916-19619 GCA_964471695.1 uncultured Pirellulaceae bacterium
TGATATCCGAAGCGAGCAGCAGCTTGCAGCGGACCACCCTCTTGTACGCTGAATTGATTGAACCGTCGAAACAAGGGAGCAGGCACCTCGTCGGCGTTGTTGCCGGCAGATCATGGCAACGTCAATCGTGCTCGACGACGAGCCAGTCCCCTTTTCGACTCCCGTTCGGTGTAAACACGAAATCCAGCCACCCTGATTCTATTTGAACTTTTGTGGGCAGTTCACGAGACTATCTTGGCGTATCGTCGCTGGCGAAGTGCATTACCAAGAATGGCTGCGTAGCACGCTCTAGTTCTTACGTGGCGCTCATGCGTGCAAACGATTGAGGGAAGACGCTTCAGGCATCGGCGAAATTGTCCGTAATCTGTTCCATGATGTCATTTTCATCGTCGTCTTCTACCGACTCCGTATCAATCTGCAAAAAGTAACCCGAAAGGTTGCTCGAATGATTCGACGTTACGGTTCGAGATTCGGCAGCGGAAGTCGAGCTTTCGTTGGAGACAGCAATGTCCGAGGAAGGTAGGGCAGAGCCGCCATCATGACTTTTTAATTCAGTCGTCAACGATGATTCCAGCGTTGTTCCGTGACCACCGAGTGCATTCACTACCATTAACGTATCGATGGGGCTGAACGCCAAGTCCTGATTGACGTCCAGCATGTCCATTCCGACCACTCCGATAAAATCATTCATCATCCCGTAGCCATGCTCTACCGAGTGGTTGATCAGCATCAACGCATCGACCGGCGAAACACGTCCGTCTTGGTTGATGTCGAGACTCGGGCCGTCCACAAAAGGCAAACTTCGCACTTGCAGCGAACCGATATCGGGAAGTGATTGCACAGAGCGAATGTCGTCAGGCTGGCGGAGAGGAGTCGCTTTGATGGTGGCCCTGGAAATAGTCAAGAGCAAGTCGTCATGCATCCGACTGCGAAGGGCACGGTCAACGAATTCAACCTGCCCCAGCGGTTCGATGGCTCCATTTGCCAAATCGATATCAAACACGGCAATCGCAGAAGATTCACCGTCGAACAACTTCTCAAGTCCTGGGTAGTAGGGCGAGCTAAAAACAGGCACCGTGAGTACGTTGTCGTCACTCAACATTGTGGCCAGACGTGTCGAGCCAAACCCATTCAGTGGAGAGTTCGTACTTATTCCACCCTCGAATTCGTACTGGTCAACAATGAAAGGATGGTTGGGATTGCTCACGTTGAAAAGTGAAATCTGCAATTGACTGTTGTTGTCCCAAATTGTGTCATTTCGGCCGATTCCAAGAAAATGGTCTTCATCTACCGTGTGGAGAATCTGTGAAAAACCCGGCAAAGTCATTTCCGCCTGGACAATTGGATTTCGTGGATCGCTCAGATCGATTACCCAAAACGGATCGTCGGCTTCGAAAGAGGAAACATAGGCTCGATCCCCGATAAACCGCGCAGCAAGGGACTGGTTCGCAATACCATTTATCGCGCCTACCGTTTCCAACGATTGGCCGGATTGTTGCATCACAATGATATTTGATTTCATCTGAAATGTCGAAGAGTCGCAGTCGGTGAGACAGTAAGTTACCAAACGCACATGTCCGTCGTGCTCATTGATAGCAGAGTCATTAAACAGTTCGCCTTCGAAATTCCCGCTCGCCGCCAACTCGATGCCGGAGCCGTCTTCTTCAAAGTGGTACTTGAGTATCTTTCCATTTCCGGCAAGGTAAACCGCATCTGATGAAACATGGAGCTGTCCATGTGTCAGCGAAGTGACTTCGAGATCAACAGGGATTCCGTTAGATTGTGCCAGGTCGAACGTAGAAATCACGGAACGATCGTGAAATGTGTGGAGTTCCTGTTTGTTGATTTCATGCCATTCCTCGACTCGCACCGTCTCGTCTTGTGTGCCGGAATAAATGTTCATCGTGGGAAGGAATCGGTCGGCGCCGTTCGCCAGTAAGGCTGCAATGTACGGCGACGGAGAAGTTACGACTTGATCCAATCGTTGATCGAAACCACCACTCCAATTGGACACCGTAATCAGGTGGTTGTCGATTACGCGAGATGCCTGATAGTTCCCTTGGATTGTCGTTTGGTAGGCGATTCTCAACCGGGTTGGATTTGAGACCTCGAGGACATGGATGGTGTGTTCCTGATGTAAATATCGAAAGGAACTATTCTGTGTAATGACCGTCAAGCGTCCATTGTTCAGGAACATGTCCTCAATCGTATGTCGGAACTCGATCGAGTCGACGATTTGCGGTGAATCACCTTGGCTGACATCGAGGATTGTAAGAGTCGCCGGCGCGGGGATGTCGCCCGTCGCCTCGTCATCAGGTTCGCCGGCCTCAGGATTCGATGCGACGAACAGGAAGTCCCCTTCCGACTTTACGATGTCTCCCTGTTCAACGACGGAAGTTCCTGCATCAATTGTGGATGCCTTGCGGGAAAAAAGTGCATCGTCTCGGAGAGCATCGAATGGATGTTGATTGTGAATCTTGTCGGCGTACGCTGCCATCCATTGGTTGATCATGCCGTGAATAAACTCGGACTCGGAGGTATAAGACGTTTCCAAAACAGCCGCCGTATCGACCTCAACGCTTACCACGCCGTTCGACGTATGACCGGCTTCGTCAATGATGGTGTATTGGATTTCGGTAGGACCATGGAATCCAGACGTTGGGGAATAGGAAAGGGAATATCCGTTGGAGGAGATCTCTACGCTGCCATCGGACGCCGAGGCCGACAGGATTTGCAGGCGATCATTGCCGGATGTTGTCCAAGCTGACGGGGTCCACTGCGATGTAAACGGCCACTGGGAGACTGTCTCGTCTCTAGCAAGCACACGATCATTCGCCAGGACATCAATTGGGTTCGCCGTTGAGTCTGGGGCGACTCGAATCCAATCCGGCGTAGCGTAGAGGGTTTCGGCGACCGTAATATTGACCGTCATCTCAAATTCAGGGAGGACAGAATCAAGGTCGAGGTCTGGGAAATACTGGTCCAATAGCTCCGGATCGATGTCGAGTCTGAACTCATCCTCCAGCGTAAAGGAATCTTCGCCGACGTATCCTGGGTCAGGAACATAAACCCATGATTGCCCATCTTCGTGGAGTATTCCATGCATAGGTGGGTTCTGGATTCCGGAGAAATCAGTAGAGAAAGGCGGGAACTGACTATCAGACGACAAGGTAAATCCGTCGCTATCTTGCGGGATTGTGACACTACGGTCGTTAGCCCAAAATGTTGTCAGAACCAATCGCTCTTCGAGCGATTCCAACTGAAATGCTCGGCGACGATTTGCGTCTGTCTTTCCGAATTTCTTCACGGAATGGCCCCCTTTGGTTTGGAGCTGTGGCGGAATACAGGATTGATCTCACTGCGGAATAGTCCGGATGATCCAAAGTACGCTAAATGATACAAGTTCGTTCGCTAGAATTAAGATTTTAGATGAAGCCACATAAGACCCGCCACGCGAACAACAATGACTAGCGCGACCAAAGCGGGAACCACCATCCAATGATGCGGTTGCGGCTTCATTGCTGTGAATCAAGCCTCGTCTGCATTTGCGGTGCGTTGGGGCGATGGTGCGAAGCGGGCTTGGGCTTCACACTTGGGTATGACAAAATGAACCCGAGTGCCGTGTAAAACACTAAGAATCTCGGTGCTGTTCCCTGAGGTGCTGCATCTCTGCGAACAACGTGGATTCCCGTGTAGCCATCTCGCAGTGATCGCCCATTCGGATCCACGCCCGTCCAAATTAGGTCGGTGATTGGATTGAAAGGACCAATCATCAACAGGAATAGTCGCATCGTCATGGCGAACAGCGTTGGTGGCTTGCCGCGATAGTCAATAACCTTGATGCCCGCAGCCCAGTATCCGACGGTCCTTATGCGGGACGATTTTAGTTTCGTCAGGTAGAACCATGAAGCAACGAACCAGATGCACCCGGTCATGGAGATAAGCAGATTCTCAGATGTGTCAGCCAATAACTCCGCGGCGGAGAGGATGCTCATTCCGATCGCCAATAAAATGAACATCACTATGACGAAAAGAGAGTCGATCACGGACGATGCGATTCGCCTTAGCGGTTTAGCGTAAGCCTCTCGGTCAAAATAGACTCCGTTACCGAGCGAACGGTCGAGTTTCTACTTGCCTTCCTGCATGCAGGCCTGCTGATGTCACTTAATCTTCACGGTGACGTAATTCGACTTGCCCTTCTCAACCGCGACACCCTCTTCGATTTCACTTTTTCGAAGTGCCTTGAGTTCTTTGTTTTTGGCTTCGTACTCGCTAGAGAATTCGTACGAGACGCGTGACGAGGATCGGACCATGTAGTTGTCGGTCTCGATCTTGCCGTCTTTCGAGTCGCTGACAAACTTGATGACTTTCTCCTTCAAGCCGTCCATCTCTTCTTCGAGTTTTTCGATTTCTAGCTTCAGTCCAATGTAACGATCAAGGGCTTTCTGAGTCACTTGGAGATCCTGCTGATCGGTTGTGTTTCTTTATTATGGGTATTTCTTTGTCCCAAGCTAGTCGGCTAGTTTAGGTTCTGTGGATCAAATCGAAAACTCGTAGCACCCGTGAGCGGCGATGCGCTGGCCTCGCCGCTCACAATTGTTCTACGAAGCCTAGTCCCAGTCGTCGTTATGGGGATCGCCGTTACTCTTCCTCTACGGTCGTCGCCGCCTTCCACTTTTCCACCCCACCCACCACGGGTAGGG
>CAYYHV010000099.1:0-19449 GCA_964471695.1 uncultured Pirellulaceae bacterium
CTCGACACGTCGGAGGTATTCCGACTCCCATGTGAGATCAAGTTGGTGATCGGCAACAGATAGGTCGTGAAAGACATGGAGCCCTCCTTCGAGTAGATCGATCGCCCATTGGTTGTACCGTGTGCGACTAAAAGCAAGCGAAGACTGAGATTCTCGGATCAGATTGTCGAGGCGGATTCCCTGAAAGAACCGACAATACATATTATGTCCGAACGCGTATGCAGCATACTGGAGGTTTCCAGATTGGCGTCCCGTCTCAACTGCTGCACGATAGTCGGCGCTACTTTCACTTAGGTGCTTGTACCAATGACGAACGGAACTGCCGATCATCAGATGGAATACGGATATCTCCGCCGCATTTGGAAGAGAACTCGCCATGACACTGGACGCAATCTGGGAAAAAGCGCTGCCGAGCGAATAGTCATTCGCAACCCATGCCAACAATCCTGCGAATGCGGTGTGACTATAGCCGATTTCTGGGATACGTCCGTGCCGTAGCGTTAAGTTAACTACACGGGGAACAATTACACTCCAGAGTTGTTGATGCGATCGATAGCAGGGAGGCCCCATCGCAATTAGCACTTTCGCGGTTGCCATCATTGTTTTGTCGGTTGCTTCGGGCTGAGCAATTACTTGACTGGGTGTTAATCCTTGATAAAGGTGGTGTGTTTCCTCAATTTCAAGATTGCGTGCCGATTCGTAATTGCTGTCAGGTAGCGATACTCCCAGTTCGGACAGTGCAACACGTCCTGCTTCGATCGCATCGCCGTAGCGTGCCTGCAGTGTGTAATGAACAATGAGCATGGACAAAGCTGTAGCCTTTTGGATTGGCGTTGGAGCACGTTTTCGAGCGAGCTGCACGCAGCGTTCGGATTCCTCGCGGTCACCCTCCAGAAACTCGGTTTCAGCTTGGTCGACAAAGAGACTCATTGCTAGTGATGGATAATCATCCCAAAGCAACTCATTCAACGCAGTAGTGTTAAGGCACTCTCGGGCGGCACGATGGTAATGTAGGGCTGAGCGGTAAGCTGTTGCTGCACGCGCTCGTCGACCAGCATCAACATTCAACTCAACACAACGTATCCTTTCGACAGGATCGTCTACCAAAGAGATACCTGAGTTGAAATGCTCCACTACCTGACAAATCTTTTCTAAAAGTTGTTCAGGCGCAAGTTGCTTTAGCATTCGCCTAGCAATGTTCAACCGCATTGCAGCCAATCGTTCCGGCGGTATGCGCGAATAGGCGGCTTGCTGCACACGGTCGTGCGTGAATTGAAACGTTCTCCCGCCGGTTGGATTCGGTGATTGATCGTTGTTTTGAGGCACGACCAAATCCGATGTTGCCGAAAGCAACAATTCTTCACAAGTCGAGACGTTGTTGTGGCTAACTATCGACAGTGTGTCGACGTCGAAGCGATTCCCCAACAGGGCAGCAACAGAGAGCAGCTCTTGGCAACTGGAGTCGAGGTAGCTGATTCGACGTGTAAATACCTCGACGACATCGTTTGAATAGCAGCTTGCGTCGTGCGCTTCACTGGATGGGAGACTATTTGACTTAATCAAATCAATGAGTGCATGTGCAAAAAAGGGGTTGCCCTTTGATATGGAGCGGATTTCGCCTGCCGTTGGCATCAATTCGCAACGATCCGCCATAGCATCAGCAACTAGCCTCTCTACTTCGTGAGCTGCAAGATTCGTCACGTCAATTGTTCTGATATTAATTGGCTGTGTCCGCAACTCGTTCACTGTGTTAGCAAATGTGTGCCGCTCGACTACCTCATCGCTACGGTATGCCGCGATTACTAACAAGTACCGAAGAGTGGAGCCAATCTGAAGCTGCGATAGCAGTCGTAACGACGCAGGGTCAGCCCACTGCCAGTCGTCCAGAAACAACACCAGTGGATGTTCCGCACGACAAACCGTCTCCAATACGGACCGAATCACACTCGAAAAACGGTGTCGGGCTTCTTGTGGATTGATCGATTCTATGGGCGACTGCTTCCCCAATAGCAACTCGAACTCGGGGACGACGGATACGAGCAATTGCCCCTGATCGCCAACCGCTCCGACAATATCCGCTACCCATTTCTTGCCACGAGCATCATCTTCGCGAGTAATCCATTCGCAGAGTTCAGCTAGAGCTTGTCGCCAAGCAACATACGGAACGTTTTGGTCGTACTGATTGAACTTTCCTGTCAGAAAGTAGCCATTGAGCGCATGGGTTGGTTCTCGTAACACATTCGCCAATGCCGTCTTTCCAGTACCCGACACGCCGGGAAGGAGTAAGAGTTCACCGTGCCCATGAACGGCTTCTTGCAAAGCAGCAAGTAACTGAGAGACTTCGCTGTCGCGTCCATAAAGGTTGTGATGGCTCGCCAAGTGTTTCGCGTCTCCAAACGTTGGAACACCGTTCATGCTACGCCTTTCTGTCATCACGAAAAGCACCTCCATGTGTAAAAAATAGACGACATTGAGGGGGCCTAGTAATCATTCACTTGTCGTGGACAAAAAACCCATCCGGCACGTGGAATCTCCGATCGCGTGTTTGAACTCATCTCAAAACAATGAAGAAGTGGATTCAATCGCCGTAGAATAGATTTATGTCATTCTGGGCTGTCGCCTCAAAGATGGGTGTGCGATCATCCCCGGTTGTCACTGATAAGAGGATCTACGTCGCGTCTTCCTAGCATCGAATCTGGCGCAGTTATCATCAATAAACTAAAGGTCTTAGCCGTTTAATTGACACATCACAAGGAGTTCCTCGTGATGTATTAGAGCCTCGAGCGGATGACGGTAACGCGCAGGCGCTTAGCCGCATGGAGCTTGGAGGATCGCAATTCAACGTTCTTTTTATTGTTGAAGTTGGTCGATGAGGGTGAATGCTGGAAATAAGCCCAGTGTCGCAGACCATCCCCTCCACGGTTGGTCCAGCCATACTCACTGCGAGGAAATGTAATGTCCCCCATCTTGTTCTGTCAAGCAGCAATCATTCCGATGGCCTTGAGTCGCGCAAAAAGTAGCTCGTGATTCAGCGGCTTACTCAACCAAGCATCGATGAATGGCATTTGCGATGACGGGATATCCGGCGCTCCGCTTAATACAAATAGTCGTGGACGTTGTTCTCCATATTCCTCGGCCACCCGAGTTGACAGCCATGCCCCCCCAAATTTGCCCATGTTCCAGTCCATAAGAATGACAGACGGGGCAATTCCCTTGCGCAGTTCGAGAAGAGCTCTTTCGCCGTTTTCGTGATAACTAACTTGTAACCCCTGCATTCCAAGGTAGCTTTGTAGCAACTCGCACTGTTCGGGGTCGTCTTCGACGATCATGACATGTCCATTCAACTGTTGCTTAGCAGCTTCTGGATCGAGTTCAAACGCTACACTGCCTTTCTGCGTTTGGACATCGAGAAAATCGACCAACTTGATCAACGTGCGAGTCGCGAGCTCGTTCAATCCGACTTTCAACTGCTGTTGATACAGCATGACGTGCAAGTTGATCGTATTCATTAAATTACGATTGTGATGTGACTCGTGGGCAGCGTTTGACGGTGTCGGCTGATGACGGCATTCTTGGTCGAGTTCACCGCGGAGAATTGTGACTTCCTTCGGCGCTTGGATGCCAACACGTGCCTGGCTTCGAGAGAGGTTGAGTAAAGAAACTGTGATACCTAGATCAGGGAAAACGATCCGTTCATTTTCTTTCCGTGACAGAACTAGCATGAGTATACGCTCCGATGACAGCCATTGTAATTGGCATCCTGCTTTCGAATCCTCATCCATGAGGAAACAGGAGCCTAAGCCATTCTCGCAAGGCTCCCCAACCTCAATACTGTCAATTACCCTGAATAATCCTAAAGTGACGCGCGTCCGACATTGAAAGCGCTAGCCGTGAGTACACATCTTTTCGGGAAGCGGTACTCGTGGTTAAACTTCGCATGGGAAAATTGTTGATCAAGAGGTTCAATTTATGGCAGTTCAGAGCAAGTGGGGCTTGTCGGCAACCACACCGCAGCCAAAGCGATATGTTGGCATTGGAGCCTCAGCAGGTGGCTTGCAAGCGCTTGAAGAACTTTTTGACAATCTAGATGCTGAGACTGGTATGGCATTTTTTGTTATTCAGCACCTCTCGCCAGACTTTGATAGTCTGATGGACAAGCTTATCTCACGCCACACTAGAATGCATGTCGAGCTTATCACGGATGCTGTCGAGATTCGGGCCAACTGTATCTATCTGCTTCCGCCTGGAAAAGAAGCCATAATGTCAGGCACGCGACTGTTGCTGACTGACCGGTCTAGGGGGGATGGCGGGTTGTCATTTCCAATCGACGAGTTTTTCCGGTCAGTTGCGCACGCTGCTCGTGAAAGATCTGTAGGAATTATTCTGTCCGGCACGGGAACAGATGGTTCGCGCGGCATTCAAGAAGTCTACAGGGGAGGTGGATTAGTCATGGCGCAATCCGTCGAGACAGCTGCTTTTGACGGCATGCCTCGAGCCGCGTGCGACACTGGAACAACCAGTTTGATTTTGTCGCCACTTGAGATAGCCCGCACTCTCAATCGATTGGGAGCCGACGCAGACGAAGAAACGATTCAAGTTGGTATTGAGCCTGAGGACCGAATGCTGCCGTCGATGCGTCTGATTTTCAACTTGCTCCACAATCGATACGGGCTGGACTTTTCGTATTACAAGGCCGAGATGATCATTCGGCGAATCGAGCGTCGAGCCAATCTCTCCACTGCTTCTGATGTCGATTCGTATGTCCGGCTTCTGGAATCAAATCAAGACGAAGTTGAGCTTCTCTATCATGACATGCTTATCGGCGTCACCGACTTTTTTCGCGATCATCAAGTCTTCGAGCGTTTGCAGCTAGACGCTATCTCCGGCTTGATCGAAAAACTTGGATCGGATGAGGAGATCCGTTGTTGGATCGCTGGTACCGCAACTGGCGAAGAAGCATACACCGTTGCAATGTTGCTGACTGAGGAGATGGAGAAGCTTGGCGCTAAACGTCGAGTACGAATATTCGCATCGGATGTACACGAAGGATCACTGCAGCGAGCGGGCAGAGGCGTCTATCTCGAAGACCAGATGCACGGCGTTACACCAGAACGACGAAAGCGATTCTTCATCGAACGTCAGGATGGGTTCTACGTGGCGCCTGAATTGCGAAAGATGATCGTCTTTACGCCGCACAATATGATTCATGACGCGCCGTTCACGCGGCTTGATCTGATCTGTTGTCGAAATGTAATGATTTATTTTACGCCCCAGACGCAACAACGTGTATTGTCTCTTCTTCATTTCGGTTTGAAAACAGGAGGCATTCTATGCCTTGGAAACAGCGAGTCTCTTGGTGATATGCGTAACGAATTTCAACCACTGGACGAGTCCCTGAGGATTTTTCGGAAGCACCGTGAGCTTAGCCCTGGGATGCGCGCAGGCAAAACTCCAAGCGCCCGCTGGATACCGAGTACTAATCACGTTCAGGCTCGTGAGAGGTCCGAGCATCGCCGGTTGCTTTCAGTATATGACGAAGTCTTGCAACTCGTCGGTACACCAGCGATTGTCGTAAGTGAATCGCGTGAGATACTTCATGTAGTTGGCGGTGCAGGTATGTTCCTCCAAGTAAACGATGGCCGACCCACGAGGGACCTGCTGCAAACCATCAAGCGAGAGCTGAGGTCAGTTTGTTCGCTGGCTATTATGCAGTTTCGCCGCGACAGACGTTCCGTCGAAATTGATCCCGTGACGTGCCAACTTGGCGGGAAGGCGACCGGCGTTTTGGTAAGAGCTGACGCGATCACTGTGGAAGAAGATGAGTCCGCGATCCTACTTCGATTTGAATGCCAGGAAGTCAACTCAGGCGACGATCAACATATCAAGTTGTCCAGTGATCAGATTGACACGATCGAACAATTAGAGCGAGAGCTACACTTCACGCAGGATAATTTGCAGTCAACGATTGAAGAATTGCAGACCACGAATGAGGAATTACAGTCAACAAACGAACAACTAACCGCATCTAATGAGGAGTTGCAATCAACCAACGAAGAGTTGCATTCCGTGAACGAGGAGCTGTATACCGTAAATGCAGAGCACCAACGCAAGATTGACGAATTGACGGAGTTGAATGATGACATCGACAACCTCCTGACGACGACGAATGTTCACACGCTGTTTTTGGATTCCAACATGAAGTTGCGTCGTTTTACTCCTCATCTAGCCGATTTCTTTAATTTGATCCCTCAAGACATAGGGCGCCCTATCTCGTCATTTACGCACAAGCTGATTGACGTGAATCTTGTGCAATGCATAGGCGAGGTAATTGAGACCGAGAAGCCGTATCATCGTGAAGTTAAAGACGAGATGGATAGATGGTATCTGCTCCGGATATTCCCCTACTTGGCGAGAGGCATAGTTGACGGTGTCGTAGTCACGCTTGTGAATGTTACTACACTGCAGACAGCTACTGAGGCTTTACAGAAAAGCGAGGAACGCTTTAATCTGGCGGTTTCTGGCAGCAACGCCGGAATCTGGGATTGGAAAGATGTTCGCGAGGAGCCCATTTGGTGCTCTGGTCGAATGTATTCAATTCTAGGCCGATCACCCAACGAAGAGATGGCAATCTCACTTTGGCAAGAACTCGTTCATCCTGATGACCGTGACCAATTCGAACGGGCGCTCGTTGATCATTTAAGACATGCAGTGCCGTTTGATATCGAATTTCGAATGGAAACTGCGAATTCCAAAGGCTATCGGTGGTTTCATATGCGAGGTGCCGCAGAGCGGCATGGCGGTGGAGAAGCGACACGTATGGCAGGTTCGTTTGAAGATGTCACAGATAGGAGAAAAGCCGAAGACGAGGTGAAAAAGGGGGTCCGACGCAGAGACCAGTTTTTGGCCATGCTGTCGCATGAATTGAGGAATCCGTTGGGAGCTGTATCCAATGCCGTCGCTGTCCTATCGGATGAACGATCCAGAGACGAACGCAAGGCAAGTGCTATAGATGTCGTTCAACGTCAACTCCGGCAAGTGACGCGTTTGCTGGATGACCTACTAGATGTCTCCAGAATTACACACGGCAAGTTTGAACTCCGAAGAGGTTCGGTCGATCTGCGTGGGGCCGCGGAACAGGCAATCTCGGTCGTCCAGTCGCAGATTGAAGAAGCAGAATTAGGCTTTTCCGCCGAATTATGCGACCGCCCGTTGGTTGTGCTTGGTGATCCCGCCCGTCTACAGCAGGTCATTGTTAATTTGCTTACTAATGCCATCAAATACACAGAACAGGGCGGGGGCATTTATCTTGGTTTGCAATGGGAAGAAGGAACCGCCATTCTCAAGGTTCGCGATTCCGGCGCCGGAATCCCAGAGGAGAAGCTTGGGGAGATTTTTCAGCTTTTCTACCAATCGGATGATACGCTCGACAGATCCGATGGTGGAATGGGGGTCGGTCTGACTCTCGTGAAAGCGGTAGTAGAACTCCATGGTGGCTCAGTTGATGTTGAGAGCGCTGGAGTTGGATGTGGTAGTCAGTTTTCTGTGCGGCTACCACTTATCGCCGAAGAGGATGTTGCTGAGGAGCAACTTAATACGCCGGTGGCAACTCCCAATATTCGTTCTCTGGTTCTCGTCGAAGACCTCGACGATGCTCGAGAGATGTTGGCATCTTTACTCCTTCTCGAAGGGTTGGAAGTTTATGAAGCCGCGACAGGCACCGATGGCTTAAAGTTGATTCAGGAAGTGATGCCGGATGCCGCCATCATAGATATCGGATTACCGGAGATGGATGGCCATTCTGTGGCGCGTGCGATTCGATCGGAACCTCGATTTAACAACATTCGTTTGGTAGCGCTGACAGGATATGGACAAGACTCAGACCGACTCGCAGTTACGGAATCGGGATTTGATCTTCATCTCGTCAAACCGCTTGATCCACAGAAACTCGGCGATATTTTATCCGGACTTTCGCGCATTCAGAAGGTAAGTTGATGCGGATTTAGGGTCGACGCCTGCATCAGCAACTGAAAACAGATGAATTTTTGGTCAAAGTCGTCTTGCGATGTTAGACGCATGTACTGTTTTCTCTGTCGATTCGCATTCAGAAGTACTTACCGTGTCACTTGGCGTCTGTTACGTTTGCAGGTCACGTTAAGCAAAAGCAGTGGAGAGAGCGATACTAGCTAGCTAAACACGAGTCCTGTTAGGTGCATATCCATGAATCAGTCTCGATCCGCGTTTCCGATAATCGGGATCGGCGCCTCTGCAGGCGGTTTGGCACCAATCGAAGAGTTTTTTGACCACATGCCGAATGATTCCGGCATGGCGTTCGTCATTGTCCAGCATCTTTCGCCTGACTTCAAAAGCTTAATGGATGAGCTTTTGGCTCGTCATACTAAGATGACTATACACAAAGTCACTGACGGAATCGTAGTTGAGCCGGACTCTATCTACCTTATCCCGCCAGAAAAGAACATGGTATTGGCTGACGGGAAGCTCTTGCTTAGTGATCAGGATCCTGTTCGCGGTTCTAATCGTCCCATTGACATTTTCTTCACATCACTCGCGAATCAGGCGCATGGGGACTGTGCAGCAATTGTCCTGTCAGGGACTGGGAGTGATGGAGCGGCGGGGATTAGAGACGTAAGCAAGAATGGTGGTGTTGTTTTTGCACAGAGTGCTGAAACCGCCGGATTCGACGGTATGCCTCGTGCTGCAATGCAATCAGGGGCAGTAGACATTGCATTGGCTCCACGTGATATCCCTCAACGCCTTATTGAATACTACCTTCGCCGCGATAGGTCTGTCCTGCAACGGCCAATGGAAACTGATTCGCCCGTCGGCGAATCGGCAATGTTTCGAATCATTCGAATGTTTCGACTCAAGTATGGCGTCGATTTTTCACTGTACAAGCCGGCAACAATCACGCGTCGGCTTGAACGTCGAGTCCAGCTGGCCGGTGTTGTAGATTTGAATGAATACAACCAGCTGCTCGACGATAATCCTGAGGAAGCTGATAATCTTTTTCGCGATCTCCTCGTAGAAGTCACGGAATTCTTTCGTGATCCCGATGCATTTGAAAACCTGCGCAGAAAAATTCTCCCAGAGCTGGTTGGCAAGTCGGATCCTCGAGAAGAACTTCGGGCATGGGTCCCGGGTTGTGCAACAGGGGAAGAAGCTTATTCAATGGCGATCCTTCTGCAGGAAGCAATCGAAATGAAAGGTCGCAGCCAAGACTTCAAAGTCTTTGCCACGGACGTTCATCGAAACTCTCTGGAGACTGCGAGTACAGCGGTGTATCCGGCATCATCTCTCGCCAAAGTCCCCGTTGACTTTGCGTCGCGATATTTCACGCAGTCCAACGGATTATGTCATGTGAAACGCGACTTGAGACAGAAGGTAATTTTCGCTGCAAGTGATTTGACAAGTGACCCGCCCTTCACTCGAATAGACGTAATTAGCTGCAGGAATGTCTTGATATACCTTGAGCCAAAGGTTCAAGAGCGAATCCTGTCGCTGTTCCATTTTGGATTGAAAGTCGGCGGGATTCTGTTTCTTGGGCCGAGCGAAACTGTGGGGGTCTTGGGTAAAGAGTTCGAAACAGTCGACCGGCACTGGCGTATTTACAGCAAGCACCGTGATGTGCGTTTACCAGGGGCGGCGCGAATGCCTATCGCACCAGTACTGCAGAGCGTCGTTCATGAACGACAGCCCACGTTTGTGTCAGCTGCCATTCCTGGGCGAGGCAAGCAAAAGCAATTCATCGCGAGCGCCGCTGAGGACCTGTTATCTAGATATGTGCCCCCCAGCCTACTGATTAATGATTCGAACGAACTAGTGTACACCTTCGGTGATGCCAGGCACATACTTGTCCAGCCAGAAGGTGCTCCGACGTTGGATGCTCTAAAGATGCTTCCCAATGAACTGCGGTCGGCTGTCGTTGCCGGGTTGCATCGAGCGAGGCAAGAAGGGAGACCTGTTGTTTTTAGTAGCATTGAGTTGCAGGTCGGCGATGAGACCACGACGAATGAAGTCCGTGTTGAACCCTATGCACACACGAATGAGGGGCTGTTTCTTGTCTGTATCGAGCCCCACGAGAAACCCCAAGGCGAGAAGGAAGTCATCCTTCAGGACTACCGGAATGAAGATTTTTCCAATGAGCGGGTGGCCCAGCTGGAACGTGAATTGAGTTATACAAGGGAGACGCTGCAGGCAACCGTGGAGGAACTTGAGTCCAGCAATGAAGAACTACAAGCGACGAACGAAGAGTTGATTGCGTCCAACGAAGAGCTGCAGAGCACTAACGAGGAACTTCATAGCGTAAACGAGGAGCTTTTTACCGTCAATTCTGAACACAAGCAGAAGATCGACGAACTAACTGAACTGACAGAAGATATGGACAATCTTCTTAAGAGTACGGACATCGGAACGATTTTCCTCGATCGCGGGTTGAATATTCGTATGTTCACGCCAGCAATTTCTTCGGCCTTCAACGTGCTGGACCAGGATATCGGTCGGCCCATTGGGCACATAGCGTACAAGCTCGATAGCCCCAATCTCATAAGTGACGTTACGGAGGTACTCAACACGCGATTGCCAAAAGAAATCGAAGTTCAGAGTCATGAGGGACGTGTATTTCTCCAACGCATCCAACCCTATCGGACTTCCGAGGAGAATGTCGAGGGCATCGTTCTTACGACAACAGACATATCGGCCTTGAAAGAAGCGGAAAGAGCACAACGCGAAATGATGACACTGCAGCAAATCAACGAAGAGCTACCCGATTTCGCATTCGCTGTGTCTCATGATCTCCAAGCTCCATTGAGGCACATAAATCAATACTCGGAGATCCTTCAGTGTGCCGTGCGTGAATCGCAACAAGACACGATAACCAAAGCTACAGAAGTCATTAACCGCAGCGCTTCCAACTTGAGAGACATGATTGAGGCATTGCTGCAGTACTCGCGGGTCAACACGCGAGGGCAACCTCTGGGCAACGTATCTCTTAATGACGCCGTCGATTCTGCGACAATGGACTTGTATTCTAGTGTCAAATTTCATAAAGCTCACATCAACGCCTCGCCAATGCCGGACGTCCAAGGTGATATGGAGCAATTGCGATCCGTGTTCTACCACCTAATTGACAACGCATTGAAATTTCGTTCGGAGGAGAAACCAGAAATAGAAATCAAGGCAGAACCTGAGAACGGAGGCCATATCTTAGTGCGTGTGAAGGACAACGGAATCGGAATCGACGATCGGCACTGCCAGCAGGTGTTTACAATCTTCAAACGAATGGGGCAAAAAAATGATGCACCTGGACTTGGGGTAGGCCTAGCACTGACGAAACGAATCATACTTCGCCACGGCGGAAGGATTTGGTTGGATTCAAATGAAGGCCATGGAACTACCGTTTGCTTTACTTTGCGTAAGCGACAGGAGTAGAGCTTCGAGAGGAGCCAATTACCCGCGGTTCTTGGCGTCGCTTCAATGGAGTTAGGGAATCAGACGGCACCTAGAACGAAACGACTGGAGCAAATACACGAATTTCTCTGTGAAATGATCAAGTACATCCAGTATCCGGGTTGGTGAAGGTAGCAATTATGAATTCTGAACCGGCACAACTTAACGCACCATTTGGCAACGCCAACCTACGTTGCGTGGTTGGTATTGGAGCTTCTGCCGGTGGACTCAAACCACTTGAGGCAATATTCGATCACCTTGCCGATACCAGTGGAATGGCATTTATTGTCGTGCAGCACTTGTCAGCAGGTTTCAAGAGTGCCATGGATGAAATCCTCTCCCGACGCACAACGCTTCGAATCGTCAAATCTGAACATGGCATGACGGTCGAGCCGGATCGTATCTACCTCATCGCACCAAAGAAAAACCTGACAATTGAGTCAGGGAGATTCGTGGTTGAAACAATGGAAGATGAGATTCCCAAGCCTATCGACCGACTATTCGAATCACTGGGAAGCAACTATGGAGTACGGAGTGTAGCTATCGTCTTATCGGGGACCGGCAGTGATGGCTCGGTGGGAATTCAGCGATTGCACGAAGATGGCGGCTTGACAGTTGTGCAGGATCCAAAAACAGCTCAGTTTGACGGCATGCCCAATACCGCCATATCGACCGACTGCATTGATACCATTCTGGATCCCGAAGGGATTGCCGAGTTGCTGGTCGAGCACGCGAGGGATCCGGTCAGCCGCAAGGTGCTCAGCGGCGTACCGGGCATCGCGGATTTTTCCGGTATGGAATTGATTTTTTCTCTGATTAGTGATCGTCATGGAATAAATTTTGCGGACTACAAAACGGCGACGGTCGCTCGCCGATTGGAGCGCCGATTGCGCGCTACTTCCCAAGCGTCGATTGACTCATACGCACAACACTTGCTCAGTGACTCAAACGAAATCGACATCCTATTCAACGACATGCTTATCGGCGTAACGAATTTCTTTCGTGACGCCGATGCATTTCGCACGCTTCAGTCGAACTTGAATCTTGCGGTCACTAATCTACCTGAGTCGGAAGAACTGCGAATTTGGTGTGCCGGCTGCGCCTCTGGAGAAGAGGCCTATACACTCGGCATTTTGGCTCTTGAAGCTTTCGAGCGAAAGGCGAGACCTCCTCGAGTCAAGATTCTTGCAACAGATTTGCACCAGCCATCGCTCGATTTCGCATCACGTGGCGAATTCCATCGGGATTCCCTAAGGTTGATGACTGAGAAACGACAGGCAAAACACTTTTCCATCGAAACGGATGAGACATTTCGAGTTAACGCGGATCTACGGCGAAACATTGTTTTTGCGCGTCACGATGTCGTCAACAGCCCACCTTTTTCGCGTATCCATTTGGTGACTTGCCGAAATCTGCTCATCTATTTACAAGGAGATGCGCAGGAGCGAGTCATCGGAGCATTTCATTTTTCCTTGGTGGATCGGGGAATGCTAATGCTGGGTGGCAGCGAATCGCTTGGCCGATGCTCCAACGATTTCGAGGTCATTCATGATGAATGGCGACTCTATCGGAAACAACTGAAGAATCGGTCGGCGAGAAGCTATTCGTGTAAAACACACGGCAACCAATGGCCATCGCAATCAGTGCCTCGCAAGCTCGTTAACACGCTGAATCTCGATCACCCCAGTGAACTCAGCTTCCTTGACTTGCTTGCTGCCTATGACAGCCTAGTAAGCGAGTACATCACTTGCGGATTCCTCGTGGCAACTAATCGCCGAGTCCTGCATACGTTTGGCAGAACGGGCCGGTACGTTGTCCAGGATGTGAAGCCAAACGACAATAGTTTTCTTTCACTCTTTTCTGATGAACCTCGGATGATTCTCGGTGGGGCACTCTCGCGGGGCGCAGAGAAACCATTTGAACGAGTGACGTTGCGCAATGTCCGATTTGAGAACGGTGAGGGTGAAGAGCCAAACTTCGCTGATGTAAAAATTCGGGCCCTCTCCAGTGGCGTTGGAAACCCAAGCAAGTGGTTGATCGAGTTCATTGACTCTAGCGCGGCGGAGTCTTGCGTTGGACGGGAAGTGACTATTACCAACGATCGCAGTGGCTCGGATGAAATTGCTACCGAGTTGGCATACACGAAGGAAAGCCTAAGTGCCACGATCGAGCAACTAGAATCAAGCAATGAAGAGCTGATGGCTACAAATGAAGAGCTCACTGCATCAAATGAGGAGCTTCAAAGTGCTAACGAAGAACTCTCTAGCGTCAACGAAGAGCATCATTCGGTCAATGCAGAGTATCAGCGAAAAGTTGCAGAATTAGAGGAATTGTCGCAAGAGCTTGATGCGTTTATCGGCTCGTCTGACATCGGCACATTGTTCCTTGATACAGAGATGAAAATCCGACGGTTCTCAGAAGCAATTCGCCCTTATTTCGACTTGATGCCACATGACATCGGGCGAACCTTGGCGAGCTTCTCGAATAGATTGAAGCTCCCCAACTTCAATCATATTCTGGAGCAAGTTGTTGAATCAGGCGAGGGCATTTCCGTCGCGGTAAGCGACGAATGTGGGAAGTCAGTATTGTTAAGAGTCTCGCCGTGCGCAAGCGATGGCGTAGCGACAGGGAGTGCCGCGAACGGTGGGGCTCATCTTCCGTTTGGTGCGGTGTTCGACCGGGAGGATTTCCAAGAGGGCACCGGGGTTTGGGAGTGGCCCAACGTCAATTACGATCGGATGTGGTGGTCGCCGAGCTGCTTTAAGTTATTGGGGTATGATGAAGACGGACTCTCAGCTCAAATGTCAACCTGGATTGAGTTGGGGCACTCGGACGACAATTTATCGAACGCGAATTTACTTCCGAGAATGTTATTGCAAAATGGTTCCATTGTCGTCCGTCTACGATGCGGTGAGAATGAGTATCAACCCTTTGAAATCCGTGGTTGGACTCAATGTGACGACGAGGGAGACGTCGTTTCCATGAGCGGCAGTTTGTCGGCGATTGCTAGGCCGCCGCCGGTGGTACCTCTTGAGACCAGCAGACGTAAACGAAGTTAGACGTCGAATAGATCTGGTCGCTTGCACTGAAATGAAAGTTGCAAGTTGTTCCGGCCAGCGCATATTTACATGCTCTACGGCATTACAATGGAAATTAACGCAATGAAGACGAAACAAGTAACAATCCTGCTTGTCGAAGACGACGAGCTGGATGTAGAAGCTACAAAGCGCGCGTTCCAAAAAGCCAAGATCGCTAATCCAATTGTTGTGGCCGAAAACGGTGAGGAAGCACTAAATCACCTTCGCGGAACTGACGAAGTAGATCGCATTGTTCGACCTTGTATAATCCTACTTGACTTAAATATGCCACGAATGAACGGAATCGAGTTTCTCAAACACGTTCGCATGGATTCTGAATTACAGGACTCTATTGTCTTTGTTTTAACCACGTCGAGTGCACATAAGGACCAATGCGCCGCGTATGAAAAACAAGTTGCTGGCTATATCGTGAAAGACAACGTTGGTGAAGGGTTTATGAAGCTAATTTCAATGCTCGAACATTATTGGAAAATCGTTGAGCTTCCGACTCAATGATTGTATAGCATTTTTACACGCAATAAAAAGCGGTCGCAGGCTTTCGCCTGCGACCGTTGGCACGCGCTCGACTTTCCATATCCATTGGATCACCCTGAAGCATCTTGCTTGCGGATCGAGAGAGCACCGAAATCACGTCCTAGTTGAATTGGTCAACGTCGGCATTATTAATCGGATGAGTCATGCGATCAATAAGTATTCGCGGCGCGAGTGGCACACTGTCTGTCACTAGCTTTGTTTTTCATGAGCTACGCTAGTTCTTGACCGTTTGCTGAGGTCTGGCTGACAGCTCTACAAGACGGCGATTCAAACAAGCAGCCCCCTCATTTTGGAAACAATCAAGAGTGGCTGCAGAACAAGCTGACTCAAATGGCTTCCTGACGCATTCTACGAAATGCAACGGCAAAAAAAATAAGTCCCATCTGCGTCACGAAGGCTTGTTAGTACCCACGACTTGGTTAGCCAACCGAGCGGCGCCTATTCTTGCGTTTCACCAAAACTACGCAGTAAATCTCCGGCTGATGCGTGTATCACGGCAGCAATCTCCATACCAGAAAAACCAAAAAACGAATATATCTTGGTGTGAAGGCTGGAAGAGATTCATTGAAGTAGGTCGAAATTGAAGCCGCCAGATGGGCTGCCGATGCGACAGGCATGCGTCACAAATGACATTCGTTTGCAAAAACTGATTCGTGATCTACGATTTGTTGAACGCAAATCTAACTTGCGTCGGATTCTACCAATTCAAGACTCCAGTCAGCAAAATGTACGAAAAACCAATATCTCTTCTGTTGATCGAAGACACATCAACTGATGCTGAGATCTTGCAAAGAATTCTCCGCGCTAGCGCACTGCGGTTGTCATCCATTGTGTGGGTGCAGTCAATCGCAGAAGCGACTAGAGCGTTCGAGGAGAACGAATTTGATCTTGTGTTGACTGACTTGGGGCTTCAGGATTCCGTCGGCACCGGCACCGTAGCGATAGTCAAGCAACTGAGTGGGCAGTCGCCAATCATCGCATTGACCGGCCAGCACGATGACGGGATGGGCATACTTGCGATTCAGTTAGGGGCGAGCGATTATTTCCCGAAGAACCAGTTGAGCGAGCCTGTAATTTCGCGTGCAATCGCCTACGCGATTGAACGGTCTCAGTTAACGGCAAACATAGTTGACGCCAATCGGCAGTTGACCATCAAAAACGAGCGGCTGGCACAGATGTATAGAATGTCCCAGCAATTTGTTGACAACGTATCACACGAGTTTCGAACCCCCTTAACAGTGATTCGCGAATTCGCCGCTATCTTGCGCGACGGTATTGACGGGCCAGTCACGTCGACTCAGAAGTGCCGGCTATCGACCCTGATTAACCGAACCGACGACCTAGCAACCATGGTTGATGACTTGTTGGATACAAGCCGACTCGAAGCCGGTTTACTCAAGACTCGGAGAAACGAACACGACCTTGTCGATATCATCGATCAAGTCGTGAAAATGCTCAATACTCGTGCTAAGACAAAGGGCATTCGAATCAGCGTACGCGACATCCCTTTAGGGTTAGCAGTCTACTGCGATGAAGAAAAGCTGCGGCGAGTTCTTATCAACTTACTTGTCAACGCAATTAAGTTTACACCCGTAAGAGGTGTAATAGAAATATTCGTAGAAATGGCGGATGAGGATCGAGTACGTATAGCCGTGGTCGACAATGGGCCGGGGATTGCGGCGGAAGATATCAGTCAAATATTTGAGCGCTTTCAACAGGTTGAAGATCATCATCGAATGGCAAGTTGCAAAGGATTTGGACTAGGTCTGAGTATTGCTCGTGCATTGGCTGCTCTGAACCTTGGAGGCCTCGAGGTATCCAGCAAAGAAGGGCTTGGAAGCCGATTCTCCGTGTTGGTCCCTATAGCTAGAGTCGAGTCAATTCTGAGCTGCTATTTCGAACAACGATTGTCAATGATCGATGATAACCCAGCTCTCAGCCTGTTCGAAGTCTACGCTGACAATGAGGAGAATGAGATGGTCGATGAGCTGCTGAGCTCATGCGTCAAGTCATTCGATCTCGTGCTCAAGACTCAAGAGAATCGCTGGATCGTCTGTATCTGTAATTTCAATACGCCACCCTCGGAATTTCAAATGCGCGTCTCCAATGATTGGGCCAGAATACGACGAAACCACTACGGTGCATCGCTCCCAAATCTGGTATTAGAGCATAAGGGTAGTGTCAACGTGGTCGACGGCCGCGAAGTCATGATGAATCTAGTTGCGCCCATGTCTCAGCCGCTAGTTGGAAATCCACGTATCCTTCCAAAGCAAATCGTCATCTTCGATGACGAAGTTGATGTGGCAGGTGCTATCCAATCGCGTTTAGTGGCAGAAGGATTCGAAGTCGCGATCGCCCATGATGGACTATCGGGCCTTAAGGCAGTTGAAGCATTACAACCTGAGGTAATATTGCTTGACATTCGGATGCCGAAAATGGACGGTTTAGAGGTCTTGCGACGGCTCAGGTCGAACCCTTTGACCGTCGATACGCCGGTGATTGTACTTTCGGCCAGTCTTTCCGACAGGCAGCGTGTCCTCGACAAAGGCGCCAATTTCTTCATTCAGAAACCGTTTCAATCCGAGTCGCTCTTGGCAGCTTTAAGTGCATCGGTAGAAGAATATCAACTCAGTGCTGCAGGAGCCTTACGATGAAGAAGCGACCTATCAAAACGTATGAAAGAACCCAAAAGACCGTTATTATCATCGACAAAGATCAAGCCTCGATTGACATGCTGTCTGAAAAGTGTCGTTCTTTGGGGTTAACCGTCTGGACAGCGACGACGGCGATTGAAGCGACCGTGATCATGGACATGCAGCTTCCTGACCTTGTGATTGTCGATGCTGATTTGCCCGGGCGTGACGCTAAAACGTTCTTACAGTTCCTAGATATCAAGGAGCTCAATTGGGTTGTGCCAGTGATTGTGCTTTGCGGAAAAACGAGCATAACCGAATCATACCGTGTGCAAAGGATATGTGCGTACTACGTTCGGAAGTCGCCAATCGAATTGGAAAAACTTGACGTATTCGCACACGAACTCGTTGACATCGCTTCGACCCGCATTGGTGGCTCAGGAAACAACTGCACTTTTAACCCAAATACTCGCGAAGGAGAATCGCAATGACAACTCAATACACTGGCTTCAGCACATTTAACGACGATTCCACTCGAGTTTCAAGTTTGACTAATGGGCATATGATTTGTACGCGGGGGGAGTCGAAAGTAGCTGGACGCGTTTCGTCCAGGGTCGGGAGCAAAACATTTTTCCATGACACCGCACATACTTTGAGGCCACCGAGAATTAGTTGCAATGAAATACACGCCCCATTGATACTTCATGTTGACGACGACATTGATTTAGTCGACGCAATGACATCCCGTCTACGGGCCACGGGGTATCGTGTCGCTACTGCATTAGACGGGATCACAGGAATGCATATGGCCCTTTTGCGTCCAGCCAATGTAATAATACTTGACTACGACATGCCGAATGGGAAAGGAGATGTCGTAATTGACATGCTGCGAGCCAACGATAGAACGCAGGACATTCCGATCGTTGTACTTACTGCTGTTCATAAGAAAGGGCTTAAGCACCAGTGTTTGAATAAGGGTGCCGACGCATTCATAACGAAACCTTTTGATTTTGACGAATTGCGTTCAACCATTGCTGCTTTGATTGAACCAAACGATCAAGACAAGTAGACAGGCGGTTTTTCTGAGGATTTGAAGGCGTTGAAGCGAAATGCGAATTGCAGAGAATGTGACCGCCTGGCTGAGGGAGGAAGACTGGAATCAATCTGACTTGGCACGGGAAATTAGACTCCCGAATCAGGACTACGTGTCAGCTTGCGTGAACGTCGGGTGAAAGCGGAATGGCATTAAGTTAGATCCAAATCCTTAGCAGGCAACGACTAAGCATTGCTATCGCGTCACAGGGTTCATTGCAAGCATGGCGTTCACGGGGTGATTTCCAACTGCTGTCGACGACAGGAGAGGTTTGGCAGTTCTACTTCCTCTCTGGTGTAACCTTCCTGTAGTTGTAGCTTATCGAACTACACTCGAACTGGAGGTCCAAGGATGGTGCCTAGCGTTGCGGAAGTCATTGGTCGTTTCAAGTCTGACTGGTCCGAACAAATACAATCTGAGGCGGTTCATGATGTCTGTCGCGAACTGCAATACTCCTGGAGAGAACGTCTATTGTCTCCGGTTACGACAATTCAACTGTTCATCTTGCAGGTTCTGAATGGCAATACGGCTTGCACTCACCTAACGCATCTATCGGAACTGCGATTTTCGGCAGAGATATTGGCAATAGTCGTGTTCTGGAGAATTCTTAGGCGGCGGTTTCCTGCAA
>CAYYHV010000100.1:0-14788 GCA_964471695.1 uncultured Pirellulaceae bacterium
CTGGTACTCAGGAGTCTCGTTGAGTACGCGACATAGATTGATAAGGTCTTTCCAAGAAGACTCCAAATCCTTCGACTTGATCTCAAAACGCTCGCGATAGGGTTCAAGCTCTTCGCCAAGGTATCGCAACCCACCATCACCCTGCGGACTGCCCGAAACTTTCCATCGAGCCCCTTTAGTGGATTCAAAGTTCTCTTTCACAAATGTCTTATTGAATTGTTGAGAACTCACGTAGAGGCCCCAACTCTCGCCATTAATGACGACCTTGACGTAGTTCACTTTCGGTGCCGCAATCCGTTGGCGCGAAAGATACGAATAGAGTATGGAACTCATCATCGTTGGATCGCCATTGCAGTTAAGGAGGTTGAGCGATTTGTAGCCGTACAATCGCTGATCTTTGTCTACAAAGTCGATTGACAAGTTGAGCGATCGTTTCAATCCTTCAGGAATCGAGAAGAATGAGGAAGCCCCTCGAAAGCTAACGCCGACGTCAGGAAATTCTTTACCGTCGACAGTCAACTTGGCTGGAACCTCAACGTCGGTCGGTTTGAATGCAGCCAGTTCACTTTCCCAATCGTCGTTCTCGAATTCAAGAAACAACGTCCTTAATACGTCGGTATCGTAGAACTTCGCATCGGGAAAGCTCTTGGCATCTTCGATGGCAACTTTCGGGCCCGGTTTGCCCGCAACCTGCTGCTGACCACCTCTGCGTCCACGACGCCTTCCACCCGGTCCTCGTCTTCCTCCTTCGTTGCTGCTTAGTGACTTGCGTGCCTCTGCGCGTTCTTCGGTATTGAGCCGTCCGTCCTCATCCTTATCAAACTTGTCGACAATAAGTTGGTCAGGAGCATTCGGGCCACCTCCGCGACCACCTGGGCCGCCGCCAAAACCTGGCGGCTGTGCATAAACGAATCCGACGACGGCAAGAAAAACGCCGAACATGAGAACCGCGACTTGAATCAGGAAACGTTTGCTTCTGAGAAAACTGCTCGACATGAAGGATTCCGTTGGAATAATTTGAGAGTGAGCGGACGATGACAGTTTAGACACCAATGCTGTAACTGCTGTATTCGTGCTGGTAATCGCCCGGAAAAAACAAAAAAAGCAAATCAGACGCCATACTTCGCCAAAAGCACCTGACGTTGCCATCTAGAGAGAACCCCTTTGCTGGCCAATAGTTTCGTTCCAACGGGCAAAGAACAAAGCAAAGGGACGACCCACGAATCCCAAGGGCCAAACCGGCAGGACGGTATCCTGCGTCTACAAGCCACATTTGCTAGCAAACGAGGTAGGATTTCACGCCAGTGTTTCGCGAAACATGCTGATCGTTATGGCTTGGAATACCGCACCGAGTTGCTCGAAATCGCGATCTTCGGCTTGATAGGTGAGCAGATAAGTCGCGTGGCCTGATTGCAATGCTCGCAAGCGGCAATGGACGACGAAATCGAGACAATAGAAATCGAGGTCATAGCCAAATGATGGCTCGCCGGAGACCTCCTCAGATATTTTCTGCGTCTCCATATCTGGATACTCTTCACGCATCACGCTAACCGCGTCTTCTAACAGCTTTTCCGGCTCCACGCTGAACGGATGGATGTCGACAGACCAAAAACCGCCCGTCGGTGACTGGACGGAAATCGTTCGGGGGATCTCGTCAACAGTATCGTCTGCAAGTGTCCAATTCTCGGGATAGACGAACTGCAATCCAGCTCGATCGTATGAGGCAGTCATATTGAATTACCAAGGGTTTCGAAGCGATTTCTGCCAGTTATCGTACCCCTCGATCGAGTCCTCGGGAATGGGCTAGGGGAAGGCCCCGTCCAAAATGCGGGTACAGCCGATCAAGCGGTTTTGGTACCGTTCTGGCCTCGAAATCTTGCCCCTCAACACCTCGTTCGCCAAGAATACGGATGCAAACTTCGGCTGGTCAGTCACCACGATGCCACTCAGCAAAGGGGATGCGTCCCTTGGTGGGTTTGCTCGTCGTCTTGATCTGTTCCAGCCTCGGTTGCCGCAGTTTACCGTGGCGTTCTCCCACGGATGAAAAGGTGCTTGCCGCGAGAGAGCAGGGCAGGCTGGGCATGAACTCTCTCCATGAGGGCAATCTCGCGGAGGCGGAAGCCAGGTTTAATCACGCCATCGAGCGCTGCCCCAAGGACTGTAATTTGCGTCATGATTTCTCAGGCGTCCTCTGGCGGCGGGGAAAACGTAGCCGTGCGATTCAGGAAATGAATAAGGCGCTCAAGGATTCCAAAGAACAACCAGAATGGACCGTTGAGCTTGGCGAAATGCAACTGGAATCGGGCAACATGGACGAAGCCCTCGCATCGACCGAACGCGCTTTGCGTCAAGACGCACAATTGGCAAACGCCTGGAAACTCCGAGGTGATATCTTGCGCAAGAAGGGCGACCTTCAATCTGCGCTGCATGACTATCACCGAGCCCTTACCCTCCAACCGGAATCGTTGGACATCTTGATGGAAATTGCCGACGTCTACCGCGCTCAGGGTCGACCACGTCGCGCTTTGGCGACGCTTGACCGCGTCAGTGAATCGGCAACGCCGGACAACCGACCGCCGAAGCTTGAGTACTTACAGGGTTTGGCGTTGCAGGCCATGGGACGTTCGGGGGATGCGATAGAGTTCTTTCTCCTCGCGAAGAAGAACGACAACCATCCAGACATTACGCTGCGATTGGCCGAGGCGCAATGGGCGGCAGGGCAATACGATGAAGCCCGCAAATCGGCGTTATCGTTCGCGGAACGACGACCAGAAGATCAGCGCGTCGCGGGTTTGATGGCCGCATTGCAGAATCAGGCAGATCGGCTGAATGGGTCGGTGTCGTCGACTTACTAGGGAAGGGCATAAGACGCCAGGCGCGTTTGGAAGCGGAGTACCGAAGCCGCGTCACAATCGTCAAACTCACTGCATTCGGGAGTTGAAGCCGACGGGCTTTGCGACTTGAATCTATCTCCATAATTTCGCATCAGTCGTGCCGTAACGGATCGTTGTTGATTTTGCGAATCAATTGCAGAAATAAATCAGGTGGAAGTTTGACGAACGGTATCGTGAGACGTACTATTTAACGACTCATTTTGTTTTAAGGCAGCCTAGAGCTGTGAGCATGGAGAGATGCAATGTCGCAAGCCCTCGATCCTTCTGCCGGTCATTTTATTGACCGTCGTGATCAAATTGGAAACGGTACGCCCGGCGTAGAACGGCGACAATTTACGAACAGTCACGAGTCGCTGACTGCGGATGCACGGGAGTTGGCAACGGCAATCGATGCCTACAAGATTAAGCACCGACGACGGTTCATCACATTTGAAGAGATGATGAACGTTATCAGAGAATTGGGATACTCAAAGTAAGTCTTCTTTGATCCTCCCCAATCCAACCACGGAACCCGCAAAGCCTTTACGCTTTGCGGGTTTTTTCATTTCGGTCCGACGCACGTGATCCACTAGCGCTGATGATAAAGCGGATCCGTCAATTGGCGTAATGTCACAATGCCCATGGATTTGCCTGCACCATCCACCACTCTGGCGATCTCTGCATTATGATCCTGCAACTTCATGGCAGCCGAAATGAGTGAGTCGGTATGATCCAACGTAAATAACTCGTGAATCGAGTCATTCCAATCCTGTCGATTCAGGTACAAGTCGACGACTCGCACATAACCGATCAGTTTTTTCGAGTTCCCTGAATAGACAAGTAATTCGGGGGAATGCTGGCGGCGCGCGGTACGGAGCAGTGACGCCCTTTCATCCTGATCACTCACCATGGACATTCGCGTTGGGGGCGTACAATAGCGAGAAATCGACTCGCTGCCTTGCTCAAAAACGGCTTCGACCATACGCCGTTGAGCGGGTTCGAGTATTCCGGCCTGGTGGCCTTCTTCCAAGAGTTGCCGCACTTCGTTTCGAGCCAATCGCAGTCTCACAAATTCGGGAGACTCGCCGACGAATCGCTGTAGAACTCGGCCCAGAATCCATAGCAGAAAAGACACGGGAGCAAAGAGAATACCGAATAGCAGGAAGAGTGGTCCTCCACCGCGCAGAAGTTGATTGGGAGCAAGATAGTACAGATTCTTGGGTAAGAGTTCGCCGTATACAAACACGAACGGGGCAACGATGAGCGGCGCGACAAGCTCGGCAAACGCATTGTGCCCACCAATCATCAGCTGGGTTCCGAGCACGATCGAGTGCGAGACGAGATAGTTTGCCAGGTTGTTTCCAATCAACGTCGTGGCGACAAACAGAGCCGGGTTGTTCACCAGCCACAACAGGCCTGATGAAACCGGGTCGCCAGACATACCTTCCATGGCCAATCGGACTCGGGTAACCCGATACAGTCCCGTTTCCGAACCGCTGAAGAACCCGCTAAGCAGCATTCCTGTCACGAATAGCGGAATAACAACCGAGAACATCATGGCGACTCACCGTTGGCCCCATCCAATCGGACCAGCATCCGCAGCTCCCGCCCCGATTCGGAATCATCAATGATCATTACATTGAATGGCCCCCAGTTGAACTCATCACCGACTTCTGGCAAGCGTTCAAGCACCTCTTGGGCAATCCCCCCGAGCGTAACATGGTGGCTTTCGGGTAGCTCCAGCTCGAAATGCTGCGCTAGGCTTCGAAGATTCGTCATCCCCAACACAGCCCACGTTTCTTCGTCAAACTCTTCGATGGTGACTTTGTTGAGCAGTCGTTCGCCGCGCGTGGGGTCCTCCGTGAGTACAGCAGCGAAGATATCGTCGATCGTCACAATCCCGATGGTCTCGCCATGTTCGTTGACAACCGCAGCAACTTCCGCTTTCTCAACGCGGAGCTGCTGAAGGGCTTCACTCACCGTGGAACACCATGGAATGTAAGCCACCGGTCGAGCCTGACGATCCAGATGATCCGGCTGGACGTCGGTCAAGTCGTTGAGCGAAATGGCTGCGGCAATTTCATCGCCGTCCGGACCAGCAATCAGCAAATAGCCGCTGGGCGTATCGACGCCGCCCAGCACGTCGATGGACACGGGGGAAGAATGCACCAGGAACTGATTTCTTGGTCGCATCCATTCCTGAACGCGTAGATCGGAGAGTTGGACAATGTTGTGAAGCACGATATGCTCCTGTCCGACCAATTCTCGACCCGCCGTGGAGACCTTGATGGCTCGTTCGAGATCCTTAATTTCAAGATACGGTTGCTCCTCAAGTCCTGGCCAGATCAATCGCCGGGATAACAAGTTTACCGTTCGCAACCAAGGCATGATGGGGTCAACGAGGCTCACCGCAGCAGCCAACGGCAGGCTTATCGCGCTGGCGATGCGCCGCGGACTGACCACAGCCAGACTCTTTGGCAACATCTCACTGAAAAAAATGATCAGCAACAGCGAACCAATCGCAAACGCCACGCTCAGCGACGGATCAGCTTCCCATCGAGCACTGACCATCGAGGCTATTGCGAAATACAGAATGTTTACGACCAAGTTCCAGAACAGTACGGCAGAAAGCAGCCGATCTGGATTTTGCAACAATTCTTCAGCGACTCGTTCAGCCGAGTTGCCGGTGGCCATCAATCGTCGATCGGGGCCGCGAAGCGAAAAAAGAGCCGCTTCCGAGGCGGAGAAGAAAGCGGAACAGCCGATGAGTACAACCATCGTCAACAGCCACGGCAAGGTTTGCCATAACGCTCCGATCGTCGTTAGCGCTAGTGGCAACACGTCGGTTACCCAAAGCCCGTCCACGCAGTGCCTCCTACTCCTCGGGCGTTCGTGATTTCCCTAAATCAAAATCGAATTCAGATAGGGCGGGTATCAGCATCGCCGCAGTCGTGAATCCATAAATGGCTACCGTCACGAAGAATACTGACAGGTTCTTTCCCATGAGGAAACTGGTGATTGCATAAAACGTAAAGAACGGTACCACAACCGATGACAATGCGATCGCCTTGGAAGGATTTCGAGCCCCCAAAGCCACGTACAGTCCCACCCCGCCGCCAATAATAAACGCGAGGAATGGTGCCATTTGAACTTCGAACGAACTGCTGAACGAAACCATCATGATCATACTGGTGACCACACCCAGAAACAGGAAGAACACCGTTCCCAGGCTGACCGCGATCGCGGAACGTGAATTGGAATATCGCATCCCACAATGGACGCCAAGCATCGAAACAAAGACGTCCATGACGATCAACCCGACGAGCGTGAACACGAGGTTCTCCGTAGACATACCTCCCCGGAACCATAGGTAGACCGTAAGCACAAGCGGCGCAATGACCATCAAACCAGCGACGGAGAAAATACCGCCAAGCTTGCCAAATACGAATTCGTGTGGCGACAAGTCGGTTGCCAGCAGGAGGTCCAGCGACTGGCCGTCTCGTTCAGTTGTCACCGACGTGACCGCCAAGGCGTTAATGATCACGAGGCTGACCAGAAACAGCGGTGCGAGAGGTTTGGCCCCAGCCGGTATCAATGTCGCGGAAGCATTGGACAACATACTATCCGGCTGCAGCGCGTAGTGCAGTGCAGCCGCAGCCATCGCAACCAGAATCAAATACGCGACTCGAATAAAGATTATTTTGCGACCGTAAGCCCACGTTCGCAGTTCACGCCACAGTATCGGATTGTCCCAGACCTCACGTGTATCCACACTTGTCGTTGACGCCCGAAGTTGAGAATCGACATGGCCCGCACGAGCTTGCTCGGATTCAGCCGTCAACAGCCCCGTGGCCGATGCTCCGGCTGCAACCAGTGCCTGATCATGTTCGACACCAAAAATCGATTCGCCCTTTTCGTCGTCTTCGACCGGTGCTTTGACTCGAAGTTCGCGAGAGGGATTCCATATTCGCACGCGAAGAACGGCTACGACACATAACAATAAGGTGATCGTTAGCGATGTTATCAAATACAAGTAGACGCCGCTCGTCAACGAACCTAACGCTGGGTCGCGTTGCAGGAAGGGTCGAGCCGCAGCCAAGATGGCTTGGAGCGGGCTGAACCCCTTGGCCAACGTGCGACACGATAGCCCCATCCATTGCTCACCGAAGACACCCGATGCCACGACTTCCCAGAATCCCAGCCAGAAGCAAATAATCAGAGCCGTCAGTGCCAGTGTTTGAAAAGTCTTCTCACGCCAAAACGCAAGAACGGCTCCGAGACTGCCTGCCGCCAAAGCCGTCGTCATGGTGACCGCGAAGACGCGAGCCACTTGGGAAAAGGATATTCCGCCAAAGAGCACCGCCAACAAGAAAATTGGCAAGGCTGTCATGACCATGACGAATACGTTCAAGAGACTGGCAAACAATTTACCGACAACCAGTTCGGAATTCGTCATCCTGGTCATCAGGAGCAAAATCAATGTGCGCCGATCTTTTTCCTGTGCGACCGCCGAAGCCGACGACATTGCCGCGAAAAACGTCATAAGAGCTAGCTGCAAGGGAGCCAGAATCTGGAACATGATGGTGCCGAAACGAGCCATGTCACCAACGTTGCGAATGATCTGAGCCCCCGCCAAAACCAACCATGCCGTTGACATAAGGATGAGCAGGGCGGCTGCGTAAACCGAGCGATACAGATAAAGTCGCGGCCGACGAGGCGTGATAGCTAGTTCACGATGAAAGATAGGACCGACGAACAACACATGTCTCCAAGTTAATAATTGGTCACTTCTGGCAGTATTGATAAGCAACCAGCCCCAAGAAGGTTCACCAGATGGCCAGGCGAGTCAAAAAACCCCCTGATCGGCCACTTGCGCACGAACTCCCTGAATCTACGATTCTAGATAAGCCGCTGGCTTTGCGAAACACTCAGGTTCACCACCATTTCGGGGAAAACACCAGTCTGTACGGTGAGCAACGTCCGAAGAATAAACAATACAATTGAGGTAAAATTGGGGCTCGGATACGATTGCTCATCGGAATCGGGGAAAGAAATGTACGCAATAAAAGGCCAGATGGATTGACCACGGAATCAACAACGAGCGAATTCCTGAGCTCTTTACCGGCATGGGTACGATTTCTCGATGGCTATGAGATGCCATCCGCGATGGATTCGGAACGTCAGTTGCGCGAATTGCGATTGCGCTGCATCAACCTGCGTCGTCGATTTCGAGATGGGCCACTCGCACCCATACGCATCGCTTTTTTTGGACCGACCGGGGCAGGAAAGAGCAAACTCTTCAGTTCGCTTATCGGTAAATCGCTGAGCGGATCGGGATTCAAGCGACCATTCACACGGCGATCCTTTTACTATGTCCACGATCAGTGGCAATCGCTGGTTGCCGCACTTGAGGGTGAAGTCGCCGTTCACGAAGACCAACAATGGGAGGATACCATTGTCGTCGACACGCCGGATTTCGATAGCGTCGAGTTAGCAAACCGCGACGAAGCCGAACGTGTCTTCCTCGAAGCCGATCGTTTCCTTTTTGTAACCGACGCATTGAAATACGCCGACGCATCGACGTGGGAGTATATGGCTCGGATCAAAAACGCGGAAAAAGAGTTTGCCGTAATCCTCAACAAGACCAACTCCGCTGAGATTCCCGACAGTTTCCATGCGCGGTATCGCGACACCTTCTCATTGTCGCCCGAGACAAATCTCCCATATTCGACCGTTGTCGTTCCCGAATTTCCCATTCGCGACGATGACGTAATCCCGGAAACGGAATCGTCGATCCAATCGCTTCGTGCAGCTGCCAAGGATCTCTCCGAGGCAAACCCGGCGGACAGCAGTGGCGAACGAATGCGTCGTGAGCTGACAGGAATCTTTGACGATTCCGATGAATTGCTGACGGAAGTTCGACTGCGAAAGCAACAAGTCGAAGAATTACGCCAGCAGCTTCAACAACGATTCAACGATTCGTTGACTCGCCTGGAGAATCGACTGTCGGAAGGCTTGGAACCGGCCGTCCGCACCGAAGTGTATCAACGGGTTATGAAACAACTCGAGAAGATCGACTTGTTGCGCTACCCTCGCAAAATTATCGCGATGCCGATCAATGGGTTGCGTTCGCTGTGGAATTCCTGGTCCGGAAATGAACCTGACGACAACGCCGATCGCGAAGTCCCAACCGTCGTCGATCCCGTATCGACCGAGACATTTCATCTACTGGAATCGGAATTGATTCGCTTCGCGGACGAATCGCGGCTGGACGTGATTCAAAAACCCGGTTTGAAACGATTGATGACACGTGACGTATTTCGCGATTTGCGGCTTGAACACGAAGAGCTTCAGGAGCTCTACCGAAAGCACCATGATGAATTCAAGACGTGGGTTGAAACCCATGCTCGCGATACCGCAGCGGAGATCACGGGTGAGAACAAGTTCAAGTTCATCCTGTCCCAAGTGCTGTTTCACACCGTCTTGATCACGGCTCAAGTCCAAACCGGCGGCGGTTTCACACTGGTCGAGGCTGGATTGGATGGAATTGTCAGCCCGTTTATCGCCAAGGCAGTCAGCGTTGCGATCGGTAACGAAAAAGTCAAAGCATTCGAAAGCGATGCCCACAAACAACATCAGATGTCGTTATCTCAGATCATCTCCGTTGGACGTGACCGCTTCGATGACTTCTTGGAAAAGTCCAGCCGCGGTTTGGCGGATCTGGAAAACCAACTGGTCATCATTTCGAATTGCCGCCCGCAAACGGAGACACTCGTTAGTGAGTTCCAATCCCAACCCTCGACTGAGGAGGAACTCTAGCAATGACAGAGACGGCAACCAAGACACCGGATTCTGAAGCCTGGGATAAGATTGGGGCTTACCTCAAGCGGAGCAATGTTCGCCTGCTTTCCGATGAGGAAAAAAACCGCATGCAGGCGGATTGGGAGGATGTGACACGACTGGAGGGCCAGCTCGACGACGCGCTGCTCATTGGACTGATGGGTGGAACGGGCGTGGGTAAATCCACGTTCATTAACGCATTGGCTGGTGACAAAGTATCCCGCAGTGGAGACCGTCGACCAACCACCGATCGCGTTGTCGTCTACCGACACGTTGACACGGAACTGCCCGACGATGTCCCAACGGCTGACCTGTCACAACCGCAAGTCCTCCACAGAAACGAGGACTTGACCAAAGTCGCACTCTTCGACTTCCCGGACTTCGATTCGGCGGAACGTAAACATACGCATATCCTGCAAAAGTATCTCGAATATCTCGACGTCCTGTTAATTGTCGTGGATGACGTCAAGTATGCGGACCGACGGCTTTATGAGTTGCTGTCGACCTTGAACCATGCCGAAGAAAATCTCTACGTGCTGTTCAACAAAGTTGACCGACTGGGAAAACGCTATGGCGATGATGCGGACCGAGTCGTAGCCGAAGTGCTCGACGACTTGAAAACCAAATTGGTCGACAATGCCAAACTCAATCTCAATTCAGACCAGTTGTTTCCCATCTCGGCAGGCAGCGTCCTTGAGGCTCGGATGGCTGGCGACTCGTGCGAACACTTTGAAGCTTTCCACAAAGTTGAAAAGCTCCTGTCGGGATACCAGGAAGACAAACATCGCCGTCAAGCCAAAGAGCAAAACATCGACTCACGGAAAGTACTGCTTACAAGTCGCATTTCCCAGACGGCTTTGGGTAACGAGAACAAGTCGATACTTTCTGAGACTCGCGAACTTGTCGAAGAATGGAAAGACGATCTCAACCAATCGTTGAGGGCCATTCCGCCTGAATTACTGGTTGAACGCGAACGGCGTACGATGCGAAAGGCACGGATGCGTCGCTCCGGCCCGAAATGGGGCCTGCCATTCTCATTGATATTCACGTTATTTGGTGAGATGCCGTGGTCTCGAACGACAGAGGCATCGCTCGAGCCGCAAGAACTGGGGGCTCGCATATTCCAGCACTATCGCGGCTTTTTCGAATCTATTAAAAACCTGCAATCACGATTCCAATCAGAATTCGCCGGCTCACAAATAGCCGCTGCGGCCAGTCTCAAACCCAGCGAGGTCGAATCGCCTGAACAATGGGCAGCTGCGATGGCTGGCAAAGTCCAAGGCGAAATCCAACAGAAGGAAGCACCACCAAGCCGCTGGGCTCGATGGCTGTGTCACGTACCGGGACTCGGTGTGCTCATCATGGCGATCTGGGGAAAAGTCTACCCGATGATTGATATGAACGACGGCAAGGGCTTTTTCTCAAGTTTCGCCTCAGCCTTTCTGGCTGCGATCAATCCCATGTATATCCTGGGCGTCGTGCTGTCTGTTGTTCTGGCATACTTTTTGGCTGGTGTGGTGCTATGGTTCCGAGAGATTCAAATTCTCGACGGACATATTGCAACTGCCGAACATTCAATTCGTGAAGACGTCGATGCCAAAGGACAAATTGTCCTTCAAAATCTCGAAGACAACGTCGGGGCACTTGCGACTGAATTTGCCGAAGTCGAAGGACTTGTCGAGTAACCGGCGAACAGCATCAAACCAGCGCATAAGAAAAGCAAGCCTCCGAAGAGACTTGCTCTCTCACAAATCATCAGCCCAAACCACCAAGCCGATGACTATCAGTCTTCGTGTGCCGGCTTAGGCTTTCGCTGTGACTTTCTTGAAGACATTGATGCCAAACAACAGAAGCATCGCGCCCAGCGTACCGGCAACGATTTCGTTGACGTATGCCATGTCGATCAAGTGAAGCGAGCCGAAAAGGTACGAGAACAGAAACGCTCCGATCACACCCACGACGATGTTCGGCACTAATCCCAAGCTGCCACCCTTCATGATGGTTCCTGCAAGCCAACCGGCAATAGCACCAATCACGACAGTAATAAGAACAGCAACAATGTTCACTTGACCAAGAAGAATAAGATCCATGAAAGTCTCCCGAAACGAATGAGGGGTTGGGCTCACGAAATTATTCCGCGTAGCCGACTGTTCGAATTTCAAGAAACTTCAGCGTTGGCCTCCGTTTCTCGATCGTCCAATCACCTCTTTAGACTCGCGCAACAATTCGTATCGTCACACAAAACCGAACCGAAATTTGTGGGTTGGCTGCGGCAAACCTCAGACTTCGTGTAAAACCACCACCTTTGGCGGCACCCCCAAAGGTATGGATTCCGACGATGCCGACTCGCCAATCGGTTCAACAACGTATGGCAAGCGCCAACAAGGACTCACCATCGAGCAAAAACCCGGTGGGATTGAGTCCCGATTGTTGAACTGCCACCGCGCCTCGCATACCACCTCAATGTCACTCTGCGAAAACGATTATGGAATGTCAGAAGGCTGGGAATGTTTCAAGCTGAAGAAGCATCGAAGGATTCGGCTGCGCGCAACGTCTCGACAATACCGAAAGGCGCAAGAGCGACGTCTATGAGATCGTCAGATGTTGGTTGGGATCACCAGATGTTGGGATCGCCAGATGTTGGGATCGTCAGATGTTGGGATCGCCAGACGTTGGGAGCCAAGACCGTTGTGGAGAAGATCGTCCTGCGTGGGCGGTTCCATGCCGCGAGACTTGCGGCTCACTGGAGCGAGCGAAGTAGCACCATCTCCCGTCCAGACACTTTTCCCAACGTTTCTCATATTGAGCAATTCGTCCCATACCACAGTGGGCTCAACGGGCGAATCTTCAAAGACGAACCGAGAATATCGGATCAGAAGACCGGTACAACAAGCGTTTACAGGCATTCGCGGCGACTTGACGAAGTTGATGCGAACCCATGTGGCATTACGTGCGTAAGGCTCAATGGCTCGTTGTGGACAACGGACTTGCCCTGTATTTGCAGACTCATCCAAAGGTGTCAGGTCTTCTATACCTTGCGTAACCGGAAAAGTCGAAATTCGCGGCGGTCCCGTGTCGGCTTTCGATCTTTCCAGTACAATACGACAGTCAAACAACGGTCGCGATCTGCACCGAATTGAATCTTCAATAAGGGTTTAGAGGTATGCTTTTTCTTCGTTCTCTTCAGGCCTTGAGTTCCCCCAAGACGGTCACGTTGTCATTGGCAATGCTCGCGCTCTTTGCCGTTCCGGCATCGAAAGCCCACGCTCAGGGAAATATCGGAAACATCACAGCGGATGCAACGGAAGAATCTGCCGTCGACGCAATCAATCAAATGCCGGAAATCGCAAAAGCATTTGAAAAGCTGAAAGCACGGGACGTTAAGGGGTGCAAAGAGCTTCTCAACGACGCATTCAAAAAGCGTCCCAACTTGCCGCCTCCTGGGGTTTTGCTGGGGACCTATTACTACCGAGCAAAAAACCAAGCCGCCGGACGTGCTGCCTACGAAGAAGCCGTACGCGACCAACCCAATGACCCCGAAGCCTACGTATTCTTTGGCACAGCGGCCTTGCAGCAAGGTCGATTCACCGATGCCATTCTGTTGTACAAAAAAGCCAATGAAGTGCTTCCCAAATACACCCTCAACCCAACACGCAAGAAGAATCTTTCAATTCGCGCGCAGATGGGAGTCGCTCGCGTTGCCGAAGCGAGAGAAAACTGGGACGAAGCAAAATCCGCTTTAGAGGCTGTGCTTGCGATGGACCCCAACAACACTGGGGCGATGACTCGGTTGGGTCGCGTTCTCTACAAGCAGGAGAATGCCAACGAAGCCTACGCGATGTTCAAGAAGCTGTATGAAACCGACCCCGAAAAAATTCCGCGATTCGAAATCCAGATGGCTCGCTTGTATCAGGCCGACGGAAAGAATTCGAATGCTGAAAAACTGATCGGCCGAGCTCTCGAACGTGATCCAGATTCGCTCAATACGCAGCTCAATGCGGCTCAATGGGCACTTGAGAATGGCAAAATGGCACTGGCCGAAAAATCAGCCACCAAGGCGGCTACTATTGACCCGAAGGCGGTACAAGTCTTCATGCTCAAAGGCGTCATTGCTCGGATTAAGAATGACAGTCCGGCTGCTGAAACGGCCTTTCGCCAAGCCATGGAGCTATCACCTTCTAACGGAATCGTACTGAACCAACTTGCGATTTCCATGGCCAGCCAAAACGATCCGAAGAAGATTGAGGGAGCCGCCGAATTTGCTCAAATGGCCAGTCGACTATTTGCCAATACTCGTCAGGCACTGGGTCGTGAAGCCGGTGTTACCTTAGCCTGGATTCTTCATCGACTGGACAAGAAGCAAGCCGCTGCGAACCAACTCAACGCAGCCCTGCGATCAGGTCCCATTGGGCCGGATGCGACATACTTCGCCGCAGATGTCCTGCATGGAGTCGGTCAGTCGGACGTCGCTGTTCGAATTCTGACGGAGTCGCTGGAGAACGCCAAGGGCGTGTTCCCAGCCAAGAAGCAAGCTGAAGCGTTGCTCGCGAAGATTCGCGGTCAATAAGAGAACGTTTCACAACGAGAAAAAGAGGTGGCAGCTTAAGGCTGCCACCTCCCTCATCGTGCAAACTTCGAAGCAATTACTTGCTTGGAAGCTCTTCTACATTGTCATCGACGGGCGAGTACGCGTTTTCTTCCATGACACCGCTGTAAACAGGGTCTTCAATCGGAAGACTAGGATCGCATCCACCGTCGGTTGATCCACAATCGCTTGCCATCGTAGGCTGCATATCGACAGCCGGTTGGACATTCATATCCATCGACTGGCCAACAGGCTGGCAATTCGCACACTGGCTGATGTAACCGAAATCGACGGGTGCTACCGGAGTCTGATACGAAGCGACTAGACCATAGTCCAGTGGACCTCCACCAACCCATGACTGGCGTCCCAGCATCCCTCGGTGTCGAGCGAACAATGATTCAAGTGGCCGCATGGCATGGTAACGGTGATGCGAGCGTAGATGCCCACCGCCATGGTGGCATCCGCGGTGTCCACAACCCGAGTGTCCACA
>CAYYHV010000100.1:14888-19438 GCA_964471695.1 uncultured Pirellulaceae bacterium
GTGTCCACAACCCGAGTGTCCACATCCGCCCGAATGTCGGCAACCGCGATGACCGCAGTGCCCGCCTGAACCGGCACCTGCGTTGCACAACGAGTTGCTGCGATGGTGGAGCAAATTCGCCAATCCGACGCAATCTCCGCCGGAATAACCGTACCACCAGAAGTTCGATCCAGGGTTACCAACGCCCGTACCGTAGCCGTATCCGCCATAAGCGGTCGTGCCCCAGTCCGATGCGCATCCGCCACATCCGCCAGTGGTCGGTGGAATCATGCCACCATACGCACCGAATCCGACGATCTGGTTGTTACCAAAGCCAAAGTTGAAGCCGTTTCCGCCAGGATATCCGCCCGTGAAGGCGGTACGATTCGCTCGATGGCGATGATGGCAACCATGTCGAGGGGCAGCGGGTGCACATGGATCAGCTTGGGCTGCACAGCCGTGGCCGCCGCCATTTCCGCATCCATGGTTTCCGCATCCGTGGTTCCCGCATCCATTTCGCAGGTGACCGTGGAGGCGGGACAAAAGTCCGCCGCCGTTGTGGCCACAACGGCCTGCTGAATTGTTGTAGCCATATTGAGGCATCTGCGGAGTGCAGTATCCCTGCCATAGGCTGGCTGCGAAATCGCAGCTAGAGTAATCAAAGCCGAACCCGGCGCCGTCACAATTGTTACACTGTGCACCGGCGTGAGTGGTCGCCAAAAGGATAATGGCGGTGAAGGGCACGATGAGTGACTTCATAAACCCGCTCCTTGAGTTTGAGGTGTTTTTCAGGTGGGGCTCGCAACGTGGAACAAGCAAGCTTGTGGCGGTGCGAGTATCGCGTAGGGGGCGTCCAAATGGGTGGTCGCCGATGCCATTACGAAATGGGCGCGCAATGGCTAGGTAGGTCTTTCAGATGAAGCATGCAACCGAAAACCATGTTGTGCAAATGCATCGCGGTGATTTTTGGCAACATTTATCTGCGGCTCATAACGGTTGGAACGGAAGACTGCGTTGTGCCGTTGAACTGTGCGGACCACGCTTAATCATGCAGAAAGTTGCGACATCCCAGTCGCACGACGCATCGGAATTGAACCAGTTATGCCGGCAGACAATCTCCACTCAATGAAACCATGGTCTTCGCAACCTACACCATCACCTGCTTACTGATACTCGCTTCTTTCCGAAGCGTGCGCACGACGACTTTGATTGGCCCATGGTGCTGGGCCATCATCTCCCTCAGCGGCATGATCGTCGTCGAATACCTAAGCTCGAGAAGCAACAAGCCGCCTTTTGCACTTCAATATGTTGCCGCCGTCGGATTGTTCTGTCCCATGATGTCGCTGCTGGGTGCAAAACGTCCACAAGACAAAGCTTGGCATTTGATTGTGGCCAGCCTGTGGGTTGTGCTGATCTTGCCGGCCGCAGAATCGTATTTCATCCGCCAAGGCGGCAAACTCCAGATTCACGATGCGCGCGGTTGGTTTTTGTGGCTGTTGATTGGTACAGGTTGGCTAAACCATGCATTAACGCGTTATTGGATCGCCTGCACGCTGTTGGCGGGTGCCCAAGTCCTGTTGCTTGCGCCGCATCTTCCGCTGTTAGGCGAATTCTCCGTGGGCCGCATCTGGCCGGCACTTCTGACCGCAGCAGCCACGTTGATCGTTGTCGCATCGCGTCCACGGAACCAGACGGGGCTGGAACGAGTCTGGCTAGACTTTCGCGACTGCTTCGGCACTTTCTGGGGAGTCCGCGTGGCCGAGCGAGTCAACGCGGATAGCCAACGCTACGATTGGCCCGTGCGTTTAGAATGGACGGGAATAATCAACACAGTCGACTCGGCGGAAAGCCATACGCCAACAGGTGATCATGATCACGATCAGGAAAGCATGTCCGGATTAGAACTCAGCCTGCAAAACCTGCTGCGTCGATTTGTTTCTAACGAATGGATCGCTGAACGACGCGGAATGCGTAAGGGCAGGGCAGAGCAAACCCCAATCGGCGACTCCAACGAGGCGACGATATTGGTGGACAGGCAAAATGATGACGACGATTCCCACGACTGATCATGCGCTCGCCACACCCGCTTAGGCAACGCGACTGCTTGAGTAGCGATGGAGATTGTGGCGCAACACATCCTCCACGACATCCGACCGAGTCGCTCCGGACCGACGTGCGGCCATTGAAACCTGAGCGTTCATCTCGGGACTCAATCCATAATCCTCAGCGACTGGGGCAGGGCGGGGTACAGCCGCGGTATAGCGCGAAACAGTACGACCAAGTTGGCTGACAGGCGGAAGCACGCGACGGCGACTCGGTTCGTATTCGTCGTGTCCCAAATCATCGTAGTCACGATCTTGAGTCGTCGAAGTCAACAAAGCCAGGCTCCCCCACAACCCAAGGCCCAATGCAATGAGTGTCATGACGCCGCCGTAATTGTCGCCAATTGGGCGCATTGCGGCGGAATATCCTGTGATTGATGCGGACAAAATAAGAATGGCTGCTGCGATTTGATTCATCGTTCCCCCTCCAAATTGAGAATCTTTTGTTCGAAGGTGGTAACCGAATCGCAAGAACGCCCGCAATACGAAATCCAATCGGCTGGGCAAGCAGCAAACTGGCCAATCTCCTATACTTGGTGGCTTGGGATTCACGCTAGCAGCGTTCAGGTTTCGTTGGATGAAAACGGTCGAGTCGGATTACGTGATTATTGGCGGTGGGGTCATCGGACTGGCCATCGCCTATGAACTTGCACAGCGGCAGCATCAGGTCACAGTTGTCGACAACAAACGAGTCGGGCAGCAAACCTCATGGTGTGCTGCCGGAATTCTCCCACCCGTTCCAATGGGTTCCGAGTATGTCGATGAATTCGAGCGACTAAAGGCGTTCAGTTATCGGCTGTACCCGGAATGGACGGCTCGCTTGGAATCCGATTCGTCCTTGTCCGTCGAGTACGAAAAGTGCGGCGGGCTGCACGTGGCTCGTGGGAGCGGCGAACTCGCTTCACTCAAAGCAGCCGCATCACTCTGGAAACAAGATGGCATCCAAGTCGACTTGCTTTCCGAAAACGATTGGACGCAGATCGAACCTGCACTTGCCGAAGCCGTGCGGGCAGGACGCATTCAGGGCGGCGTCTATACACCCGGCGAATGTGTAGTTCGACCACCACGACTACTCAAGGCGCTGGCTGAAGCTTGCCGACGATCCGGGGTTCGCATCGAAGAAGAGGTTGAGATTGATGCATGGCAACAGTCGCCGGATAAAATCGAGTCGTTTACGACGGCAGGTTCCACCCCAAAGTGTTTCATGGCGGCCAAGTTTTGCTGCGCCAGCGGAGCATGGTCAACAGGATTCACCAGAACTTTTGGGTTAGACCTTGAGGTCCAGCCTTGGCGAGGCCAGATGCTGCTACTCCAAAGCCAACCCAATCTGATTCGACACGTGATCAATGAAGGTCCCAACTACCTCGTTCCGAGGCAGGACGGTAAAATCCTCGTCGGATCAACCGTTGAAGAAGTCGGATTCGACGATGCCAACACGGAAGGCGTCATGGAAGAGCTGAGAATCTTCGCCGGCGAAATGGTGCCCGAATTGAAAGAGGCTCCCAAGATTGCCCAATGGGCCGGTTTACGACCTGGCACCGGCGATGGTTGGCCGATTCTCGGCAAAGCCGCCGAGCGCAAAAACCTGTTCGTTGCGACAGGGCACTTCCGCAGTGGTATTTTCCTTGCGCCAGCAACCGCACACGTGATGGCTCAACTTATGTGCGACGAAACGACGAATTACAATCTGGAACTGTTTTCCGTGAACCGCAATTAGCTCCGAAACTTTTTAACTCAGAGACCACTTTGTCCGAAATCATCAATCCACCATCGTCCATCGGAATCATTGGCGCCGGCCCTATCGGACTGGAAGCCGCATTGTACGGTCGCTATCTGGGATACGACGTAACCGTCTTCGAAAAGGAGAGTGTGGCGCATCGAATCGTCGCACAAGGCGACACCGAATTGGACAAACCGTACGAATTCAATGTCACTTCACTCGGCTTGCAGGCGTTGCGAGCGCAGATTCGTGACTTCAGTCCATTACCAACGGGGACGGTCATTACAGCCGCCCAATGGCTGGAACATTACCTGCTCCCGGTTTCTCAATCTGATCTCCTGCGTGGTCGCGTGAAGACCGAGTGCGAGATTTTGTCGATTGAATCCATTGAGCCGATTGACGAATCGAACGAGTCGGAAGAAGAGGCATCGCTCGACGACGATGAGGTATTTGATCCCGACGAGATAACCCCCAATCGGTTCAAGTTGCTCGGCAAATCTGAGGCAGGCGACGTCGCTGAGGAATTCGCCACCATCCTGGTAGCAACGGGAACCGAAAGTACTCTTGGACTGCCTGAAGTTCCGACGGACGGTATTTACCAACTGGGCATCAAAGCGGCAGAGGCTCCGAGTCAATACACGATGCCGCACGGTTATGCTCAGATTCGGGCGCTCTACTCGAAATTCGGTGGACGCCCAACCCTTGATCTCTATGGCACAGCCCCCGGCTAAGGGCCTCTTCCAAGCACT
>CAYYHV010000101.1:0-19306 GCA_964471695.1 uncultured Pirellulaceae bacterium
GGCGAGCAGCGTTTGTTTCAAGGAGCCCACGACGATTGGATTCGGGACACTGTATTTTCGCCTGATGGTTTGCAATTGGTTTCTGTCGGTCGCGATATGTCATGCAAACTGACAGATGTAAAGACCCAACGTTTCATCGATAACGTCACTTCGATCACGCCTGGTGTCCTCAAAGGCGGCATCGCCAGCATTGCGATGCATCCCGAAAGAAATGAGTTCGTGATTGGCGGCGCTGATGGTATCGCCAAAATCTATCGAACCAATCGGCTGACAAAACGCGTCATCGGAGATGACGCAAATCTTATCAAAGTCATGCCGGCAATGCCTGGGCGTATTCAATCCGTGGATGTCTCCGCCGATGGAAAACGATTGGCCGCGGGCAGCAGCCTCAATGGCGAAGGCCATCTCCGCGTGTATTCGTACGAATTTGATACCAGTTTGCCAGAAGAGATGAAGAAGATTCTGAGCAAACAACCGACGCAGTGGAACGGCGACGAGAAAAAGAAGGTTGAGGAGTACAATACGAGGGACGTTCGAGAAATTGCCAAAGTCGACATCGGCGAGACTGGCATCTATGCGGTAGCGTTCCATCCTGAACGGGGACGCATCGTAGCATCCGGAGCCGACGGGATTCTTCGCTTTTACGATTCCGAATCCGGTGAGCTTGTGACAGAAATGAGGCCTGTTCAAGTTCAGTCGACCGACAAGGTCGCAGATTCCAGCCAATGGCAGTTCCCGCCGGTTGATCAAAAATCGCTTGATCGGCGAGAGCCGCCGAAGGGTTCGTTCACGTTAAGCGTCTCGCCAGAGCGAATTGAGTTTCGGGCTCCAACGGATTACGTGCAGCTGGTTGCGTTGGCCAAACTTGAAGACGGTTCCACGATTGATGTGACTCAGGACGTTATTTGTACCTGCGATACGTCGGTGGCCTCAGTCCACGGTTCCTTCATACAAGTCGTTGGAAGCGGGCAGGCAACGTTGGATGTGTCCCTGGGCGACAAGACGGTAACGATACCTATTACCGTGGAACTCCCGGAAACGTGGTCGCCTGATTTTGTGCACGATGTGAATCCGGTATTGACTCGCTTAGGCTGCAATCAAGGAACATGTCACGGTTCAGCGACGGGTAAGAATGGGTTCAAATTGTCGCTTCGTGGTTATGATCCGATCTTTGACGTGCGTTCGTTTACGGACGATATGGCGGCTCGTCGAACAAATCTCGCCTCACCGTCGGACAGTCTGATGTTGCTAAAGCCCGGTGGCTTTGTGGCGCACACGGGCGGCAAGTTGATCGACAAAGATGGCAAGTATTATCGGCTGATTCATGACTGGATACAGTCGGGTGCGAGGTTGAAACTCGAGGGCGCTCGAGTCGCCTCGGTCGAGCTGTTGCCCGCGAATCCAATTCTTGCTCGAACGGCTGATCGGCAACAAATGCGAGTCGTTGCGTCCTACGACGATGGATCGATTCGGGACGTTACGCGTGAAGCCTTCATTGAGATTAGCGATACTGAAATTGCCTCGGTCGACGGCTCGGTGGTGACGGCTTCGCGACGGGGCGAATCTCCGGTGCTGGCGAGATACGAAGGCGCGTTTACCGCGACAACGCTCACGGTGATGGGTGATCGAGAGGGATTTGCATGGGAGACGCCGGAGTCATGGGGCACCGTGGACGAGTTGGTCGCCGGCAAATGGCAGCGGATGAAGATTCGGCCCTCGGGACTGTGTTCGGATGCGGACTTCGTGCGGCGCGTGCACCTCGACTTGACCGGGCTGCCACCTACGGCTGACAAAGTGCGCGAGTTCCTCGGCGATAAACGGCCGACTCGTGTGAAACGCGATGCATTGGTTGATACTTTAATCGGCAATGAGGAATTCATTGACCATTGGGCTAACAAGTGGGCGGATCTGTTGCAGGTAAATCGTAAGTATCTCGGCGTCGAAGGCGCAAAGAGTTTTCGCAAGTGGATTCGAGATCAGATCGCAGCCAATCGACCGTATGACGAGTTCGCACACGACATTCTTACCGCTTCGGGCTCGAATCGGGAAAATCCGGCGGCCTCGTACTACAAGATTCATCGTGACCCGCAGGACACGATGGAGAATACGACGCATCTCTTTCTGGCGACGCGCTTCAACTGCAACAAGTGCCACGACCATCCGTTTGAACGTTGGACTCAAGACCAGTATTACGAGACGGCCGCTTACTTTGCCCAAGTCCAATTGGAGAAGGACCCCAAATCGGGCGACAAGAAGATTGGTGGCTCGGCCGTGGAAAGCGCCAAGCCGCTTTATGAAATTGTTAAAGATGCCAGTGAGGGCGAAGTCAAACATGATCGGACCGGTCAGGTGGCTCCGCCGGAGTTTCCGTTCGAGTGTTCACACGACTGTGACGAAAAGGCGACTCGGCGACAACAGCTAGCGGCGTGGATCACATCGTCCGACAATCCCTATTTCGCGACCAGTTATGTAAACCGGTTGTGGGGCTATCTCATGGGAGTCGGCTTGATCGAACCCCTGGATGATATTCGCGCAGGCAATCCGCCGTCGAATCCGGCTCTGTTGGAACATCTTCGTCACGAGTTTGTGGAGAGTGGTTTCGATACCCGCAAGGTGTTGGCGACGATTTGTAAGTCGCGGGCGTATCAGTTGTCCGTGGAAACCAATCCTTACAACCAAGATGACAAGATTAATTATTCGCATGCCAAGGCACGACGGCTGCCAGCCGAAGTGTTGTTCGATTCGATTCACTTTGTGACGGGCAGCCCCTTGATGATTCCCGGAGTCGAACCGGGGACGCGGGCGGCGGCTTTGCCGGATAGCGGAGCCAAGTTGCCGAGCGGATTTCTGTCGACCCTGGGAAGACCTGTTCGTGAGAGTGCGTGTGAATGCGAGCGAGCCAACGATTTGCAGTTGGGCAGCGTGTTGGCACTCGTCAGCGGGCCCGACTTGTCCCGAGCCATTCACAATCAGAAAAACGCAGTCCAGACGCTCGTAGAATCGGAACCTGACAACGCAGCAGTCATCGGTGAGTTGTTTATGCGGATCCTGAATCGCCCCCCGACTCCGGACGAAATTCAAGTTGCATTGGACGCGTTTCGACTTGTCCCAGAAGATCACAACGCGCTGGTAAAACAGCGGGACGATCGGACAGGTATTGCGAAGGCGGAAGTGGCGAAAAAAGAATCGCTCCGTACGAAGCTCGTTTCCGAAGTTAGTGAAAAACTCGACGCGGCGATCAAGGAACTGGACCCTGAGCTTGCCAAACGCGAGGAAGAGCACGCGAAGCAGATTGCGGCAGCCGCCAAAGCGTTGAAGACGTACGAGACCGAGAACGGTGGCTTCCAGGCATGGAAGAACCGTCAAATGCACGAAGTCCATTGGCATCCGTTACTCGTGAATCGCTTTCGTTCCAAGGTCGGACGAGAAGCTGCAATTCAGTCGGATCGTTCGGTCGTGGTAAAGAGGAACAAGACGGGCAAGGACATTTACACCGTCATCAGTCGTACTGATCTGACTGGGATCGCTGCTATCCGCCTGGAGTTGATGCCGCACGACTCGTTGCCCAAAAAAGGGCCGGGTTTGGCGGAGGCCAATGGAAACCTCGTGCTGACTGAGTTCGAATTCGCGATTGCCCATCCTGATCGCCCCAAGGATTGGCAGACGATCGAAGTCCATTCGGCTGTTGCGAATCATGAGCAGGGAAATTATCCCGTTGCCAACTCGTTTGATAAGAAGAACAACGACAACAAGGGCTGGGCTCTGGGCGGAAATCTCAGCAAACCCAATTGGGCTGTGTTCCAACTAAAGCTACCCTCCGGTTATGACGGCGGCTCGCTCATACGCGTCAAACTGTACCAGACTTACGATCCCCAACATCAGATCGGGCGATTTCAAATCTCAGTCAGTAAGCAACATGGCAAAGTCCGATTGGGATTGAATGAACCACTTCTCGGCGAGTTGGCCAAACCAGAAGGTAAATGGTCCAAAGAGACTCGTGGGGCGCTGCTGTCGGCATTCAAACGAGGTGATCCAAAGATTGTTGAATTGCAGTCGGCACTGGTTGAAGCCAAAAAGCCTCTGATGATTGATGGCAAGATTGTCAGGCTGCGTGAGAAGTTAAAGCGAGTCAGTATGCCGGTCCCACCGGACGCAATTCTGACTCGTTTGGAGAGTGACGTGAAACTCAGCCAGACTCAACTGGAACGAAAGCGGATCACGGCTGCACAGGATGTCGCCTGGGCGCTGATCAACAGCCCGGCGTTTTTGTTCAATCATTGATTCGCCAAGAAAATTTGTCGCAGAAACACACCCACACAAACTACAGGACCGGAACCATGTTTCGAATCGTTGGAAAACCGGGCAGAGACCTTTGTGATAAAGCGCTCAAGGTCACGCGACGTGATGTTCTTCGTGTAGGCACCACGGGTATGCTCGGGTTGTCGCTAGGCTCGATGTTCAAACTGCAAACCGCGTCGGCAGCGACTGCCGGTGGCGGGCGTGGATGGGGCAAAGCCAAAAATATCATTCTGGTTTATCTGCAAGGTGGACCCAGTCACTTGGACCTGTGGGATCCGAAGGAGAATGTGCCGGACAATGTGCAAAGCGTGTTCAAGCCGATTTCGACCAAGATTCCAGGCATCAAGTACACGGAAAACTTGCCTCGCTTGGCTCAGTTGAACGACAAGTACACACTCATTCGATCCATGAGTTATACGCCCGTGGGTTTGTTCAATCATACCGCGGCGATTTATCAGATGATGACGGGCTATACGACGGACAAGGTCAGTCCGTCGGGACAATTGGAGCCGCCGACTCCCAAGGACTTTCCCAACTTTGGTTCGCATCTGGTTCGCATGAAGCCGATTGAAGTACCGATGTTGCCGTTCGTGATGTTGCCTCGCCCGCTTCAGGAGAGCAACGTGGTTGGTAAGGGAGGGACAGCGGGCTTCCTTGGCAAGGCTTACGATCCGTATACGCTTTATCCTGACGGTGGCGACATGGATATGGCGAAGATGACTCGGATCAAGATTGACGATTTGCAGTTGCCACCGGAGGTGTTTTCGGTTCGCTTGCGTCGTCGAGCCCGATTGCGAGAACTAATCAATGCCCAAATGCCAGAGATCGACAAGGCCGTGGAAGAATTCAAGTTGGATCGCCACTACGAACAGGCGCTCGATCTCGTGGTATCGGGCCGAGCCCGTGATGCGTTCAATCTGAGCGAAGAGACGGAGGCGACGCGCGAATCGTACGGTCGCAATACGTTCGGAGACAGTCTCTTGTTGGCTCGACGCTTGATTGAGGCGGGAACGCGCGTGGTCGAAGTCATCTGGCCGAAAGTCGCCAATAGTGACAATCACAGTTGGGATCAGCACAAGGATCTTAGCAAGCGAATGAAGAACCAGTCGGCTCCGATGTTTGATAACGGGTTGAGCGGGTTGATTGCCGATCTGGAGGAACGCGGCATGATGGAAGAAACCCTGTTGGTCGCGATCGGCGAATTCGGACGCAGTCCCCAACGTGGCGTCAGCACGTCCGGGAATAGTAACTCCAACGATGGGCGTGACCATTGGCCATATTGTTACACAGGGCTTGTCGCAGGTGCAGGAATTAAGCGTGGATATGTCCACGGCAAATCAGACGAAACGGGATCGGCTCCGGTGCATCCTGGTGAGTTGCTGGCGACGATTTACCATGCCTTCGGCATCAATCCGGAAACCATGGTCATGAATCACTTGAACCAACCCCGTGAGTTGGTCAAGGCGCACCCAGTTTCTGCGCTCTTCTCCTGATCTGCCACCAACGACTCGATCCGCAAACGTCCGGGCAGCAAGCGTCCGAACGGTGAGCGTCCGAACGGTGAGCGTCCGAACGGTGAGCGATGGGGCTCTAGCCGACGGTAAGTCACCACGTCTTGGAGCGTCGAACGTCTCAACGACCCGATTGAGCTCGTCGACGTACGGCTGCGGCCAAATTCTGTTGACCGATGCTCGTATTCTAGGTCACCGTATATCGCCGAAAGATGCGATTCCGGTGCGATTCAGGCGGGTGGCCGACTTGGTGAAACCGTGAGAAAGGCACATACCGCTGCGATAAACTCACTTTCGGAGTTATTCGGACAGGAAACGGAGATTAGGGCATAATAGAACCCTGCGAGTTGGAGTTCGCTGGATTGAATTCTTGGGGGAGAGATGAAGAAGTTTATTGCACTGATTATCGTTCTGGCGTTTGCCCACCACGGCAATGCTGAAATTGCGTTTCGCGGCGTCAGCCTGGCCGGTGCCGAGTTCGGCGAAGGTAGCTTGCCTGGGAATTTCAATCAACATTACACGTATCCCAACTCGGGTGAAGTCGACTACTTCATGGGGAAGGTGATGAATACGTTTCGGTTGCCTTTTCGCTGGGAGCGACTGCAACGCGCGAAAAACGCGAACCTGAACACGACAGAGTTGGCTCGCATGGATTCCTTTGTGGACTATGCGACTGGGCAGGGCGCCCACGTGGTATTAGATCCGCATAACTACGCCCGATACTATGGCGACTTGATTGGTAGTAATGACGTCAGCAACAGCGACTTTGCCGATTTCTGGAGCCGTCTGGCCGGTCACTACAAAGACAACCCACGGGTCGTCTTTGGGCTGATGAACGAGCCCAACAACATGCCGTCGGAGCAATGGTTGAGTGCGGCGAACGAAGCCATCACTGAGATTCGTATGACGGGAGCCAAAAACCTGATTATGGTTCCGGGCAATGGCTGGTCGGGAGCACACAGTTGGAATCAGGATTGGTATGGGACGCCGAATGCGCGGCTCATGTTAGATGTCGTTGATCCGCTGAATAACATGGCGTTCGAAGTGCATCAGTACCTGGATGGAGATTCCAGCGGTAGAACATCACAGATTGTGAATCAGACCATCGGACGCGATCGACTGGTGCAATTCACGGATTGGATGAAGGATAACAATCTCAGGGGCTATCTCGGCGAGTTTGCCGTCGCGAACTCAACCATAGGCAATGGTGGTTCACGAATTGGTGACGAAGCCATTGAGGCGATGCTGTCCTACGTTGAAGGCAATGACGACGTTTGGATGGGGTGGTCATGGTGGGCAGCCGGGCCATGGTGGGGTGAGTATCAGTTCACGCTGGAGCCCACTGGCAACGGTCAGGATCGGCCAGCGATGGATATGCTCGAGCCATGGTTGACTGCCGGCGAGATTTTTCTTCCTGGCGACTACTCGGGAAATGGCATTGTCGATGCAGCGGACTTTACCATTTGGCGGGACAATCTAGGTGGTGAAGTCTTATTACCAGGCGATACGACTCCAGGATTGGTTTCCATGGAAGACTATCAGGTTTGGCGCGACTTCTTTGGTGAAGAGCGACTATCTTACAACCGTGGAGTCGTCCCAGAGCCATCCGGCATGTTGCTCATGGGAGTCGGATTGCTTTGGTGGGTAAGTTCACTGCGGCGAAACATGACAGATTAGTTCCAGCACATTTCCTTCCGGGTCTCGGAAAAAGACGGCTTTTGCGCTCAAAGCTGGGAACTCGGTTGTTGTCGACTCGATATTTCGCTCCTTCAAGTGAGCGATGTGTTCGTCGAAGGATTGGGGCGGTACTTCAAAAGCCAGATGATTCAATGTGGAACGAGTCACGTCATGTCCGGCGAAACGCGCTTTCGCGTGAACGTGGCGTTGGTAATCTATCAGTACCAACATCTGGGGATGACCTCCGCGACTGAGTGGTGTCGGAGTCTCGCAAATTGTCAGGAAGGTAATGGTAGGATCGCCAGCCGGGTTGGGCTCGGCCGTTTCCAGCGATACTTCGCTATGGATTTTAAATCCGAGAACCTGCGTATAAAAATCTCGCATCTTCGGCAAGTCACTGACGCTGAGTACGATCTCGGATACACCACTGATGGGCGGAGGGTTCATGGGATTTCCAAGAAGAGGGATGGTGGGTGTTGCGATCAGGAAGTTGATCGAATCTGTCGTTGGCCGCAGCCAATGGATTTATACGCGCCCAAATGGCCTTGGTCGAGTTGGAGATGAACTCGACGGCGGGGTTGCTCTATACTGCGGTCAGTGGAAGCCGACGGATATCCCCTGAGGCATGGCGCCTTGAAGTCTTCCACTTGATGTCGACGAAATCGAGGATTGGATGATGGAACGTCTAGGTTGGTATGGGAAACTACTCTTAATCGGCATGGTGATCGCTTGCGCGTCGCAGCAAGCCGCCGCGACGATCAGAGTCCGCGCGGTTGCTGGTCAGCCGTTTGGCGTGGGGGAAGTGACTTTTTCCCTCGAGGACGAAGACGTCCGGATGTGGCAATGCCGTTCGATTCGGATTGTCGAACCCACTGGTCGGCTGATCTATCCCGTGCTTGAATTTCCGGGGCTGCTGCAACGCATGGCGTCGCGGTTGGAAGGCGATGAACACGGCGCTCCAGCGCGAGCCACGTTTGCCTTTTTGTTTGCCGGGAACCAGCCGTTGACGTTTGAGATTCAAGGTGCCGAGAAGCGAAGCGTAACGGTGACACCTGAATTGAATCGTCCGCTCAAGCATGCACGCTTGGCCAGGCTATGGTGGAAACATATTTGGGGACCACTGAACGAACGTGTCGACGAGCTGGGACGACCCCGTCCGGTTGAGAACTACTTGGCCGGGATGGGAATTTGGCGGATGGGGATCAATCGTCATCCCGCCGTGCGCCCATTTCGTTTGCCCTCGTCCAGTGGACTCTCAATGGGAATGGTAAAATCTCGACCGGATATGGCTCGAGCAGTGGCCTTCGATCATTGCAGTCGCGGGATCGCCGAATTGCCAGTGCCGGAAGCTATGCAATGGACAATTCCCTATGCGAAGGACCCGGAAGTCGACGTAAAGGTCGAGGAGATTGCCAGTCGTGTGCCCCGCGACTGCTTCTACGTTCGCTTCGGCAAATACTCGAACATGCTATGGACGACTCGATTGCTGGAAGCAAAGGGCGAAGAACTGCTGCGGTTGGTCACGCTCAACGGGTTTCGCAATGATGCGAATGCCAGAATTCAATCGCAACTCGCGATCAAAGAACTGCCAATGGCTGACTTGATTGGTGACCGGTTGATTTCCGATGTAGCGCTGATTGGCAAAGACATGTTTCTTTCCGATGGTGCGGCTCTTGGAGTCATTATCCGCTCGCGTGGAAAGGTGTTGGATCAGGGCCTTGTTGCCCAGCGGCAGGAGGTGTTGGATAAGTTTCAAGATGCCGGTGCGACAGAAGAAATTTTGACCATTGCCGGTGAGAAGGTCTCGTTAATTTCAACACCCGACAATCGCATCCGTACATTCCATCTTCAGGATGGTGAGTTTCATCTGATTACAAACTGTCGACAGATTGTTCAAGATTTCGTCGCCACGCGTGAAGGCAACTCGCTGGCAAACCTGCCGAATTTTCGCAAACTGCGGGAACTCATGCCGTTCGAGAAAAGCGATACCGTCTCTGTCTATCTTTCCGCAGAATATCGAGAAGCGGTGGCTCAACCGGCTCGGTTGATCGAGTTAATGCGTCGAGTCCGGTCACGCGAGGAGTTGACGTTATTAGAGGTCGCACGAAGGACTGTGGTCGTTGAACAGAAAGCCGCGGTGGCTGGTGGGCTGGATACGCTGCTGATCGATCCGGATCAGGATCTTGTGCCGCAGCTTCAAGGATTGGAACTCCTTCCACCGCAATTTGGACAACGTTCAGATGGCACGACACCAGTGTGGGAGGGGACACGGTTTGTGGACAGTCATCGGGGTGCGATTGGGTCGTTTTTACCGATCCCCGACATGGAAGTGACGTCTGTTACTGAGAAAGAGTTGGCGGCGTATCAGGATTTTGTACGACGGCACACAGGCAAGTCAGCGTGTCTGGATCCCTTGAGTATACGGATTCGACGCCGCAAGGGGCGTACTGACGATGAGTTGGAAATTGACATGCGTGTGTATCCGATTCACCCCAAAAGCGCGCGACTTGCCGGTGGGGTTTTGGGGAATCCAAAATTCGAACGCAATGTGGTTGACGAAAAGGCGCTGGTAAACATCCAATGCATTACCGATGGAGCTTGGGGAGGTGTTGCGTCGGATGCCCGGTTGAGTCTGACGCTCTTTAATGGTGAACCACTGCCCGTCAAGAATCCCATGAAGCTGTTGGACTATCTCGACATGGCGAAACACGCGCCAGCCTATTTGACGGTCCAACCCGGTACGCATGTTTTTAACCAAGCGTGGTGGCGCCCAGCAACAGCCGTAGGGGATAGCCAATATTGGTACGGGCCCTTCGATTTGATTGGACGACGATACCCGTCTCACGCCGCGATCGCATGGGATCGGCAGTTAATCTCCGACTTGCCCGAGGCTTTGGCAATGGAACCGACGGAACGCCCGGGACAGGTGTGGGTACATGTTGGCGACTTGCGCGGTTCGACGCTGGAGTTGCTTGTAAAATCGGAAGCAGCCAAACGGGCAATGCGGGGCTCGGTGCAGAATGTACAACGCTTCCATCGCTGGGCGAATCTGTTAGGAGTCGATCCAGCCGATGGGAGTGAATTGGTCGCAACATTGGTGGGAATGGAACCTGTGTGCCCGCTCGACGGAAGCTATGAACACCAGCAGGACTCGTGTGGTGGAACGTGGCAATCAACGGCTTGGTCGGATCAATCGCTGATTGCAGACGATCTGGAGGGGTATGATCCCGCGTTGATGAAGTGGTGGCATGGATTAGATATGGCAGCCAGTCTCGATGAATCCGGTCTTCATATGAGAACCGTCGTGAAGGTAGCTTTCGACATGGACGATAAAAGCTCTATTCCAAAGTTGCCGTTCTTTGGTGGCTCAATGAAGAAAAAGAAGGAAAAACGGAAAGCTACCGACCAATAAGAATGCGAATGGTGCCCTATTTACCCATCTGGCCAAGACGGCTGGACTTGCAAAATTTGCACCATTTTTCTAACTTTACGGGGTATAGGTGGTTTGGCTGGGTCGAAGGATCGGCTGGGGACCACTCCACAATTATTTGGAGGTTAGGAAGATAGAAATGAAGAAGTATTTGTTGCTAACCGGTGCGACGGGGTTCATCGGCCAGTACATGCTTCGCCGTTTTCTTAAGCAAGACGTGCCCATTGTTGTGGTCGCTCGAGGCAAGGATGACTTGTCGGCAAGTGACCGGATCAACAAGATCGTGGCGGGTTTTGAAAAAGAAGAGGGTCGTGAGCTTCCCAAACCAATCTGTTTTACGGGTGACCTTGGCACCGAAATGCTGGGGTTGGACGATTCCGCTCTCGACTGGTTTGAGCAGAACTGCAAAGCCGTTCTCCATAACGCTGCGTCGATTCGATTTCACGCACCTGAGGGCGATCGAACCAAAGATCCGTATCGCAGCAACATTGGTGGAACGCAAAATGTGCTTGACGTCTGCAAATTCGCAGGCATCGAAGAATTCCATCATGTATCGACTGCCTACATCTCGGGAGCACGTACCGACCGATGTTACGAGCACGAGCTGGATGTCGGGCAGGACTTTGTTAACGATTATCAGATTTCAAAAGTCGAAGCCGAGAAGTTGACTCGCGGTGCTGACTTCTTGAAGTCGCTCACTGTTTATCGTCCTGGGTTGGTTGTGGGCGATTCCCGAACCGGCTTCACAACGGCTCCTGATTTTGGACTGTATCACTACATCCAATTCAATACACAAATCATGAAGACGTTGCGTTCGGGGGGAAACACCGGAACGGTTCAGTTGCCATTCCGATTGCGGTTTACCGGGAATGAACTTCGCAACATCGTCACGGTGGATTGGATTGCCGATTCGATCGTTTACCTTGTGACGCATCCTGAGCATCACGGCACGACGTACAACCTCACGCCAGACAAACCGATTACTTCGCGTTTCATCGTGGAATCGCTGGGCCAGTACTTCGACTACGAAGGCGTCGAGTTCGTGGGACGCGATATCGACGAGAGCGAACGAACAGAGATGGAGCGACTGTTCTACGATTACGTTTCGACATTCGAAGCCTATTGGGAAGAAGAGCCTCAGTTTGATCGGTCCAACACGGATCGAGTGCTCGGCGAAGTCTTGCCGACTCCACCGATTGACGGGCCATGTCTGGAACGTCTGATCAAGTTTGCTGTGGAAGAGTGCTTTAGTTAGTAATCGAGACTGCACATCAGCAAGGTAAACTTCTGTGAATGAGCAGAGTTCAAGATTTGATTGGGCTCTGATGTTGCGGAGAATGTTGCTTTGTGCGATTGCGGTTTCCGTCTCTTTCGGTATCGGCATCTGGTTCCTGGATACTCAGGTGACGATTACTGGCGACGAAACGCCTTACCGACTTACTTTCGGTCCCTTTCTCCCCGGTATTGCTCCGACACTGATTGTGACAGTGTTTCCCTTGTTGAGCGGGGCGGCGGCCTTTCTATCTAAAGTGGCTCATGGCATGCCGCGAAGCAGCGCAATGCCACTGCTGCTACTTTCTCTCGTAATTCCAGTGGTTGTTTCTTGGTACGCCTGGAGTGTACTCGGCGATTGGATGTGGTTAAGCCGCAACTGACACGGTTCTTTAGCCTATTTGGCTGATTTTTCGAATCACCGGTCAAGAATCGTCTGTAGTCGACGAATACGGGCCATATAGACTCAACTCCACGTGGTGAGTCGTGGCATGACATTCATTTTCAGGGAGACGTTTGATGAAGTCCTATCTGCTCGCATTAGGAGTATTTGCCGGAGGACTCATGGTTATGCCGGCGACGGCCTCACCTCAAGGATGGGGGGAAGTCGATGGTCAAAAAATTGAAATCGATGTCAAATCGGCTTCGCTAAAGGACATCTTGGAAAGCATTGATCTTGAAAAGATCGAAGACGCGATCGAGTCCAAGATGTCGCTTGATGAAGATGGGAAGAATAAGCTTCGCAAGATATTCAAAGAAGCCATCAAATCAGCATCAAAATCCAGCAGCCCGACCAAGACGATGAAAACGATCGAGCGAGCCCGCGAGCAACTGAAGGAACACTTCGGTGAAGACAGCGCCAAGGCGATTCGCACGGAGATCGTTTCTGAGCTCGAAGGTTTGGCCGGTGACGACGACCAAACGGTAAAGCTCGAGATCAATATTGATGGAGAGGAGTCGGAAGTGAGAATCGACGAAGAAAAGATTGAAGCCTTGGGGCGAGCCGCAGAGAAATGGGCGGAACGCTTTGCAGAACGGATGGAAGGCCAAGCCGAGCAGCTGGAGGTTCATCTGGAGAACTTCGGTGAACGAGTCGGTCAGCGCATCGAAAAATGGGCCGAGCAGTTCAGTGAGGGCTGGGAAGAATGGGCTGAATCTCACGAAGGCGAATGGGAAAATTGGTCGAACGAGTATTCGGACCGCTGGGAGCAATGGGCCAGTCGCATGAAGGGCGCTGGCGAAAACGAGATTGAACTGGACGAAGATGAATTGGAAGAAGTCATCCGTGGAAATCTTGAAATGCTCAGCAAGATGCCGTTGCGAGAGCTCTACGATCAGATCGTAAGGAGTGGCAAAAAGGTCAAAGACATTCCATGGGAAGACGTCGAGGATTTGGAAAACACGATTGGTGATACGATCGACCATGCGTTGGGTGCCATTCGAGATTTGGCGGAAGACGATGACTTTGTGGTCAAGCATCGCGATATTGCTGAAGGACTAAAATCCAAATTGGCAGAGATGAAGGCCCAGGCGACGGGTGAAGTCGAGGGAGCTCAAAACGATTTGGCTCGTAAGCTGGACGAAGCCCGGGAAATGATGACTCGCATTGCGGAGCAGAATACGCGCCGTGCTCAAGAGATGCAGCGGGAAGCCGAAAAGAAACTGCAGAAAGCTCGTAAGGAGATGGCTCGTGAGATGGAATTGCGGCAAAAAGCCATGCAGGCTCGGCAGCGAGAGATGGAGTCACTCCAACGCAAGATGGCTGCGGCCAATGAACGGGGCGAAGTCAAGCGCAAGGCTCGCGGTGAATTGTCGGATGTGGCCCGGGAAATGATCGCTCAAATTGAGCGCATGGACAAAGCCGGTCAGACCGACAAATTACGTGAGATGTTAGACGTCGATGTCGAGACTGAGGTGGAAGTCCAAGTCACGAAGTCGGATGCGACGGCAACTAACTCGGTTCTCGAGGAGTTGATGAAGGCCGTCAAGTCGCTGCAAGCCGACGTCAACGAGTTGAAAGATCAAGTAAACGACAAGTAGTTGAACGCAGCTTAATCGACTTGGATAGTTGATGCGAAAACGGGCGAGGCCAGCAATGGTTTCGTCCGTTTTCTTTTGGAATTCCAACGCCTGGAAAAGTGTGGACGGCGAGTCACGGTAAGTGGTAGATCGAATTGTGTATCTCACCCTCAAAGGCACGACCATTCTTCCCTTTGAGCTCATAGCTGATCTCCATGCCCCACGTAGGCGCGAGATCGGGGATCGTTAACTTCACGGTGCGGCCGTCGTCGCTTAGCTTCGCGTCAGTGATATCCAGTTCTTGTTCGTTGTAGTGCTTCGACCCATAGTTGGGGGTGCGTTTCAAATCCCACGACTCGACGGAGTAGTGCTCTGGGTTCTCAGCCGATTCGCGATCAATCGGATCACTGAATGAGAATTCAACCGTCGACTTGCGCGCCTTAAGCGTCAACGGTAGATGTACTGGTTCGTCGACGTACGCGATGCGATGGAAACAACCGGGCTCTTGCTGACTGCCAGCCCACGAGAACATGCCGCACACATAAAGCTCATCACGCGAAGGATGGAACCTGCCACGCACCAATCCAGACGGAAAATCGGGGATAGGGAAGCGGCTGACACCGCCCTGCATTTGCCCATTGATGACTTCATGCGGAACGACATAAACGCGACCATAACCGTAAGATAAATTTAGCAGCGAACCGCCCAATGGCCCCCACTTGTCTTTTGGTACCCAAAGCAATTCGGCGGGCGAGCGATCATAATCGTTCGTGATCCAAACAAGCGGTTGAGACATCGCATCATCGGATGCGTCGCGCGAGTCAGTGTAACCGTAGAGGTTGCCATAGAACCCACCTGGGCTGACATGATTGACACGGTTCTTGGGATTCCAATGTCCTTCCTGATCCGTAACGAAGAACGTGCCATCGGGATTCAAGCAGACTCCATTGGCGGCTCGAAAACCGGTGGCGACGATTTCCGTGGACTCACCATCAGGAGAGACCTTCAAAAGCGTTCCGTGATGCGGGACGACGGCTCGCTTGGCATGGCGTGCACTCTTTGCGTAGTAGAAATTGCCTTGCTCATCCGACTGCAGCCCCATGGCGAATTCGTGGAAGTGCTCAGTGACCTGATGATCGTTGTTGAAGCATTCGTAAAAGTCGGTCTCTCCGTCTTGATTCAGATCTCGCAGCAGAACGAGTTGGTCCCGACAAGTTACATAGATTTCATCCCGGACAATCTTCAAACCAAGGGGTTGGAACATCCCGCTGGCGATGCGTCGCCAATTCAACTTGCCGTGGTCTTGGGCGATTCCATCGACCACCCAGACATCGCCGTCCCATGTGCAGACGGCCATGCGATTGTTGTCCGCGAAGAAATCGTGGCCAGTCGTGCGGACTTGGGCGTTCCACGGATTGTTTCTTGGTAGGGGAAAACGGTCAACTTGGAACTTGTCTTTGTGAACCGTTTTGATCTCCGTTACCACGGGTTCGACCCAGCGGGGCGGACCACCTTGAGTGAACCGAGACAAATCGCCTGGCACTGCTGGCAAGTCGGCATTGTCGATCGGATCGCGAGAGATCGCGACGCTAAATTCGATCGTGGACGAGTGCGGTGGAATGGAGAGTGTCACAAAACCATCGAGCGTCGAAACTTCGGCAGCTTCCCCGACCACTTTGGCGTGAGCCCGTTCCGGAGCAAGCCGCAGGTATAGCGTTTCTTCGCTTGCCGCGACGTTGAACTGCCGAACAAAGATTGGCGAGCCAGCATTCGCCATCGTTGGCAGCTCAATGATGATCGTATCACCCACGGTATAAAATAGAAGTGTTTTCAACCCATGATGGAACAGTCCCTTGTACTTGACCCAATCGCGTGGCAAAGGGCCATAGGGACGTCCATCGCGTCCGAGCGGTCGTGGGTCCGTAAAATCTCGCGTGCCTGGTTTTGCCCAGCCCGGACCGACTGGATTCTCGAACTGGATGTCGCCTGTTAGACGATTGTGGACAGCGTGCCGTCCGTCGAACTGGATGCAGCAATAGTCGATGAAGCTGTTGCCAGACCATCCGGCTTGGACGTTCATCGTGTCATGGTCGTAAACCATCCATTGCGAGCCGCGAGTAATGCCGCCGGGTCCTGAATCCAGTCGCACGGCGATGCCCTTGTAAGCGTAGTTCGGAGCTTCACCCGGCTTCCAATATTTGTCCGGGTTGGCCCAGGGATCAACGGCTTTGGGAGAACGCCCAAGGTCACGGCCAATCTGATCGCCGGAGTTGTTAAGTGTGATCTCGTAGGTGTGATTCAATGACGGGCCATAATCCATGGTGATGTACGGCTCGACCTTTACAGGTTTTGGGCCGCGCTGATCGCCTTTGGGTAATGACGCGAGATAGTCGTCATTGGCGTTCGTGAAGAGCTTCGAGTTGTGCTTGCGGAAAAATGCTTCGCGCAGATAGTGAATGACATCGTACTTCTGTTGCGGAACCATCCATCGCTGAGCCACCATTAATCCGTGACCATGCGTCAGGGTTTGATAGAGTCGGAATGGATCGTGGCCATTCTTGAGAGGGCTGGAGGCAAACTTCGGGGCGGTTGGCAGCGACCCTTCGCGGTTTAACGTGCCATGGCAATTGGCACAAACGCGGTTGTAAATTTTGCGACCGCGTTTCAGCGACTCATCATCAAGATCGGCAATCATGCCCGCGTGATCGATGTGACTTTCGTACTCCGGTAACGGCGGCAAAGCCGTGAGGGTGGCGGGCGGTTGAATTGACATGGCGAATTCAGGTCCCTCTTCGGCAATATCAATCAGATACCGAGCAAGATCATAAAACTGATCTTTATTGGCAAGCTGATTGACCAGACCTTCGGGCATAATCGACTGGGTTGATCGTTGGATTTCTTCCAAGTCGTTTTTGCTGATCGTCGTTGGTTTGCCGCTCCGATTGGCTTCGAGCAATCTGATTTGATCGGAGGATTTGTCTTGCAGGATGCCGATAAGCTGTTTGCCATCGTTCGTGGTGACAATGACGGTGTCGTAACCTTCACGAATGGATTTGGAGGGTGACAAAACGGATTCGATCAGATAGTCCGGACTGACGCGTTTTTCCCATTGGGCGAGATTGGGTCCAAGTGCCGATGTAGACTCGTCGACCGCGTGGCAAGTAGCGCATTGCATGTGCGGTTGATGGAAGAGCAGGGCACCTCGCCGGGCGTCGCCTTGTTGCATGGCTTGTCGAACGATTTCTGTCAGCGACTGCTGTTGGAGTTGTTCCAGCAGCGAAGTGGACTGAGCCGATATCGGATGGATGAATGCGCAGAATAGGGCGACGGCGATCACGCGTTGCATCGTTGGTCTCGTGGGAAGAGGCGAGTTGAACGTGGTTGATCACCAATCTAACACGATCAAAGCGTAACCCAACCCGCTGCTTCAGCGAGAGGCTGGCTGGGAGCCTATTCGGCGCCGAGACTGAGTTTTGCCAAGCTAATATGGACCCCCGGTAAATGCTCTTCCCGGTAGGATGCCGTGCAGGATCGCCAGTCTCCGAGTAACACCGAGTTCCTGGAAGCAGTCCCAGATCACTTAATTCCCCTCTCCCGGAAACTTCGGACAAGAAGGTTTTCCACAAGGATCAAACCATCTCCGAATTTTGGAGGTGAGGGGTTGGGGGCGAGGGGAAACCGATCGTTGATTTTTTGAAAAGCGACCAGTTTAGCAAACCGGATTGGGCCCCAGTCTTCTGGGGTCTTCGTTTTCCCGTCGAATGCTAGTCGATTCGTTGCGACACGATCTGTGCCCACCATCCAAAGTCACTCGCTTCGGCGAATCGATACCTGCATTCAGTGTTCGACGAGCGGCAGGTGTTTGGCCCCAGATTGCAAGGGTCTCATTAGAGATTTCCCAAAGGTTGACCCCATTCTCTATGTTGCCATACAATTGGCCTGAAGCGAATGAGTGATATTCGCTGGCAGGTAAAGTGGGTGAAACCGAGCTTTAGCTGCGCGTACAACCAATAACTAAAAGTTAGCTGGCGAAGAGATACATGGGCGCAACTCCGATCGTCAGTCACGTCTACCGCGAGACAGTTGAGCACTTTGGCGAGCCGGACTCAGTGATCACGTTTGATGATCCGCCGCCACCAGATGACAGCTGGCCGGCCCGCATCGATGTTCTAATCTGGGAGGACGACTCAGAAGTAGACATCACCACGTTCGCAACTGTTGGAATGTGCGACCGTCCGATGCAACACGCCGAACATAGAGCGGAAATGCACTTCAGTATCCGCCACCCTGCAAAACAAATGGACCTCAATTCCGTTGCACACTTCATGGCGAATTTGTGCGTCTATCCCTTTGCAAACAAAACATTCTTCGACTGGGTACAGACAATCAACAGCCCTCGACCGATACCATATTTTCCAAGCTGCCGTGGTCTATTGCTTCACCCCGCATTTGTCGAGGACGGCTGGGATACGATCCAGTTCAATGAAACGCGAATCAACATCATGAATGCCGTTCCAATTACTGAAGCGGAGATGCAGCACGGCCATGACAACGGTCCGTTTTCGATATTTGATTACTTCGCCGAATTGCAGTTAGATCTCTTCGTTGACCGAAATCCCGAATAATCCAGCTAACAACCACATACACCGGAACGCCGGATCGGTGCTGAATCTGAAATCCACATCACTCCCGGCTTCGGTGATGTTTAACGTTCGTCGGACTTGTTTATTGGCATGCGAAACGTATCTGAATGCTGGAGTGTGATTGAGTCGATGGTCCATGATGACACTCCGCTTCCCGGTCCAGCATCCGACGAAGATCTTGCAAATGCCGAATTAAGACTCGGGTTTCCGCTTCCAGAAGACGTGATTCAGTTCCTCAAATGTCACGATGGTAGCGGTTTATACTGTTTCGGACCTTATGAGATTGGCGGTGGCAGCCAGTCTTTCCTGCCGTTGAATGGAATCGTGTCCACGGCAATCGAAATGCGATACATCGACATCGAAGCCAAAGAGGCAGGATGTGTCGGTGTGCAAAATGGACCCATTAGACAAGCACATTGGAACTCACAATGGCTTCCGATCGCACACAATGGCTG
>CAYYHV010000102.1:0-6588 GCA_964471695.1 uncultured Pirellulaceae bacterium
ATGCAGCGTAGGTATATGCTTGTTGGATTGAAGTGACATAACAATCGGCGATTCCGACGGCAGGATCCCCGTTAAACATCTTATTCAGGTTTTCCACCACGTCCGGCGGGTACTGGGTGAATGCCTCCGCAATCTGACTCCGCATTGCATTGTGAAGTAACGATTGGCACAGGAAGAAGGAGACGAGCTGTACGGCCGTACCGATGAAGAAATAGGTTAGTGGATTGACATAGGGGCGTTGACGACCGCAGATATAATCGCGAGCGACAATGCCAGGTCGAATCATCAAGTCGATAAACGTGTGCAGCAACCCTTGTTCGACGTTCGTAAATTCCGACATCAGTCGGCCGGCCAATTCACCAAACTTCAACCGTCCGTCGAGTTGCTTTTGACCGCACTCCGAACAGAATTTTCCGGTTTGGGGAGTTCCGCAGCTGGCACATGAATTTCCCAGGCCAATGGAGTCCGTCCAATGGCTCGCCTTTTCGTCTGCTGGATTCGCGGTGCTGGATGAGTTGTCTACGAGCGACATGGGGTACCTTGAATTGGGAGAGCCACTTTACTTCGAAACTAGGTCGGCCAATATTCTTCGATTTTGTGCCGCAAGAATGTTACGCTCCGTTTTAGTTGGTCAATACCGTCGACGCCATCTTCAATACTTATCCAACCATCAAAGCGTTTTGATTTGAGCTCTTTGAAGATCGCATCGTAATCATTAAGTCCTTTGCCTACTTCGCCATGGCTTAGCCGTTTTGCGTATCCGACTGAACCGCCTTCTTCACGTTGTAAGTCTTCTAATGTTCCTTCCACCAGAAAACGATCGCTGGCATGCATCGTAACGACTCGATCTGAAATGCGGTAAAGCAGATCCAGCGGTTCCTCGCCCGCGAGGTAAGTATTGCTTGGATCGTAGTTGACTCCAAAATTCGGATCGTCGATTTGTTCAACGAGCTGACAAAATACGTCCATCTTTTGTGCAAATTCCGGGTACTCCCAAAAATCGTCTTTGTAGTGGTTTTCAATAATCAGCGTGATGCCACGCTCTCGAGCGAACGGCAGACAGCTGTGGATACAGTCGACTGCGAGTTGCACACCTTCGTCAATGGATAGCTCGGGGCGACGTTGCCCACTGAGGACTCGGCAGTAGGAGCCGCCTAGTTCGTGAGTCATTCGAATCCAGTGTTTCTGTTTCTCGATCTCCTGCGCGCGAAAGCTATGATCGGGATGCGTGTAATCGGGCGAACAGCAAACCATGGGGATGCAACGGCCAGTGTCTTCGACTTGTTTGCGAAACAGAGACCAGTTTGAGTGATCTTCCATTTCCAAAAAGCCGGCGTACCATTCAAGTCCGTCGATGTCCAAAGTCGCAGCTAGTTGAATCCATTCGGAAACCGTCATCGAGCCGTCTTTGCAGAGTGCCTTCATATACGCTTTGGGGAACGCTGCGAGTTGAGGCATGTCGAGAAGGCCTTTCGTTTGGAGCTCAGCGCAATGGATGCTAGTTGATGGTACTGGAATCTTTGGGTGGATTGCGTCCTAGCAGTGGATATTGCTCAAGCTCCATGACTTGGCCACTTACAGGGCCGGATTCGTTGCTCAGCCAGAAGATGGCAGCATTCGCAATTTCCACGGGGGCGATCAACCGACGGGAGGGAGCGAACATAGTTGGGACTTCCTTGTACCAATCCTCGTTCAATCCATGCTCGCGTTTGCGATTGGCTTCGTTCTCTGTAAGTACCCATCCCGGATTGATCTGATTCACACGAATGCCATTTTCGCGGAACAGCGTATCGCCGAGATTTCTGGTCAATGTCATAAGTGCACCTTTGGAGGGTGAGTAGGCGACAAGATTTGGCTCGCCGCAGTGGGCGTTGACACTGCCGATGTTGAGGACACATCCTTTTGTTTTGGAAAGTTCGGGTAGTGCGGCTTTGATCAACGAGAACGGCGCGATTGTGTTGACGGCCAGGACTTTCTCAAACTCAGCTTCGTCCGTGTCGTGAATATTTCCAAACGCAATGTAGGCTGCGTTGTTTACAACAGCGTCCAAACGCCCAAACTTCGCCGTCGCAGTTGAGACTAATCGCTTCGTGCAACCCTGGGTCGTCAGATCCTCGATGTGCAGAACGGCTTTGTCGCTGCCAAGTTCTTCAACGAGCGCATCGCCCCATTCCTTTTCCAAGCCGTGGATAACAACCTGGGCTCCCTCCGCCACGCATCGACGTGCAATCGCTTTACCAATGCCTGTGCAACTTCCGGTAACGATGATGACTTTTTCGTCGAGACGATTCATGATATTCGCTTTGGTAACTCTCGAAGTTGTTTTCAGAGGAAGTGTTAGGGACGCAAGACGCTTTTTACGACTTCGCCATGATGCATCTTCTCAAACGCTTCCCGCCAGTCTTCGAGCGGCCAGACGCCGCCGATGATAGGTTGTACGTTCAGTCGCCCGCTGCCGAGGAGCACGAGGACTCGCTCCCACATGGCCCAAGTGTGGCTGAAGCTGCCCTGGAGTTTCACGTTTTTCTGTACGAGAGCGTCGAGGCTGAAGTTGAGCGGTTGTTTTCCCCAGCCGACTTTGCTGATCCACCCGGCTGGACGCACAATTTTGAGTGCCGTTTTAAGCGTCGCGCTGACACCCGCCGCATCAATGACTCCATCACATCCCAAACCGTCACGATCGTAGGCCCATTCGGTCGGGTCGCCTATAATGGTTTCACAGTTGTAGCTGGTCTTGGCAATCTCAAGACGCCTTTGATCGTTCTCCAAGCCGACCAGAGCTACGTCTGCTCCGCACAGCCGAGCCATTGCTGCACATAGAATTCCGATCGTACCTGGGCCAAGGACGACAATTCGATCACCCGGTTCAATTCGGGCGTTGCGTATCGTGGCATTGAAAGCGACGCAACAAGGTTCGGTCAGGCACGCTTGCTCAAAGGCTAGACTCTCGGGAACTCGATGAAGGATTCTGGAAGGGACACTGACATAGCGCGTCATGGCTCCGTTGACTCCATATCCAAATCCCTTGCGAGTGGGGTCGAGGTTATAGCGTCCTTGGCGAGTCATCGGGTTGTTGGAGTCGATGATGGCTGCCGTTTCGGATACGACGCGCTCGCCGATTTGCCAACCATTGACGCTGTCGCCGACTTGCTCAATTGTTCCCCCAAATTCATGACCAAGAATTACAGGGTAATTTACGGGCCAGGAGTGGTCCGCCGTCCATTGGTGCAAATCGCTTCCACAAACACCGACGTGGGAAACCTTGAGAAGTACTTCTTCGCAGCCAATATTGGGTATGGGAACGTCACGGATTTCAACGCAGTTTTTTTGAGCTGCAAAATTGACGACCGAGCGCGAAGTCATATCAACCTCGTAGGGAGTTACTGAAAGTCCGGTACGTCCTGGTTGTGAATGGCATCGCAGATCATTCTAAGCGAGCCTTCAAGATCACCGGAAGCGGTTTTGAAGTCGTCGGCGTCAATCGTCAGCGGAGCCCCGAGGACGACAAGGGGGGCACCATACTCGGGACATTTGATGGCTTGATCCAGACTCAAGCCCCCGACGGCTTGAACCGGAATGCTCACCGCATCGACGACTTCACGAAGCTCATCAAGCGGGCTGGGCATGCGTAAACCACTCGCCGCGATTCCACGCCGTTCGTCGTAGCCGATGTGATGAATCACATACTGGCAGCCGAGGTCCTCGAGCAGTTTTGCGCCGTCTACCATGCTTTGGCTATTGAGGTTGTCTCCCATGACTTTGCAGCCGAAATCTCTACCGGCTTGTATGACACATTTGATGGTCTCGGGATGCGCCTGCGACATAACAACAACATGTGTGGCGCCGGCTTTTGCCATCATCTCTGCTTCGAGGTATCCACCGTCCATGGTTTTCAAATCCGCGACAATTGGGACGTCGCCAAAGGCACTTCGTAGTTCGCGAACAGAGTTTAAACCCTCAGCAAGAATGAGGGGCGTACCCGCTTCCAGCCAATCCACTCCTGCTCGCATGGCGAGGGCCGCTGTGTCCAGGGCTTCTTCGATGTTGGTCAAGTCGAGTGAGATTTGGACTATGGGCTTCATGGGGCTCTCGCTGTGAATGTTCCGCCATCGTTTTACTCCAAAGACGTCATCAATGCAGCTAGCCGTTTCAGATCCCCAGTCGACCTGACCGAACGGTTGGCCGTTCGGTCTCGCTTCGGTCGGGTGTCGGTCATTCCGAATGTTCGGATTACGCATGCTCAAGGTTGAGAACCGGCTGGTTTGAATGAGTCGCGATGAAATTTTTTTTCCGACCAGAATGGGATGGCGAAATGCGATATTTTCGCTGTACCGAAGGCCATATCGGTGTGACGCCGAATTCGAAAAACATTGTCCACAGAAGGCATTGCCAAGTGCGATTGCCAAATTCAAATAGAAGGTGTTCCTGATCTATTCTCTCTTGTGGCTTCTGCAACATGGACAGACATTATTCTGATTCTTCGAACGCCAAAGCGATCGAACAGCGATTGCTGCAAAGCGTACCAACGCCTTCCACCAAGGAGTTGATTTACATTGGGAATTGGTTCCACGGCAGTTCGCTTGAGTGGTTGCCTACTTCGCAATCGCATACCGTTCTGGTGTTGTCCGATCATGACGAATCGGTGTTTACTTCGCTCGTTTGTCGTTCGTACGTTCGTCATACCCTTATGGGCAGTCAAAGTTCCCGGAACTACGCCTCGGTCGTGTTTCCGGAACTCTGCATGTTGGATGAGACGCTGGCAATTTTCGATATCTATGCCCGCATGGACAAGTTGCGACTCTACTCGACTGGCGGGTGCAGCTTCTTGCGTTACGACGGTGTCGAGCACAAACTGACCGTCAACCGTTCGGTTAGCGGGCAATTCCTTGAGCAAGAGATCTCGTTAGGGCCGATGGACGTTTTCCTGGTAACGACAGGCCACTTGTCTGGTGATGTTGAAACGGAACTGCAGGAAAAGATCGGGACGCGTCGCGTCGGTGACAGTTCGACAATTGCGAGCATCATGGAGTCGAGTGTCTCGGCATCCAGTCCCAGGTACTGGGGGATTCGACGTCGGGGAAGCGGGGCAACGATTGCTGCTCTCAACCAATTGACTGATCGTGAACGAGACGTCATCGTTCAGCTTCTCCAGGGCTCGACGATGAAGCAAATCTCAAGCGAACTTGGGATTAGTATACAGACGACGGCCAAGCATCGAGTTAGGATACTCGAAAAACTCTCCGTCAAGAATGACGTCCAGCTCCTGTTGCGAGTCTTCCCTGTTCTCGACAATCATGGTCGGTTGCCTCGCAAGTTCTAAGCACTGACCTGCCCGTCTATCGCTTCATCCATAAGCACTCTTCGTGCCTGTAGGCCGTTTTCAGTTAGGGCCATCCAAGTAGACTGCTGACGTTGTTGTCCCCAAGTAATGGCTTTCCAGCGTTCTGACAAAGTCCCGCAATCAGTGCGACAAATCCGAGCACAGCTAGAAATGCGAACCATGGTTCAAAGCGGTGCGTGAATGTCTGAACCACATACTCGAAGCTCTCAAACCGTCCGACGCCATCCTGATGATTCAACGTCAGTGTTCAGCGTCGCGCAAGCTCAACGTGTCGTGACGTGCTCGGTAAGATGGCCGGATGACTGCAGATGGTGTGGGTTACTGCTGATGGTGGATAGCGAGACGAAGTCGATGGAACCTGCCATCAATGTCCTGCATCATGACGGTGACCTGATGAAGGCGACGGGTACTCACACGTTTTGAGTCGGCAATCTGGATGGTGCCGTCCTCGGTTATCTTGAACGCGCCTTCCACAGATTGTCGAGCGATAGAGCAGCGAACCGGTTGGGCGAGGACGTCGTTGGCTTCCCATTCAATGATTGGATTCGGTAATTCTTCCGGCAAGTCGGCAACCAAGCTGCGGATGCAACAGTCGAGGGTGACGGGATTGCCCATCTGATCTTTGGCATCGATCCAGAACGAGTCTCGCTCTGAAGCCTGACGAGCCATTAGGACCAGTTCTTCGAATTCGCGTGGGTTGCTGATCGTTGACAGCTTGCCGGAGATACCATTCAGTCTTGTGTCGCTGGCGATTCGCTTTGCAGTTTGCCGCGAAGAAAAGGAATCGCTGTGAACGAGGTAAAATTTGTTATTGCTGGGACTGAAGTAGGTCTGAATACTGTCGGCAAGGCAAGTTGCCATGGCTTTTCGATCTTCGCCCAACGCGACGACGTGCGCATCATTCACGATGCGTCCCTGGATTGAATAACTCGGCGTGTCCGCGTGGAAAAGCCGCAATCCTCTTGAAGCGGCCTGTCGGATCGCAAGATCGTTGTTGCCGACTGAGTCGCGGAGGACGTCACCATTAAAGTTCGTGTGGTCGAAATTCCATTGGCTGATCAAGGTGTATGCCAGTCGAGGTGGCAGCGTTTCTCGAGCGTAATTCAAGTAAACTTCGCTCGGAGAAAAGGAACGGTTTCCAATGCGTACACGGTAATACGTTCCGATAAATGGCTTGTCGAGATCGAATCCGTTCCAAAGCTCTCGCTGATTTTGCCCAAGCACCAGTTGATTCTCCGGCCCATGGA
>CAYYHV010000102.1:6598-19232 GCA_964471695.1 uncultured Pirellulaceae bacterium
CAGGTCGACCGTCCACGTAAATACGCCAACCGGGAACGGAATTCCAGGTCACGGTGAGGACGTGTCGTTGACCGTCGAGAAGGATGTCGAATTCGTTAGGAGCGCTGCGATAACAACGCACATCGTCCATTTCCAGATTTAGGATTCCGTGTCGATCTAATTCAATCTCGACGGCATCATTGGAGCCGAGCGAAAGTAAGGTCATCGCCTCAAAGTCGGTGGCTTTGGTGCTAAAGTCGACGTCGATCGTAAACTGTTTGATCGGTCCATAGACGACGGGTAATCCATTCGCTGGCGCAAAGCAAACATTGCGAGTTGCGTTCTGGTTCAGGCTGATTCCACCATTTGGCTGCACTCTAAGAGCCGGGACAATGCCGTCGTCTCGATTGAACCGGGCGTGAGAAACGCGTTCAAAGTGGCAATCTCGTGGTGTGGCAATATCGTTCTGAGAAAGAACCTCGCGTTCGATCTGCTCAAGGGGCTTGTCACTTCGAGAGTATTTTGACAGCGGAAATGCTTCACTAGGATAAACAATTCGTGCCATCAACGGTTTTAGTGGTGGAAGATAAGGCGCGGCAATGGACAACGTACCATCGCCGGCGATCTGAGCGTTGGCATGCATAGGGCCCAATAGCCAGGCTTGGACATCCGTATCTCGTTGTAACTCTTGGGTAGGATGCACACGAGCTACAAACGCGCCGCATGATCCGGCACTCAGGCTTCGAGTCGTTCGAAAGTCGATTTCCGCATGTTCTCGATATCGTTGGACTGCGTTCGTAACAATATAGCGGGTTACAAGCGTCGACTTTCCACGATTCAGCGGACCACGTAGAACAATCGAAGTCGTGTTGTTGCCGGAGTGCACGGTAAACGAGTCTGGCTGTTCGGTTTTGTCGTGCCCTTTGATCTGAGAGAAGCGTCGACCAGAATCACCAGAGATGGTTAGCCCTGTGACTTGTTGATTACCGACGGTTTCGAATTCTCGACGTATCGAATCCAATTGGGTGCGAACATCGTAAGTTGTCCGTTCTTCAACGATAAGACTTCCGTCCAGCTGTGGCCAGGCATCGACTTGTTGCTCAAGGACTTGATATGGCACGGCGGCTTGCGCGGATTCAGAGCGAGGTTGTACACTCAACAGAGTCATCACCGCACCGCAGAGAACGGCTACCATGATGTAGGCAAGCATCCGCAAGGTCGACATGGTGCGTCGCGGCTTGACTTTCGGAATGGGCGATGGCGGCTGGGGAATAGGGACTGGCGAAACGAATTCGTCGAGAGCGTCCTTTAGCTCCGCGGCAGTTTGGAAGCGATCATCTGGTTGGAACGCGCAAGTCTTCATGATGATTTGCGCGAGTTGATCAGGAATTTCTGGAGCGAATTTGGATATCGGTTCAATATTGGATTGGGAGCGAGACAAGAGGGATCGCGTTTTTCTGGCCTCGGTGGCTCGCTTGCCACAAGCCATTTCCCAGAGTGTAATTCCGATGGAGTAGATATCGGATCGGACATCTGAATAGCCCAGGAATTGCTCCGGAGCCATATACCGAGCGGTACCCGAGACTTCTCGATCCTTTTCCCGATTGCGTTTGATAATCTGCGAGAGTCCAAAATCGGTTATCCAGATCTTGCCATGATCATCGAGAAGGATGTTGCCAGGCTTGATATCTCGGTGAATGATGTCGCAACTATGAGCATATTCGATTGCACTCGTCAGCTGGCTTCCTAAACGCGCAAGCGATTTCCAATCGTGCGAGACGGCTGGCTGGCGACCTTCCGATTGGTACAAGACGCGATCGAGACTCGGACCATTGATCAGAGGCATGGCGAGCCACGGGTGGTTGTTTTCCACGCCATAGTCGAAAACAGGCACGATATGAGGATGGTGGAGCTTCGAAGTCGATTTGGCTTCGCGTTCGAATCGCTGGCGAAATCCCTGTTTGTCCACAAATGACTTGCTCAAAACTTTCACGACGACTCGCCGATCCAGCCCTTCCTGTTGGGCTTCGTATACGATACCCATTCCTCCCCGTGCGAGTTCTCGGAGGATGAGATAGTTTCGGATGCGAGTCGGCATCATCCACTGATCAAGGTTGGGTGAATCGCTGTTGAGCGCTTCCGCCAATCGCAACCCTCGAAAAATCTCGTGAAGGTCGGTGGCGTATTCGGGATACTTTCGAATGTAGTCTTCGGAAGGTGGCACGCGGCCACTTCTTATACTGAGAACGTACTCCTCGACAATCTTGTCGTAGTCGTGGTTCAAATCGTGATACATGCAGTGCGTCCGATTATTCCAGCTGGTCGGGGTAAGTCGTGGGGTGTTCGAGTCGTCGAAAGGCCCTGTCCGGTTGAGAAAAAACCACACCCTGTTCGTCGTCTTGTTCGAACAGGTATCTGGGATCCTCGCCAGAGTCGCGTTTTCGCCGGGTTGGCCATAATTTTGTGTCTATGTGGTTCAAGAGTTGCAATTCAGATGCCACAAAGAACAATTCAAATTCAGCCCACAGAAGGTGATGGCCCAGTCCCGTCCGTCATCAATTAACCTGCGGGTCGTAACCATCAGGTTTCGTTTGGAAGCGGGTTCTTTTCTGAGCCCGGAACCTGTCGTTGCCGATTGCTACAACATTTTCAACGGAACATCCATGTCTGATCAAACGTCCCAGTTGGAATTCGATCCAGAGATTGCCGCACATCTGCGCCGTGATAACCAAGTCGCGTTGGCCGTCTATTTCGATCGATACCGCCCGCGACTGAAGGCCTCGCTGCCGCAGAATGAAAGATTGTCTCGTCGCGTAGCCGACTCAGACATTTTGCAGAATACGTATATAGAAGCGACGCGACTGCTGCCGGATTATATCGAAAATCCACGCGTACCGCTTTACGTTTGGTTGCGACAAATCTGCCATCGCATGATGTCGCGTGCTCAACGCTACCATTACGAAGCCGAGAAACGGACTGTTGCCCGCGAAGACTCGCTCATTGAAAGTAGCGTCCTAGCCAAGATGTCCGACGACCTTACGTCGCCTTCGAGTATGCTGAATTCGTCTGAGCAAACCGTCCGGCTCCACAAGCTATTGGACTCGATGCCCGAAAAGTATCGTGACATTTTGATTCTCAAACACGTAGAACAGTTCTCGTTGAAAGACGCGGCGGTCCGATTGGGGATCACAGCCGATTCAGCTCGGCAACGGCATTTTCGAGCACTGAAGTTTTTGCAGGAAGCCGCAGGTGTTTATCTCGATTAGCGACGTCAGGCCACGGTTTCGACAACGTTCTAAATGTCAATAACGCGGCTGCCTAGGTCTGTTTGAGGTGCGCCAGTCAAAAAGACGGTTGCGATCCGTCGGCGTGGAAAACCGCCTCTGTCACCCTCGCATTCGTCTCAGCGCATGGATGAGTTTCACCGAATGGACATCGAAAATGCCCGTGCTCCAAGAGCCGCCTCGTCATTGATGCTTTCTTTGGATTCAGCCTCACACTTCATTTGTGTGTGATATCACTGACACCATCGTGACTCGCATTTAAGTTGGTGCTTTGTTTTGAAGTCGATGGTAACCGAGTTGGAGAATGGAAATGTTGCGTGCTATTGTCAGTTTGTCCGTCGTTTTCTGCTTAGCGGGATTCAGTAATGCGCAAAGCGGCTCGCGGGCACCAATTCCGAGTGCGGGCAGTGGGACGCGAATTGCTCCAAGCGTTCAGAGTCCACCGATCCAAAGTCCAGCAAGTTCGATTGGCAGCGGGACACGAGTTGCGCCGCTGGATTCGTCGTCGATGCAGCCTGCAGTCGAAAGCTATTCTGGTTCGCCTGTTGTCGAATCGGCGCCTGCCTACTCCGTTCCGTCAGAGTCCGTGCCAATGTATGACGCGTCGAACTCCGGTTGCTCGGGACCCGATTGTACGGCTTCGACGTACTCGAGTCCGACCTATTCAGAATCGTATCCAGCACCCGTCTATTCCGGTCCGGTTTACTCCGCGCCGGTTTATTCGAGTCCCATCTATTCAGCGCCCTGTTCGAGCGGCATTCGCTATTCTGCGCCAATCAATTATGCACCACGATACTATCCGTCGCCTCGCCGTTATTACGCGCCGACCTATTCTCGTCGTGGTTGCGGCGGATACTAAGGCGTAGCGATAGTGAGGCGAGTCTTGCCACTCCAGTTCGTACGGCTGGTCTGCGAGCGACGTTGATTACTCATCCCGCTCGGCCTCACCGAGGATTCCAAGAGGCGACTCGGCGAGTTCCGCCGTTTCGCCGGAGTTGGCCAATCCATAGTGGACGAGTTCGCTACTGACGCATTCGGGGACTCGGATTTTCACGTTGACTTTCGGTGGAGCCGCGGCTCGCTTTCGTGGGCCACGATATAGCTTCCAGATCCATGACAAATCACGAGGGAGTGAACGAAGCACTCGTAAATTGCCGCTGACTTGATGGATCATTCGATAAAACCAGAGTTCGTCAAAACGCAAGAAGTCGCGGAACAATCCGATAGGATTGTAGAAATAGCAGTAGGCGATCAACATGTTCAGCTGTTTTTGCCACGGTCTTGGCTCATGTGTCGCGATGCAATGATTGCCATCGTAGTGTCGATCTTCGATTCGGGTGTCGGCGACTTGTTCGAAAACCATGCCATCTTCGAAGGGCTGCTCAAAACCTTTGCTGCCGACCGACGGTGTCAGGAAAGTGACTTGGAAGCTGAACGCCCCGGCTCTGCGTAAAAACCGAGCTTGATTCAGCAAACCGTAGAGGCTGCCACGACTGTAAAGTGGTTGGCCATCGTGGTGCATCATCATGGGCATGGGGCCGATCCCATGCGCCAGCAACTCGCGAAACAGATTGCTCGTCTTGTCCGGGCTCTGTCCTTTCTTGATCAGCTCGGCAGTCATATCTTCCACGCCGAACCAGATCAGTCGCAATCCGGCTTGTCGAGCCAGCGGGAGCAGGTCGCGATTTTTCCAGACGTCAAACTCCGTCGCTTCGGTCGCCCAGGAAACGACGTCCGTCAATCGGCCATTACCCATACGAGCCTCGGCCAGACCGCTGAACATTTCTTCGATCGAACTGCGTGAGTTGAAGAGGTTGTCGTCCGTCCCAAAGAACATGTCGATGTGGGTGGCTTCGTAGAATCGACGCATGTCGTCGGCCAGTCGTTCTGCGCTTTTGTGGCGAAACGTAAACTGATTGTAGCCCGGAATCGGGCAATACGAACAGCGGAACTTGCATCCGTGCGTCGTTACCAAAGCCGCGACTTTGGCGATGCGGTTGAGGTGTTTTGCCGGCAAGGTCGAAGACGACAAACCCTGTTTGCGGTGCGCCGGCTCAAAATGATCGAGAGAAGTCACCACCGAAGGGAGTTCATCCAAATCCTGGATCAATCGCTGGACGCCTGTGTGAATCAGCTCCGTTGGCGGTCCTGGCTCGTTGTCGGGGCGATAGACCAATCCCGGAATTGCCGCGAGCGATTTTTCCCCACGCAAGCGCTGGAAGGTCTCAAGTAGCGATTCGTGTTCGCCCTGATTCGCCGTCAGTAGTTCCAGCAGTTCGAGAACCACGAATTCTTCACCCGTGATGACGACGTCCGCGCCGACGGCTCCTGAGTCGTCTAACGCAAAATAATCCCATGGTTCGTAAATGGCTTTGGAGCCACCCGCCAGGATCAATGGCCGTTTGTTTCCCATTTGCCAGGCGTCGCGAATCAGATCGTAAGCCGCCGCACTGTGAATCTGCATGGCGGAAACCATCAATAAGTCCGGCGACTCGCCATCCAGTCGAGATTGGCTGGGAAGTACGTTGGGAGTCCACTGCTGAAGGACCAGTCGAAACTGCTCGATGCCCGCGTTTTTGAGTGAGGCGCCAATCGAAAGTGGAGCCCCCGGAATCAGAAGTTTGTCAAAAAAGACAAACGGTCCAACGCGAGTGCGAAAATCAAAGGCGTAGATGAACAACGCCTTGATGTCACGGATACGCCGCCGCGATGCGACTTGGCTTGCGACTTCGCCGTACCTTCCCGGAGGGAGAAACTCGTCGCCTGGTCGTCTGCGCGGCAATTCCATTCACGGACTCCGGATTGTTATTCACGACCGCGACTCATCACTGATGTAAGCCGCGATCTAGGTGGTTGAAATCGGCGGGCTGATTCGAGATTGATCGGTCAGTTGACGGACGACTTCTTCCGGACTGTTGGTTGCTTTAAATATGCTGCGTTGCCGCTCAGCCCAGCTTGGGCTGTTGGCGATCTCCTGAATGTGCGTCAAATATTCGTAGCAGCCTAACTCCTTGGCGGTGTCACCCAGGCGATTGACCATGAATTCCGCGATTTCACTGACGCTCTGAATCTTGTAGGAATACGAGTTTACCAATTGCGCTTCGGTGCCATAGCGGCAGGCTCGCCACTTGTTTTGACGCACCATCATCGGGTGGCAATCGTGTTGATAGGTACCTCGGTCGATCTCATCAGAGAGTGCTTTGACGAGCGATTGAACCAGGGCTGTGATCGCGAGAACATCTTTGAGATTCCCGGGCATATCGCAAACGCGCACCTCAACGGTACCAAACGCATGGTGTGGTCGCACGTCCCACCAGATTTCTCGAATCGTATTAATGAATCCAGTCTCAACCATGTGATTCACCAACCACACATACTCGCTCCAGTTTCGCATCAACGTCGGCAAACCGGCCGTAGGAAGTCCTTCCATGATTTTCGACCGTTGCGAATTTAATCCAGTGTCGCGCGCTTCCCAGTATGGGCTGCTGCAACTGAGCGACAGGAGCGTCGGTAGGTGTTGCATGATGCGATCGCAGATCATGACGGCTTTGTCGCCCGAATCCACACCAACGTGGACATGCAGGCCGAATGTTACCAACCGCCTGGCCATGTCTTGGAGGAGGTTGACCAGACTCTCATAGCGAGCGTTTGGCGTGATCTCTTGTTCGCGCCAACCTGAAAATGGATGCGTGGCTCCCCACCACAAACGCAGCCCCAGTTCATCCGTCGAGGTTTCGAGATCAAGCAGTTTGGATTTCAAGTCGTTGTGTGCGTCGTCAACGGAGTTGCAAACACAGCTGTTGATTTCAACGACGCTTTGCATCAACTCGGGTTTGTAGCATTCTCGTTTTTCAGGTGGTAGTGCGTTAAGAAGTGGGTTGACGGCACTTGTCAGTCGCATGGACTCTCCGTCAACCAAACCCAGTTCCAGTTCAACGCCGAGTGTGGGTTTGGGGTTGGAACTGAACGAGAATATCTGCATGGGAATACCCTAAGTGGTCACATCGGAAGTCGATTCGGCGTGTTTTTCCATCCATGAGAGGGCTGAATGAGCCATGATCTTTGCACCAATCTTGAGCGATTGTTCGTCGAGATCAAACGTTGGTGTATGCAAGGGCGAACCACCGACTTCATCAGAAGTACATCCCAGTCGGAACATCGCCGCCGGAACGTGTTTGCAGTAGAACGCAAAATCTTCACTACCCATGCTCGGTCGGGCAATCTCTTCAACAGAAGACTCGCCAAGGACGCGATCTGCCGCATCCGAAATCAAGTCAACCAGTTGTGGATCGTTTTCAACCGCGTTAGCACCAACTCCATACTTAACCGTTATGGTTGTCCCCGTACCTTTGGCGACCGAGTCGGCAAGTCGCTGGATATGTTTCATCGTTCGTTCGCGGACTTTGTGATCGAGCGTTCGTAGCGTTCCCTGCAAGTTGACCGTTTCGGGAATGACGTTGGCCGTATGCCCGCCTTCAATTTGGCCGATCGTGACAACGACAGCATCCTGACTGTCCGTGACTCGCGGAATCTGAATGTACAGCCATTGGATCAGTTGAGCTGCTGCGGAAATTGGGTCGCGAGCTTCGTGCGGTCGAGCCGCGTGTCCGCCGCGTCCGTGAATCTCAATCAGCATGTGATCGCAATTCGCAGTCAGCACGCCGGGACGAATTCCAATCCGTCCCACGCGACGTGATGGGTCCATGTGTGTCGCAATGATCGCGTCGACTCCGCGCAGCGCGCCATGCTGAATCATCTGAGCGGCGCCTTCGCAGATCTCTTCTGCTGGCTGGAAAATCGCTCGCAAACGTGGCTGGAACGGTAGCTTGCCACGTCGATGGAGCTCGCCGATCGCGGTTACTGCGGCGTAACCAATGGTGGTGTGGCCGTCATGTCCGCAAGCGTGCATGACGCCTTTGCGGCAGCTTCGGTAAGGGACTTTTTTCTCGTCCTGAATACGAAGGGCATCAATGTCCGCTCGAATGGCAAACAGATTCTGTGCATCGCCGCTTGCTGGTGGATCGAGATCAGCAATCAGCCCTCGTCCTTCGAATCCCCAACGGACTTGGAAACCGTTGTTGTCGAGTTGTTTGAACAGCAGGAGGCTGGTTTGAAATTCTTCGCCGGAGACTTCTGGATTCTTGTGCAGGTGCCGTCGCAATTCGACCATCTTGTCGAAGTTGGAATCGATGATCGAATTCAATTCATCTCGCCACATGACTTAAATTATCTCCTGGGATTGCCCCCACTTTACCACCAAGACCGATAACTCTCTACCGACGGAAGTACAGCTGTAAAGGGATAAAACGTGCGGCTTGTTCTGTTTGGGCGGGAAAAAAACCGGCAGTTCGAAACAGAATTGGCGAAATGTTTTCAATTAGCGTTGCGTTTCAAACTCTTCACCACAAAATGCAAGTACATCTTGATTGACATTGAATAGGACCACACGCGATGAATTGGCTGAAGCAGTTGCTCGGAATCGGTAATCAACAGTGTAGTAAAAGCCAGCGAGTTCTGGACCTGGACATCCAGCGTTTGGAAGACCGAATCTATCTGGCCGGCAATGTCGATGTAACATTCAACGACCGCACGGGTGATCTGTTTGTACGAGCCGACAGTGCGTCAAATCGCATCGAAATCAGCGCCAACGAAGCGGGGCGAATTGTCGTCAAAGGACTTGCTCGCGGCGGGTCACGCACAACCATCAACGATTCAGGTACTGAGTTTGTTGTGGGGCCGACTCGAAACGGTGTGATTCTTGATGACTTACTCATCTTCACAAGGCCAGGAAACGATTTCATTGAGTTGAACGGGATCACGGTCAACGACGATATCCGTATCATTGGCGGCGGACAAAACGATTCTTACCTGCTAACGGATGTCGAGTCTGGCGGTCGATTATTCGCAACCGGAGGTGGTGGCGACGATCACATTTTGGTGCAGGGCAGTCGTTTTGTTGAGACGACGATGATTACTGGCGGTGGGCAAGATTTTGTCGGCTGGGTCGACTCGCGGCTGCCGGGGCGTGGCCGCTACATCCTCGGTACGGGACTGGATGGATTCGTCATGGCGGATTCAGCGATTGCTGGCGAAGTCTATCTCAACACGGGGCCTCAGGAAGACGCGGTATACTTCAACAACACCACGATCCGAACAGAGCTGGATGTCTTGCTGGGGTCGTTTGACGACACGCTCGTGTTTGCTGAGGGCTCTACCTTGCCAGGCGACACCGTTATACGCCCGCTTGGTGTTCGCAACGCAGACAAGTTAGTGATGGATGAAAGCGTTCGAGTTCGAAATGATATTATTGACTCGTTCGGCAATTCTTTTGTCGAAGACAATGATGTGTTAGGTCGTTTTGAACTGGCCGTCGGCCTGCCCGTTGACTTTCTCGTGGATACTTTCAAAGCGCGTGGTTTCTCGCAGGCTGATTTTCCCCTGGATATTCCGGCCGACGACTATGCGACCTATTATCCGAATGCTGAGCGGTGGCAGTTTTCTTCGGAGCTTCATGGCGAGATCGAACGTGGCTACGATTTTGATTGGCAGCTTGTCCGCTTGAACCAAGGCGAGCGATATACGTTTGAGACGTTCGCGGGAACTCTCGATAAGACGCGATTGCAGCTCTACGATCGTGACGGAGTCCAAGTGGCGATCGACTCGGACGGTGGCGTTGGGAAACTCTCAAAACTGACTTACCGAGCCACTTACACTGGTGTCTACTATCTCGGTGTCTCCAGCAACGTCGACTTTGTCGGAACGTATACCGTGCGTAGAGTCTAGATCCTGCGGAACCATGTGTGTGCCGCAAGTCGCTATCGGTCGGTGCATGCTGCAAAGACCGGCATCAGTCGATGGATGGCCAATCATCGGGTGTGGGCGCCGTGACGGAAACGGGCTCGCGTGTCATCGGGTGCTCAAATGCCAGCGTACGGGCGTGGAGGGCTATGGCTCGGTCGCGAGGATCTTCGAAAGCCGCCGCGAAGGGAACATCCGATCCATACTGGTCGTCGCCAAGAATGGGAAATCCGCGGCTGGCCAATTGGACTCGGATTTGATGTGTTCGACCGGTTTCGAGTCGGATTTCCATTAAAGTGTGGGCTTCGATTCGCTGGCGTTGTCGGAAATGCAGAACGGCGTGTTTCCCCTCAGGGTGATTGTCGTCGACGACTTCGACAAAAGACCGTCCCGGAATTTTTCGCAAGTGATCCGTCCAGGTACCCTCGACGGGCAAATGGTCCGAATGTGCAACTAGCGCCCAATATGTTTTCTCGACCGAGCGTTGCTCAAACTGTGCGGCAAGTCGCCGGGTCGCGCGGACGTGACGTCCAAAAACGATGGCTCCGGAGGCTGGACGGTCCAAGCGATGGGGGACGCCCAGGTAGATTTTACCCTCTTTGTTCTCCCGCCTCTTGATGTAATCACGAACAAGGAGTTCGAGACTGTCGATGCCGGGCGGCGCCTGAGTCAGAATGCCCGGCGGTTTGTTGACGACAATACACGGTCCTTCATGATAGATGACGTCGAGCTTGGTCATAGAATCTTCCGTGAGTTTATCCGAAGCGCCCAACGATTCGATCGGCAACGCTGGGGAACATGCGATCCAGCCAGACAAGTACTTTACCACCGAATGAAAGGATGACTTCGTGCCGACCGGCTCGGATTGCCTTGACGACTTTTTTGGCAACCCTTTGTGGCGCCATGCCGTAGGGGTTCTTTTTCGCGGTGCCTTGGTCTTCGATCAATTGCTCAAAAAATTCGCTTGAGGTTGTGCTGGGACTGACAAGCACGACGTCGATTTTTTCCTTTGCCAATTCGGCTCGAAGAGAATCGCTGAACCCGTGCATCGCAAATTTGCTGGCGCAATACTCGCTCTTGCTGGGGACGGCTCGATGACCGAGTACCGAGCCGATATTCACGATGACAGGATTCGTGCCGGCTCGTAGCAGCGATTGGGATTCGCGAATCAACTCAACGGGGGCAAAAAAATTGACCTCCATGATTTTTCGCAATCGCTGAGGGTCGGCGGAAAGGAATGGCCCAACGGCTCCGACGCCCGCATTGTTCACGAGGATATCGAGTCCACCCATTTGCTCGCTGGCGTACTTCAGGAGCGCTGTTCGATGGCCGGGAGCCGTGATGTCTCCTGCGAAAGTGAAGGCGGTTCCGCCGTCAGCCGTGATTTCCACCGCGACTTCTTCCAGTCGATTCTTGCGGCGTGCCGTGAGAAGCGTTTGTGCGCCTTGGCGCGCAAGTTCGCGGGCAACCTCCAATCCGATTCCGCTGGAAGCACCCGTCACGAGGGCTCGAAGACCTTGAATCTTGCGACGACTCATCGTTCTTAGATTGCATCCCTGATGGAGCTGTCCGGAAGCGAGCCGCTATCGTCGTCGTCAAATGGGCCATCATAAATAGGTGACTCGATTGAGTGTTGGCCACGCATTCGAATGATCGCGTCGGGGTCGTCAATTCTGCCCAAATATTTCTGAGATATCTTGCAGTGCATGATGACTCGATCGGCTTCGTAACGTCGCGAAAGGACTTCACCCTTAGAAGCCAAGAACGCCATCAGCTTGCCATTGCTGACGGAGGTTTCTATGTCAACGTCGCGAAATGCCGTACTTAACGCGTCACTCACAGCCAACGCCAATTGGTCGAGTCCCTCGCCAGTTTTGGCGCTGACGGGAATTGCATTGGGATATCGGCGCTGGATTGAGTCGACAACTGAGGGGTTCGCAGTCGCGTCAATTTTGTTGAGCACTAAAAGCGTGTCTTTCTCTTCGATGCCAATTTCTGACAGGACGTGAAAAACGGCGCTGATCTGGTCAAAGAACGCGGGGCTGGATGCGTCCGCAACATGCAAGAGTAGATCCGCATGATTGGCTTCCATCAGCGTCGCGCGGAAACTGGCGATCAAGCGGTGAGGCAGGTGGCGAATAAATCCGACGGTATCGCTGAGTAGAACGGGACCCCAGTGAGGTAACTGCCAGCGGCGGGTTCGCGTATCAAGCGTGGCGAACAACTGGTCTTTGGCCTTAACGTCAGCCGCCGTCAACGTGTTCATTAACGTACTCTTGCCAGCGTTGGTGTATCCCACCAGGGAAACAGTCATGTGTCCCTGGCGACCAGCGACTTGCAGCTCCTTGCGTTTTTCAATCGCTTTGAGCTCCGTTCGCAGATCGTGAATACGTTTCTCTACCAGTCGGCGGTCGACCTCAAGTTGTTTTTCACCAGGACCACGCATACCAATTCCCATTTTCAGTCGGGAAAGGTGAGTCCACATGCGTTTCAAGCGTGGGAGCGAATACTCCAACTGCGCGAGTTCGACGGCCAGTCGAGATTCCAAGGTTTGGGCGTGTGATGCGAAGATG
>CAYYHV010000103.1:0-247 GCA_964471695.1 uncultured Pirellulaceae bacterium
CGCCTTGCTCAGCCATGTCGACATTACTCCATCGCTGCTGGATTTTGCCGACGGGCTGGATGCGGAATCAAATAGTCCAAAGGAATGGCAAGACCCAAATGCATTCTGGAAGGAGAACAATCCAGCCGTGTTGGCGGAAAATCGAAACGGAGGCAATAAGTTTCGAAGCTATCAAGGACGGTCTTGGATGAACGTATTGGGCAATAAAGATGCCGAGCACAGTGAGAGTGTTTTCGCGTCGCATACG
>CAYYHV010000103.1:257-19142 GCA_964471695.1 uncultured Pirellulaceae bacterium
CAATTCTATATTTTTTATGTAATCCGCCAAAAGTTTCACGAAATCCAGATGTACTATCCGATGCGCGTCTTTCGAGATCGGAAGTATAAATTGATTTGGAACATCGCCCATAAACTGGATTATCCTTTCGCCTCGGATCTCTGGGCAGCATCGAGTTGGCAGGCCCAATTCAAAGAAGGCGAAGACGCAATGTATGGAGCGATTTCCGTGGGGCGATATATCCAGCGCCCAAGATTCGAATTGTTCGACATGGAAAAGGACCCACACGAGACCAGCAATTTGGCCGAGCATTCCGAGTATCAGTCGATTCTCGATGAGTACAAGGGCAAGTTGAAGCAGCGACAGAAAGAGCTGGATGATCCGTGGGTGATGAAATGGCGCTACGAATAACTAGAAATAACTAGAGAGTCTTAGGAACTGTCGGGGCGCCGTTCGTAGTACCGCCTTTAGGCGGAATGGATGCTAACTTCCGGCTAAAGCCGGTACTACCAACAGAACTATTTGCTGTCCCAGAGATGGTCGAGCTTGCCCTGGAGTTTCTCTTCGCGGGATGAATCGTTGTCGTAACCGTAGAGAGATCGTTCCCAACCACCGTAATTGGGGTTGGGTAATACGAACCATCGTTCGCCAAAGTAAGAACGATACTTTTCCGTTTCGGCTCGTCGTTGTTCGGGCGACGGATTCTTGCCGGTCCAGACAAAATCGTTCAGGTCGTCGCCGATCAACATCAGGATGCGAAGATCAAGCGCCAGGAAATCGCGACGCGTCGACTTGTTTGATCCCCAATCTTTGCGTTCCTTCTTAGTCAATATATTGTCACCATCATCCTCTTTGATAATTCCCAGCTTGACGAGATTCCTTCGAGTCGCCTCTTCAACCTCAAACTCTCGGTTGGTCACAAAGAAGACTCGCACGCCAGAGTCGCGACATGCCCGAATGAATCCGATAGCTCCAGGAACGGCTCGAGCCATCGACTTGTTGGCCCACTCTGTCCAGCGCTCGGGCGAGAACTCGGTATTATCCCGAATTAACTCGGCTTGGAATCCGGAATTGTCGATCACGGTTTCATCGAGGTCGAGAATCACAGCCATCGGCATTCTCTGCGGATTGGCTGCGAGCGCATCGGCCTGAGCCGGTATGGCCGACCAGGATGCGTCGGCGATTGCGGCCGGTAGCCGTTCAGTCGCTATGCGATAAGTTTGCATGGCGATTGCTGGGTACTCGGCTGAGGTCTGAACCCACGCCGTGGCATCAAGGTCCTCGTGGTCGATGTCGGCGCTCGCTACGGCATCGATTTGAGTGTGATCCCCAGCCGACGTTGTGGGTGCTGGCGTTATTGGTACCGAAGCTGTTGAGACTGGTGACTCGTTGGGAATGATCTCGGGTGTTTCGTTGTCGGACTCCGCAGCCGTCAAGGCATCGGGTTGCGAAACATCTGCCGAATTGACGGTTGGGACCGATGACGGCCAAGGTTGGCAGAGGCACAGCGCCTCTTGCGTCGCCTGATTGCAACCGAATTGGCTGAAAAGGAAGGTCAAAAGAACGGCTAAATAGGCGACTTGTTTGGCAGCAATCAGTTTCATAATAGCTCTATGATATTTGGTAGAATTTCCAATCATTATTCTAATCGTGCTCATCTGGCAGTCTAAAGTGATTTCTTGTGAAAGTGGGCTAACAAATCTTCACCAACGGTGAACAATCCAGATAAGCGAACGGGCCCCAATCATGCTATAACAGCCAATTCGGCTAATGGCGTCTCAGGACTGGAGAATGGCCCGTCGGTCAGTAAAGGATTGCGATTCACAGAGTCTCTCCCGATCTGGCTGTTTTGGGGTGATTGAAAACGTCTTCAGGTTACGCGTAGTACCCCCCGTCAGCTGCTGATGCCCTGATATCGGAATACGACATGAATTTGCGTTGCGTAGTGTTGTCTTTGATTGTGACAATTCACTTCTTTTTCTCTATGACGTCTTTGTCATCTGCTCAGTCGCCCATTGGTGACGATGAAGGTCTGCCAGTGGTTTCCTGGGAGGATGCCGGCAAGGTTATTGGTCGTAACGCAATTGTGTATGGCAAGATTGTTCGGATCGGCCACACTCAGAACATCGACTTCCTTAATTTTTCCACCAACAGCCGCGACTCATTCACTGCCGTCATTTTTGAGCGATCGCGTTCCAAATTTGAGGATACGCTGGAGAATCTCTACAAGGACAAGATCGTCAAGATTCGCGGCACCGTCACGCTCTTCAAGCAGACTCCACAAATTGTTGTGGCTGATCCCAATCAGGTTACCGTCGTGGATACGGTTCCCGAATCGTATCTGCCCGAAATTCGTCCCGTCAGTGTTGGCGATGAGTTAACCATCGCGACGTACAACGTGCGAAATCTGTTTGATGATCTCGATGATCCGTACCACAACGACGAGAATACGCCTGCCAAGCCACGTAATGAACTCAAGAATCTGGCGGCTACGATTCGTGCAATCAACGCTGATGTCTTGGCCTTGCAGGAAGTCGAAAGTCGCGGCTATCTGGAGAAGTTTGTAAATTCCATGTTGGGCGATATGGGATATATGCACGTCGTTCATTACGAAGGCAATGATGGCCGAGGTATCGACTGCAGCCTCCTCTCTCGCGTTCCCGTCGGCGCAGTGACCTCACATCGTCATCGCGTTTTTCCGGCAACAGATGGTGGCGTGCAGAGAATGAATCGCGATCTGTTGTGCGTTGAACTGATGCCCGAAGGCGGAACGCCTTTTGAAATGTGGGTCGTTCACCTGAAAAGCAACAGCGGTGGCAAGGAGCAGAATCTTCCGATTCGTTTGGGGGAATGTCGCCAGATCAACAAGATTCTCAAAGAGCGTTTGGCAAAAGATCCCGATGCAGCTTTCATTCTATGTGGCGATTTTAACGATACCTTCGACAGCCCGACGCTATCGACGATTCTGAGCGATCCTCCGCTGTTGACGACTTTCTTTGACAAGATTCCAGAAGCCGACCGTATTACGTACAACAAGGCACCCTACCGCAGCATGATCGACTTTTTGCTGTGCTCTCCCGCGATGGCCAAACGATACGTCGCGGATACGCTGACGATTCGGTTGGGCACAGTGGCAAGTTCTGGATCGGATCACAATCCAGTATACGCTCGCTTCAAGAAGTCTGCCGTTGGGTTGACGAGTTCCAGCGCATCGCCAGGAACAACGGTCGTCCAGAAAGTGCCTGCTCAAGTCGAAGCCGATCGGGCCCCGCACGTGGAATCATCCGCAACGGCTGGGTCCTCGGCTGAGCCCACCACGTCAAAGTTACCCATGATGCTGGGGGGCATCGGCGTGGTGTCCATGCTGCTGATTGGCAGTTTCCTGGTTGGTCGCAAGTCGGCTTAGAACAACGCGTAACCGGATTGCTGAAGTCGTTGTGATTCAAACCTTGTAGTGAGAACAACGAACTGCCGGCTAGGCTCGCGGCATGACCCTCTCGAACCACGTCAGCGACCTGCGAAATTACGGTTTGTCTTCGAAGCTACCTATACAGCGAAACCCAAGGCATCGACCGCGAGCAGCGGGCGCGCGGCCACGACGATAGTACGAGCTCGAAAGTTCTTCCGGGCCGACCCAACTTCCGCCGCGTTCACTGCGAGTGTCGCCCGGTTTCGAGTTCTGTGCATTCTTCTCACTCGATTCTTTTTGTGAGTAGAAGGTCGGCGAGTACCAATCGCGGCACCACTGCCATACGTTGCCAGCCATGTGGTGGATTCCGAACGGTGACATGCCGAGTTCTTCGTTGACTTTTGCACACGGAATCGAATCTGGAGTGTAGGTCTTGCCTGCTTGGTGACGAGCCAATCGAGCTTTGCTATTGGTGGCAGGTTCATCGCCCCACGGGTAGTTGCTGGGCTTGGCTCCTCGAGCCGCATACTCCCACTGTGCTTCTGAAGGTAGGCATGTGGATAACCATTCTTTGCGCGGAGCGAGTCCTTGCCATTTTGTGTATGACTCTAGCTCCGGTGGGATTGTGAGGGGATCGCGATAGTACCGCCAGTCCTGTCGATTGGCCCACAGTGAATAGGCGTTGGCTCCAAACCAAGAGACGAGCATGATCGGTTGCTCAGAAGTCGACCGTGTGGGAGACCAATGTCGACTGAAGATATGTTTCATAATCTGAACTTGGGAACTGCGCTTATCGTCGGCTGCTACGCCGCACCACTCGAGCACAATTTCCTTGGGTGCATCTACGGACGAGAGAAATCGACAATAGGCCAGGTTGGAGACTGGCTCGGCATCCATCAGGAATTCGGTAAGCTCTACCTGATGTGCTGGTTGCTGATCTTCTGGAGCTGAGCGACATGGATTTCCAATCGTGACTTCCTCGCCGGGAATTAGCACGCATCGCATCCCGTCAGTGCGTCGACGAAACTGGCGGTAGCCTTCACGATTTTCGCCGATGAATGCATAGAGCTGTCCGTCAATCCATTCTTTGGGCGAGCAACTTCCACCAATCTGAGTCATTGGTAGTGACGTTGTTATCGGGCTATCGTTTCTCGGTGTTGTCCAACGAGAACGATCAGCTTTGCCGGTTCCCCAGCGATGCACAACCAATTCTGAGATGGTATGAACCGTCGTGGGCAGATTCACGAAGAAGGATTGGCATTCCTTGTCGGGAAGCGTGATTTCAAAATGATCTTCGAGCTCCATGATGAATTCACTCAAGTCAAGACTGTCGAAGTCGAGCTCCTCAATCAGTCGTGATTCAGGGGTGACTTCATTCCGATTGCAGCCCGCTGTGTTGCACGCGATGTTGACGACTTGCCATTCGATTTCCCAAAGTGGAGGCAGCGGCTTGGAGGAAACGCTCGAGCTATCGTCAACTTTAGGGTTGGTTGCCATGTGTGTTCTCAGGATAGATGGCCAGCAATATGGTGGTCAGTTTTTCATGGTCGCATTCTACTCTTTGGCCAGTGAGTAGCAGCGGATTTCGTTCTCATTGCGAAGATAGATTGACTTGTTGGCAAAGGCTGGATGGGACCAAACGACGTCGCGCCGGCCGATTTTATGATTCGGTTCGATCAAATGGGCCTGACTGATTTGTTCATATCCTTCGGGCGACATGCGGGCGATGGTCAAATCGCCCTGGTCGTTCACTAGGAAGAAGCGATCTTTGTGCTTGACCGTGAAGACGTTTCCCCATTGGATTGGGCGCTTGGCATTAAGCGGTCCCAGCGAAGTCCATTCGTGCTTGCCGTCGGAAATTCGGGCGCAAATGTAGCGACCATCGGGACCGCAACCGTAAGCATGTTCGCCGAGGAGGAATGGAGTGTTCATCACACCATTGATGCCATGCCTTGTGTCGCCGGTCCATTCTAGATCGGCCAGCGTCCCGTTGTCTGAGACTCGGACCAACCATGACTTGCGACTGAAACTCATCAGCCAGATGAATCCGTTTTTGGGAGTCGGCATGCCGATCGACATTGCATAAGTCGAAGGCGCCGGGATTGTCCAAGCGACTTCACCACTTTTCAAATCCAGCCCAGCGACGTCATTGCCGGACCACGCCACAAGCTGACGTTGATTACCAAATTGACCAATCATGGGCGGCGCGTAACCTGTGTTGTCAGCGGAGAGAGAACGCCATTTTTCTTTTCCGGTAATTTTGTCCATCGCCACGACGGTGGAGCCCTTGCCGCCAACCATAGAATAGAGCATGTTGCCGTCGATCAATGGATGCGAAGCAAAACCCCAGATCGGCGTTTCCAAATCGTATTGTTTGCGAAGCTCCTTCTTCCAAACGACTTTGCCCGTCGCAAACTCCAGGCACGCGAGATGCCCTTCGGCACCGAGCGAATAGACATGGTCGCCATCGACGCTCACAGTGACACGCGGGCCATTCGCATAAGTCGCCGCCATGGTGTAAGGACAATCGTGCTCGTAGGTCCAAAGCTCTCGTCCGTCCTTCTCATCGAGGCAGACGACTCGCTCAGTGCCGGGCAATCGTCGACGCACGAAGTTCGTGTTCTGCGGTGGTGACGGATCGACCAACTCGCCCTCATCGGGGTTCGTGACTGACGTAATGCGATCCATAACGAAGACTCGGCCCCGCGCGACAGCCGGACCCGAGTATCCCCCACCAATCGTCGACTTCCACCGTAGACGCGGGCCAGCTTCCCCAAGCTGATCAACAATTCCGCCTTCTCGCCACTCGGCATCACGTTTTGGACCCAACCATTGAGGCCAATCGTCAGCCTTTGCCAATGGCGGAAGCATGACCAGTAAAACAAACACAGTCCGCCAAGATAGGCGAAGAGCGTGGAAGGAATATCGAAATACTGATCGAAAACTGGTCATTGTGGACTCTATAATGGTGGCATGGTTACGCATCGAAGACGAGCGATTTTGGTACTGATCAGCACCATGTGCTTTTTCACCCAAGTCGCATCGCTTCAGGCTGGCGACAAATCGGCGCGTTCTTTGGAATTGTTCGAGAAACACGTTCGCCCTACCCTCTTGTCCGAGTGTATCCGATGCCATGGCCCGGACAAGCAGCATGGCGGATTGCGGCTGGATTCGCGCGAAGCCGTTCGCACGGGCGGAGATTCGGGACCAGCCGTCATTGTTGGAGACGCGACTGCCAGTTTACTGATCCAAGCCATTCGCTATGAAGACTCGGCGCTCGAAATGCCGCCGCGTGGCAAACTCCCCGCATCAACGATTGCAGGTATCACAGAATGGGTTGCGACGGGAGCCGCCGATCCGCGCGTTCTATCCAGTCCGTCTTTGGGTTCGTCAGACGAAACGGAGCATGAATCCAATCGCATCGAGTCGGGGAAAAAGTTCTGGTGTTTTCAGCCGGTCCGTGACACGCTGGTTCCCACAGTCAGTCGCAAGGATTGGCCGCGATCAGAAATTGATCACTTTGTCTTACAGCCCTTGGAAACCGCTGGCATCTCTCCCAATCCACCGGCGGACCGGGCGACATTGCTGCGGCGAGTTTACTATGACTTGATTGGACTTCCTCCCACGCCCCAACAAGTGCTCGACTTTGTGAACTCTCGCAATCCCAACGCCTATGGAGAGCTCGTTGACCAACTCTTGGATTCGCCACAGTTTGGAGAACGATGGGGGCGCCATTGGTTGGACGTTGTTCGTTATGCCGAGTCGAGCGGTGGTGGTCGAACCTTGCTGTTCCCCAATGCCTGGCGATATCGCGACTATGTCATTGATGCGTTCAACAGTGACATGCCTTACGACCAGTTCGTTCGCGAACAAATTGCTGGTGACCTGCTTGAGTATGACGATTGGAAAGATCGTCGCCGCAAGCTCGTTGCGACTGCGTTCCTGTTGCTGGGGCCGACGAACTATGAGTTGCAAGACAAAGACATTCTGGAGATGGATGTCGTTGATGAGCAAATCGACACGCTTGGCAAAGCCATGCTGGGGATGACCATTGGCTGTGCGCGATGCCATGACCACAAGTTTGATCCGATTCCGGCTGAAGACTATTACGCCATGGCCGGGATTCTGCGAAGCACCAAGGCGATGATCCATTCCAATGTTTCGACTTGGAACAAAGTGAAGCTACCGATGGAAGCAAGCAAGGAAGCGTCGTATGCTAAGTCGGAAAAGAGGCTGGCTAAGTTGGAGAAGCGACTTGCGAAGCTGAAGAAGAAGGATTCGCTCGCAGCCAGCTTGCCCTCCAGTCGGCTATCGGGCATAGTCGTCGACAATCAATCTGCTGATTTGGTGGGGCGATGGGTGACATCCTCAGTTGTCTCTCGGTACGTGGACGGTTCTTACATCCACGACGAAGGCGTTGATCGTGGAACCAAGCGAGTCATTTTTCGAACGACCGTTCCGGTTGATGGTGACTATGAAGTTCGTGTCAGCTACTCCGCTGGCGGCAACCGTTCGTCAAGCGTTCCCGTCAAGGTTGTGCACGCCAACGGCGACTCGACGGTGTTGGTCAATCAAAAGCGAAAACCCAAGATACAATCGCTTTTCCATTCACTGGGAGTTTTCGCTTTCAAGGCTGCGGTGAAAGCAAGCATCTCGATATCCAATGACGGGACGAGCGATGGCGTGGTCATTGCCGATGCTATTCAGCTCGTAGCGGTTGGTGAGTCGTCGAACGAAATATCGAATCCGCTGAAAGAGGATCGGCCGAATCAACAAGCCGTGCGCGATGAGATAAAATCCCTTAAATCCCAGATTGCCAAACTCAAAGAAGAGAACGTACCTCGACCCATCGCGATGGCGACGGCAGACGACGATGACGCGAGCGATATTCATTTGGCGATCCGCGGCGTTGTGCACAACAAAGGTCCGGTCATTAGGCGAGGCGTTTTGCGAGTCGCTGCCGACCAGGCGAAGTTGGTTATTCCCGAGGGCGAAAGCGGGCGCCGCGAATTGGCACGGTGGGTGACCGATCCAGCCAATCCTCTCACGAGTCGTGTGTTTGTTAATCGCGTCTGGCATTGGTTAATGGGACGCGGGCTGGTTTCGACGGTTGATAATTTTGGCAGCATGGGAACGAAGCCCACGCACCCGGAGTTGTTGGATCACCTCGCCTCGCGATTCATTACGGAAGGTTGGTCAACAAAGCAGTTGATCCGCTACATCATGTTGTCGCGCGTCTATCAAATGGGCTCTGCAGGAAACTCGCGATCAGAAAAACTTGATCCGTCCAACCGGCTTATTTGGCGGATGAACCGGAAGCGATTGGATGCCGAGTCGATTCGCGACAGTCTGTTGTTTGCGGGTGGCAATCTCGATATGACCCTTGGTGGCCAAAACATTAGACCGGGAACCAAATCCGAATACGACTATGAATTTACGAGCACGCGACGCAGTGTTTACGTTCCCGTCTTTCGGAATACGCTTCCGGAGTTGTTTGAAGTCTTCGATTTTGCCGATCCAAATACCCAGCGCGGGAGCCGTTCGGAGAGTGTCATCGCAAGTCAGGCTTTGCTATTGATGAATCAGCCATTTGTGATGGAGCAAGCGGAGCGAGCCGCGAAGCGATTGGCGGTCCGAGAATTTTCGTCGAACGATGCACGCTTGGATCAAGTCTTCCTGCAGGTGCTGGGACGCACGCCCGCCCCGGAAGAACGGGCAATAACCCGAGCGTTACTCGACAAAGCTGAGGCGGACAAGGTTATTGCCTTGAGTACGATATATCAATCTCTTTTTTCTTGTATCGACTTTCGGTACACCAACTAGACTCATGGCTTTACCTGCGACGCATGTCGAGATGGTACGATAAGAAGATGACTTCGCACTCAACGACTCGTCGAGCAGCCCTCAAATCCATGGCATGTGGATTCGGATTTCTGTCAGCAGCCGCGCTGGCGCATCAAGAAGCTGTAGGGGCTTCTCCTAGTCCCCTGGCAATCAAGAAGCCCCATTTTGCGCCCCGAGCCAAACGTGTCATTTTCATCTTCATGCAGGGCGGGCCCAGCCATGTAGATACGTTCGACTACAAGCCGATTCTCGAGCGTCGCGACGGCGAGATGAAGTCGTTCGACGATGCGCGCGTGCTGGCCAAAACGAAGAAAGTCATCGAGCACCGCGTCTTTGAATCGCCATGGAAGTTTCGCCAGCACGGTGAGTGCGGTCAGCACGTATCGGAGCTGTTTCCCAACATTGCCAGGCATGTTGATGATCTGTGCTTTTTGAAGGGGATGCATACCGATGGCGTCGCACATGGTCCATCGACGCTTTTTCTGCATACGGGTTCGATCAACCTGGTTCGTCCGTCGGTTGGTTCGTGGGTTCTATATGGGCTTGGTAGCGAAAACCAGAATTTGCCAGGGTTCGTAACGATCCAGCCGTCGATGGGAAACGGCGGCCCACGAAACTTCAGCAACGCGTTCCTGCCCGCGATGTATCAAGGTACCGCAGTAGGCCGAGCCGGAGTATCGTCAACGATGGCTCAGATTCGCAATCTGAGCAATCCGAGGCGGTCCGAGTCCGAACAAAGACAACAGTTCGAGCTTCTGCAGCAGTTAAATCGTATACAGGCGAGTCGCCGTCCAGGTGATTCCGAATTGGACGCAGTCGTCGGTTCTTACGAATTAGCCTGGCGGATGCAACAACAGGCGCCGGAGATTCTTGACCTCAGGCGAGAACCTGAACATATCCTCAAGATGTATGGCATCCGCGAGAAACGGACCGAAGACTTTGGTCGACAATGTCTGATGGCACGTCGGTTGGCTGAATCTGGCGTTCGATTTATTCAGATTAACTACGGGGACAATACAGCCAATCCGCGGTGGGACCAGCACTCAAATCTGGAGAAGCATGCGGTGCACGCGTTTAATACCGACAAACCAGTCGCCGGTCTGTTGGCCGATCTGAAACAACGAGGCCTGCTCGAGGACACACTGGTCTGGTGGGGCGGCGAGTTTGGCCGGACGCCCTACGCACAGGACAACGGAACCGGGCGTGATCACAACCCGTATGGCTTTACGATCTTTCTTGCTGGCGGTGGCGTAAAGCGAGGATTCAGCTACGGCGAGACGGATGAGTATGGACACCATGCGATCCAAGGCAAAGTCCACATGCACGATTGGCATGCGACGTTATTGCATCTGATGGGTATCGACCATGAACGGCTAACATTCATGCACAACGGTCGCCCGTTTCGTTTAACGGATGTCCATGGTGAAGTCGTTCGAGATATCTTCGCTTGATCTACCAAGCTGCGAAACGGTCCATGAGTTCGTGCAGTCGCTTGACTCGTGGAACGTTGGCAAAACCATCCAGCTCTTCGTGGGGATCAAAGCAAAAGACTTGCATGCCCGCGTCCAACCCGGCTTGAACGCCAAACTTACTGTCTTCGACAACGGCGCAATGTTCTGGTGCGACTCCCAAGGAATCAGCAACGGAAAGGAACAGGTCAGGGCGCGGTTTCCAGATTTGAATATCGTAGGCGCTAAAAATGCGGTCCGTATCGAAGAAGTCGAGCAGTCCCGTCTTCTCGAGGCACAATCGAACTTTCTGTTGAGGAGCGTTGGAGGCGACGGCGCGCGGGATATTGACAGACGTTAGCAAGTCATGAGCGCCAGCGATGGCCGTAACGTCCTCAGCAAGTTGCTCCATTTGTTGTGCTCGAAAGATGTCGAGAAAATCAACTGGTAGCTTTCGTTCCAGTCGCGATTCGACTTCGGACATGACTTCGTGAAGATCGCATCCGGCCCATTTGCGAACGGCGACTTTGTGGTCAATCTGAAATCCCTGTTTAATGATCAGATTGACGAACACTCGCAGACTGATGGGCTCACTATCCACCAACGTTCCGTCACAATCAAAGATGACGGCACGGACTTCGCGCTGATTCATTTACTACCCACGTGATTGACCATCCTGTTGGCGCATAACAAAAGGGCGGGACCCCAGGTCCGCCCTTTTGGGCAGCGATCAGTCCGATGAGGTATCGATCGCTGTCTGAGAATATTGTAGGGACGTTATTCGTCGTCGCCACCATTAACGATGCGGAAAACTACCGCAGCCAGAGCCCCGGCGACGAGTTGCGGCACGAGGTAGATCCAGATGTCGGGCCAAGCCGCCTTCTTCATAACGCATAAACCCGTTGCTACGGCAGGGTTAAACGCACCCCCCGAAATGCCCCCAACGGAAATTGCGCCGAATAGTACGACAAATCCAATGGCCAAACCATAGAACGAATTTCCTGCGGTGCCGTCAGCGGTAGCGACATTCAGTACGACATAGCACAGCGCAAAGGTCAAGAGAAATTCGACCAGCATGGCTTTTGGCGTGACCGCCTTGAGGTCGATGAATTCGGCCGCGCCCCCATCCCAAAGGAACATAGCCGCGAACGCAGCTGCGACTCCAGCAAGAACCTGAGCGATCATGTATGGGGCAACATCTGAAACGGCGCATTTGCCACGCATTGTGACCGCGAGTGTTACGGCAGGATTGAAGTGACCTCCGGAGATGTGTCCTCCGGCAAAAATCATGACCATCAACGAAGCGGCGATCGCGAGTGCACCGAGAAGCGGTGTTGTAGGATTGAGCACAATGTTGCCCACTGTGAACACTAGAAAAAACGTCCCGATAAACTCAACCAAGTACTTATTCATAACGCCTCCTTAATCAATGAGAGACAGGCGACATTTTCCCGCCGGAACTCTCGCAACTTGTGTGTGACGAATTAGAACAACCGACACTCGTCATAAAAAATTAGATATCTTGTGTGACGCGCATTTCCATCAACTCGGCGTTGGGAATGACAACGATTCTTCCGTCTTCTCGTTCGATCGCCGTATTCACAGCGCGAACTGATTGAACGGTTCCCTTTTGTTGATCGCCAAGGTCCAGCTTGGACCCTGCGGGAAACGACTCACGAGCGTAGACGCCCGCAACGACTTGTTTTGCCATATCTCGGGTGCCAAACCCCAGTGCGAGCGCCAAGGCCGCGCCAACTGCCATTACCGTAATTTCAATCATGCGATCCACGAGTGCGGTATTCATGTTGAGCTGGCCAATGACCAGACTGCCTACCATGATCACAATGATGCCGTAAGCGAGGTTTCCAACAGCGTGACCATATTCAATGCCCAGACGCTCGCACGCTCCGCCGATCATTTGGCGAGCGAGATTGGCTAACATCAAGCCGAAAACCAGCATGACGGTCGCCCCAATGACATTGGGGATATACGACAAGACGGAATTGATTGCGTTCGTGACGCTGGACATACCCAACGCATCTACTGACGCTACCAGAAACGTCAGCATGATCGACCAGAAAATGAGTTGCGCCAAAATGTGGCTGGCGGGAGCCTTAATGCCCAGCGATTGCGTGACTTCATGCAGGCCAATCTTGTCGCAAGCCATATCCACCTGTAATTTGGAAAGCACGGTTCGCGCAAGCCATCGCAGCACCCGTGCGACAATATAACCGACTAGTAGGATGACAAGCATCGCGGCGAGTTTGGGAACCATTTCGAGGGCTTTGGCCCACATGTCAACCATCGTGTTGTTCAACGATGATGAAATGGTAGAAAGGAAATCGAACCCAGCCTGCGAGGCCTGGTTGGTTGCCGTTTCGGCAATGTCGACTGCCGTATCACTAGCGTTCGCTTGGGCGAGTAGAATCATCGTCACGTCCTGAATGGTCCTTCGTTATCCTTAACGGAAGGTAAGCCTCAAAGTTGTCGGTTTCGATAGTCGATTTGGCGAGTTTCAGTCGGAACCGTTGTCGATCGGTTTCGACTCGTTGGGACCAGCGCCAGATATGGCCCACTTCTCAAGTACGACAACGAAGACAGATGCAACTACCAACAGTGTTGACCATGCTCGTCCGAACGTGAAGGTAAGGACATCGCGCGTCCCCACCTCGCGTTGGACCTGACGAAGCGTCTTCTCGATTCGATCCTCGCTCTTAGGATCGGGATGAGTCTGTTGGTGTTTCGACAATTTGTTAACTCGCTTCCCACTTTTAAGTCGTAGCCATTTTGACTTATGTATTTGACTGAGCGTGATAGCGATTCCGTCACAACTCCTTTGGGAATTCTCCAGATTTTCCAGTGACCGCCTCGTAGGCTTCGCGAAAGCGCTTTTCTGCACGAGATAATCGCATCTTCGTAGCGCTGAGTTTTGTGCCAAACACTTCGCACAATTCCGGGACTGACAACTCAGAAACGTGACGTAGTGTGATAATCTCACGGTCGTCGCTGGAAAGACGGGCTAGCGCATCCCCAATGGGGCCAGTAACGCCATCCTCCGTTTGGGTGGTATATGTAGACGGCTCGTCTTCCATGGTGTGCTTGAAGAATGCAGCGCGGCGCTCTGCGTCTTTGCGCATCTTTTGGTAGTGTGTCGCACAAACGTTTTTAACTATGCGATACAGCCATGTTCGAAACGTGGATCGGCCTGAGAATCCTTTCAAGCCATGGAAGACGCGAAGAAATGCGTCTTGAGATGCCTCTTCAGCCTCATGGGGACTTCCCAAATAGCGCAAGCAACTGCGATAGACGGTAGATTCGTACCGACGTAGCAAAATTTCAAAGGAACGAGTCACGTAAGGAAGTTCTTCCACGCATCGTTCAACTAGGTCTTCGTCGGATGTATCCATTCCATCCGTAGGCGAGGTCGACAGATCTGTCGTACCTTCCAAAGCGGCGCTATCTAACAACTAACAACCAGTCACGTTAGCCGCAGGTGCCCCCGGGATTCGATAAGTATGCAGCTAGCAGAATAGTAGCAGAATGAGCGATTTGGCCATAAGGCAGTTTGAAGGCGGGAGCATCGAGTCGCCGACGCAGCCGATTCGGCGAGTTTCCCATGCGTTTCAATGATGCGTATGGAGCAGAATCACGGTGGACTCTTTTGTGAACGTGTTTCTTCAGCGACGAAAACTCGAACCCAAACTTGTCGCCTTAAGTGACTCCATGATCCCGTTTGCTGTGCGATGAATGACCCCTAAGGCAGGTAACCGACAGGGTGATTCTGCGCAAGAGCTGGGCGATTGGAAGCTCGTGGCGAAAGGCAAGCGTGGAGCGTGGGAGTTCGATTACGCTGACAATTCTGCGTTCTGTTGGCGAGACCACTACCTCCACGCCCCGGTCATGCCGGCTTGCCCCGGTCAAGTCGGCGTTTTTTCGGAGGTCAGCGGTCGAGATCAGAATGTGAGGCGTCAAAAATCTGGCTCCTTGCGGGTCCGGACGCGCTTTGTTGAAATGCACGCTTGGTAATCATCTCCGATCTGAAAGCGAGCCGACCATGATCATTGGCGTACCCAAAGAAGTGAAACACGACGAATACCGCGTCGCTATGATTCCCGCTGGAGCCGAGGAATTAGTTCGACAAGGCCATCAGGTCCTTGTCGAGGCCGACGCGGGACTTGGGTCGGGGATCCCCAACCACGAGTATCTCGAAGTCGGCGCGGAAATGATTGCGGGGCCCGCCGAGATTTTCGAGCGAGCCGAGCTGATCGTGAAGGTCAAAGAGCCGCAGCCGGACGAGTGGAAAATGATTCGTCCCGGCCAACTGTTGTTCACGTATTTTCACTTTGCGGCCAGTCGCGAACTTACCGAAGCAATGATTGACAGTGGTGCGACTTGCATCGCTTACGAAACATTGACTGACAATCAGGGTCGCCTGCCTTTGCTGACTCCCATGAGTGAAGTCGCTGGGCGAATGAGTATTCAGGAAGGCGCCAAGTATCTGGAGCGCCCACAGATGGGGCGCGGAATTCTGCTTGGTGGTGTTCCGGGTGTAGCACCGGCTCATATCACGATTCTTGGTGGTGGAGTCGTCGGAGCCAACGCGGCCAAGATTGCGGCTGGTTTTCAGGCGGATGTGGCGATCCTCGACATCAATCTTGATCGACTGCGGTACCTCGACGACATCATGCCAGCCAACGTCAACGTCCTGTACAGTGATCGATTCAATATTCGTGATCAGTTGCGATTGGCTGATTTGGTGGTCGGAGCGGTTTTGATTCCTGGCGCCAAGGCCCCGCGACTGATCGAGAGAGAGTCGCTAAAACTGATGAAGCCTGGAAGCGTTATTATTGATGTGGCCGTTGATCAAGGCGGTTGTGTCGAAACAGCCAAGCCTACCACGCACAGCGATCCGACTTATATTATTGAGGACGTGGTTCACTACTGCGTCGCCAATATGCCTGGGGCGGTGGGGCGAACGAGCACCTTCGCGCTGTGCAACGTAACGTTACCATGGGCACTACGGATCGCGAATCAGGGCGTCGAGTCAGCCAAGGGTTGTCTCGAGTTGTCCTCCGCGATCAATATCCACGCCGGAAAAGTGACCAATGAAGCAGTCGCAAAAACGTTCGATCTAAAATACGAAGAGTGTTTTGCTTCCTGATCCAAACCAATTTGAAACTAACTGAAGTACTACGGAAGAGGGCTCAAAAAATGGCAAACCCAAAAGTCGGCATCGTTATGGGCAGCGATAGTGATTGGCCTAAAATCAACGCAGTTGCCAAGGCGCTGGATGAATTTGGCGTCGAATTCGAAGTCAACGTAATGAGCGCACATCGTACTCCCGGAGTCGTGACGGAGTACGCCACGTCGGCTCGTGAACGTGGGCTGGGCGTCATCATTGCGGCTGCTGGTGGAGCCGCTCACCTGGCTGGAGTCGTCGCGGCGCACACCACGCTCCCCGTGATTGGCTTGCCGGTTCCAACCGCGGAATTGGGCGGCTTGGACTCGCTGCTTTCGACGGTCCAAATGCCAGGCGACGTGCCTGTGGCCACGATGGCTGTCGGAATGGGCGGGCCACGTAACGCAGGGTTGTTCGCCGTGCAGATTTTGGCAACGGCTGACGAATCGCTCCAAGCCAAGTTGAGCGCATTCAAAGACCAGCTTACTGACAAAATTGCCGCGAAGAACGAAAAGCTGCAACAAGCAATCGTCGCGGCAAGCTAGATCGGTTTTGACGTACGGACTTTTTGGGGTCGGTCGTCGAATCCCCCTGAAATCTTCTTTTTCCACAGGCCGGAAGCTGCGCATGACTCAACCCACTACCACAGAAACGATGCGTTGGAGTGGATCGTCGCCCGCCGATTTTCTGATCCTGATCGACCAGACTCGACTGCCCGTTGAATTGACGGAAGTCGAGTGTCGTGATGTGGAAACGGTCTGGGAAGCCATCAAAATGCTGCGTGTTCGCGGAGCCCCCGCGATCGGCATCGCGGCGGCTTATGGCATCGTTGTCGGTTTGCAGACAGTGGGTGATGATGACGCCAGCGCCTTTAATGCTCGGTTGAACGAAGTCGCGGATTACCTCGCGACCAGTCGTCCGACGGCTGTGAATCTTTTCTGGGCGATCGACCGAATGAAGGCTCACGCCATTGCTGTGGGTTCGTCCGACATCGCCGCTTTGCGACAATCGCTCTTGGAAGAAGCCCGGCGGATTCACGAGGAAGATCGAGCCGTGTGTCATGCGATTGGGCGCTATGGAGCCGAATTGTTGGGCGATGGTCAGGGTGTCCTGACGCATTGTAATGCCGGGGGTTTGGCGACGGCTGAGTATGGTACCGCGCTGTCCGTATTCTTCACGGCTCAGGACGTTGGTAAGAAGCTCCACGTCTTCGTTGATGAGACTCGTCCGCTGCTGCAGGGAGCTCGACTGACGGCGTGGGAGCTATCGCAGCGCGGGATTGATGCGACGTTGATCTGCGATTCGATGGCGGCGCAGGTCATGAAGGAAGGGCGTGTTCACGCGGTCATTACGGGAGCCGATCGAGTCGCGTCCAATGGCGATTCAGCCAACAAGATCGGCACCTATTCGATTGCCGTACTCGCTAAAGCTCATGATATTCCGTTCTATATCGCGGCTCCGATCAGCACCTTTGACCTTACGCTCGAAAGTGGTGCCGGCATCCCGATTGAACAACGAGCGCGCGAAGAGATCACCCACGGTTTCGGGAAACAGACGGCTCCGGACGGAGTCCAGGTTTACAACCCCGCCTTCGATGTTACTCCAGCCGAGCTGATTGCCGGTATCATCACCGAACGCGGAATTATCAATCCCGTCACACGGGACAACGTCATGAAGGTGGTTTCGTAACCAAGTTTCAAGTCGCCTGATCCGATCGTTGACGATTGGCTTCATAAAGCACGACGGCTGCCGACGCCGAGATATTCAGGCTGTCGGCGATGCCTCGCATGGGAATACTGATTGCCGGCAAGTCGCTGGATTGCCATTCTGGCGTGACCCCATGAGCCTCGCTGCCGAGCACGATCGCGCAACGCTGGCGATAGTCGGCTTGTGCATAGTCGATGGTGGCTCCAACCGTCGCGACAAACGTCGTCAAATCATGTTTGCGAATCCACGCGAGCGCTTCTTCGGTGGAGCACGACGCCATCGGCATCTTGAAGATGGTACCCAAGCTGGCTCTAATGGCATTGGGGTTGAACAAGTCTGAGACGGGATCGACCACGATGACCGCGGTAGCGCCGGCTCCGTCGGCCGATCGGAGCACAGCCCCGATGTTGCCTGGTTTTTCGATTGCCTGAAGTAGGACGATCAGTGAGTCTTCATGAAGCGGGATCGCCGACAGATTGCGCTCCGGCGTTTTGGCGATTACCAACAATCCGTCCTGCCGATTGCCAAAGGTGAGTTTTTCCCAAACTTTCTCGTTCACTGGTAGAAGCGTACCGTCCGATTCCTGCAGTTGCCCAACCAGCCCAGCAGTTTCATGCGATTCGCAAAGCGAAGGACAATAGAAGACCTCGTCGAAGACAATGTCCGATGTAAGTGATCGACTGATTTCGCGCAAGCCGTCGATGACGAATCGCCCTTGACGTTTGCGGTCGCGTTGGTTGCGCAGTTTAATCGCATTCTTGATGCGCTGATTTTGTAAGCTGGTAATTGGTTCCATTGTTATGGCCACCTAGCCACAATGCCGGCGTTCAACTTGCGTTCGCTGGCGGTTTTGAGATTCAGGGCTCGGGCGTTGGCGCCGGCCGAACAATGTCCAAACACGGCATCCGCCAAATAGGCCTCGGCTTCGGCGGGACCGAACCCCGGCGAGTGGCAGGTAAGCAGGATAAAAGCGCGGCTGTCAGCCGTCAGTTTGGCGCAGTTCTGAAGTAGCGGAATCAAGTCTTCGTCGAGTTTCCAGGTTTCGCCAGAGGGCCCGTGGCCGTAGCTTGGCGGGTCGAGGATCACGGCATCATAGGAATTGCCCCGTTTGACTTCGCGGGCGACAAATTTGGAAGCGTCTTCGACGATCCAGCGAATCGGCGACTCTTCCAGACCCGCCGCGGCTGCATTGGACCGAGCCCATCCGACGGTGTTCTTGGCGGAATCGACGTGGACGACTCTGGCACCTGCCGCCGCCGCCGCCATCGTGCTGCCGCCGGTGTAGGCGAATAGGTTGAGCACATTAAGCTGTCGATCGG
>CAYYHV010000104.1:0-5742 GCA_964471695.1 uncultured Pirellulaceae bacterium
GTACGAGGGCAACACCTGCAACATGCACCTCGACAAGATGGCTGCTGAAGTCAAAAAAGGCGTCGTCAACGCCGGCTTGGACGGAATGCGCTTCAATACCATCGGAGTCAGCGATGGCATCACCATGGGCACCGACGGAATGAGTTTTTCGCTCCAGTCGCGTGATCTTATTGCCGATTCGATCGAGACGATCATGAGCGGGCAATGGTACGACGCCTGCATCGCGTTGCCCGGATGTGACAAAAATATGCCCGGTTGTGTCATGGCAATGGGGCGACTGAATCGTCCGTCGATCATGGTCTACGGGGGCACGATTCGGGCTGGGAAACTGGGCGATCGCAAACTGGATATCGTATCGGCGTTCCAGTGCTTTGGCGAATATGTGGCAGGAACGATTGACGACGAGACACGGAAAGAGATCGTAAAACGTTCGTGCCCGGGAGCCGGGGCTTGTGGGGGTATGTATACGGCCAACACGATGGCCAGCGCGATTGAGGCGTTGGGGATGTCGTTACCTTATAGTGCAAGCATCCCAGCCGAGGATCCTGACAAGATTGACGAGTGCCATCGAGCCGGCGCGGCGATCCTGAATCTGCTCGAAAAAGATATCAAGCCGCGTGACATCATGACGCGGGCGGCTTTTGAGAATGCCATGGTCGTCATCATGGCTCTCGGTGGATCGACGAATGCGGTACTCCATCTGTTGGCGATGGCTCGTTCGGTGGACGTAGAGTTGACAATCGACGACTTTCAAGCGGTCAGCGACAAGACTCCCTTCCTGGCTGATCTCAAACCAAGTGGAAAATTCGTGCAGGAGGATTTGCATAGTGTCGGCGGCACGCCTGCTGTAATGAAGTTCCTGCTTGAGGAGGGGATGCTGGACGGTAGTTGTCTTACGTGTACTGGCAATTCGCTGGAGGAGAATCTGGCGGAACTCGACGGATTGAAGGATGGTCAGCAGATTATTCGTCCTACCAGCGATCCGATCAAATCCACCGGACACATTCAGATTCTGCGAGGCAATTTGGCTCCAGATGGAGCTGTTGCCAAGATCACAGGCAAAGAGGGAACGAAGTTTGTTGGCGTCGCCAATGTGTTTGACTCGGAAGAAGACATGGTCAAAGCCCTCGAAGACGGCAAGATCAACAAAGGTGATGTGGTCATCATTAGGTATGAGGGCCCCAAGGGTGGCCCCGGGATGCCCGAAATGCTGACTCCCACATCGGCCATCATGGGAGCCGGTTTAGGAGCGGATGTCGCGTTAATGACAGATGGCAGATTCTCCGGTGGATCACATGGATTCATTGTGGGACACATTACGCCAGAAGCGCAGGACGGTGGGCCACTTGCACTGGTTGAGAATGGCGATGAGATTACGATCGACGCCGACGCGAACAAGTTGGACGTTGCCTTGTCGTCGGACGAATTGGAGCTACGCAGATCGAAGTGGTCGGCGCCAGCGTACAAGGCGCGGCGTGGAACCCTTTATAAATACATCAAGAATGTTAAGTCCGCGTCGGAAGGATGCGTGACGGATGAATAGTCGTCTTTCGATGTGAGTCGCACATTCTTGAGGCTTGATAGGAATTTCAAGTTTCTAGTCTTACCGTTTCCGAATCTCCCATTGCCCCTTTTCAAACTCTCACGGCGCGACCCCAATCAATGACTTATGTCCTAATCATTCTCGCCATCTACAGCGCTATTATCATGGCGGGCTCGTTATTCGGCGGTTGGTTGCCGCGCGCGGTGAATCTTTCGCACACGCGAATGCAAGTCATTCTCAGCTTTGTTGGTGGCCTTATGCTGGGGATTGGTATGCTGCATATGCTTCCCCACGCCATTGTGGTTGCAGGCGCTATCGACGTAGCCGTTCAATCGACGATCTTTGGGTTATTGTCGATGTTTTTTCTTATTCGACTTTTCCACTTTCATCAGCATGGTCCCGCCTCTGAATCGCCGCAGGAGGGACATGACAACTGTACCCACGACCACTCGCATGGCCATCATCATGATCACGGAGCCGTGCATGGCTTGTCTTGGGCAGGTGTCGCGACAGGAATGACGCTCCACACATTGATCGATGGTGTAGCTTTGGCTGCGGCAGTGTCCGCCGGAGAGTCCCAGAATCCGGCATTCCAGCCATGGGGATTTGGCGTCTTTCTGGCGATTGCGCTGCACCAGCCGCTGGATGCGCTTTCGATCACGATGTTGATGGAGGCCAGCGGTTGGTCCAAAAAATCGCAGACTCTTATGAACGTTGGTTTCTCATTTATGTGCCCCATCGGCGCCTTTTTGTTTGTGTTGGGACTTCAGCAACTTGGCGAATCGAGTACAGGACTGGGGATGGCGTTGGGATTCTCAGCCGGGACATTCTTATGCATTTCGCTAAGTGACTTGCTCCCCGAAGTCCAATTTCATCAGCATGATAAGCTGAAGCTCTCCGCAGCATTGCTGACGGGATTGGCAGCAGCCTATGGAATTGGGCTCCTGGAAGGTGAGTACGCTCACGCACTTCCCCAAGGTGCCGGTGACGCTGGCGCCCCCGTCTCTGGGGAACTGTCCCACGAATAGGGGCCGCTGATTTTCAAGCCTTCCGCCTGGGTGACCAAAGGGTCGCTTGTTAAATGCCGTCGGACGCCGTTGAGTGGTTGGATTTTCGCTGGGCGCTATAATTCAGTTCTTGGATTCGATCAAAGCAAGTACAGAAGCAGGCAATATGTCGACAGCCACAACGCGTCCCACAAATCTCCGCGAACTTCGTGAAAGCGGATGGCAATCAAAGACCGTCAAACAGGAGATTCATGATAACTTCGTCAAATGTCTTGCGGCGGGCGACCAACTATTTCCGGGGATTGTCGGATACGATGAGACCGTGATTCCGGAAATCAATCTGGCGCTGCTGTCCGGTCATGACATGTTGTTCCTTGGTGAGAAAGGGCAGGCCAAGAGTCGTTTGATGCGAGGATTGGTTCGATTTCTTGACGAGGCTATTCCCTATCTCGACATTCCCAACGCTCCCTTACGAGACGATCCGTTCAACCCGATCACGAAAGTCGGCAAGGACTTTGTCGCTAGCCACGAAGATTCACAGATTCCGATCGCTTGGTGGCATCGGGACGATCGCTATGCAGAACGACTGGCCCCGGGAACCAAGTTTGCTGACATCATTGGGGAAATCGACCCCGCCAAGTTGGCGGGGGGAGTCAGTATGTCGGCTGAAGACGCACTCCATTTTGGTTTGATTCCCCGTATGCAACGTGGCATTTTTGCGATCAACGAACTTCCGGAATTGGATGAGTTGGTCCAAGTCGGTTTGTTTAACATTCTCGAAGAACGCGACGTACAGATTCGTGGGTATCCGATTCGCTTCGACATCGACGTGCTGATTTTATTCTCAGCCAACCCGTCGACGTATAACCGTAGCGGCAAGGTGATCCCACAATTGAAGGATCGAATTGGGTCGATGATCCATACGCACTATCCCCGTGATCGTGATCTGGGGATTGAGATTACGGAACAAGAAGCCGCAATCGAGCTGGGGGGTGATTTCCCGGTGACGATTCCCTACTTCATGCGGCAGATTATCGAAGAAGTCACCGTGGCGGCTCGTCGATCAAAGTACATTGATCACCAATCGGGCGTCAGCGCACGGTTCTCGATTGCCAACTACCGTACGATGGTTGCCAGTGCTCGCCAGAGAGGCATCGTGTTGGGCGAAAAGCCAGCCGTTCCACGCATTAGTGACTTGGGGCATCTCTACTCTTCGTCACTTGGGAAATTGGAATTAGATTTGATGGGCAGTCATCAGATGTCGGAACGACAGGTTCTGGATGCGGTGATTGCAGAAGCTATCCAAAAAGTCTTCGATGAATACGTCGACCAACACGGCATGGCTGAGATTGCAGAGATATTCGGCAAAGGCGTCAAAATTGAAGTCGGTGACTTGCTTCCGTCGTCGGAATACGCCCGCTTATTACAACGTGTTCCGCCGATTTGGGACAAGGCGTTTGAAGTCAACGCATCCGGCGATGAGGCAGTTCGGGCTTCTTGCGTAGAGTTCATTTTGGCTGGTTTGTATTCGATCGACAAGATTTCGCGGTCGCAGCGGCACGGCCGAATTTCGTACGAAACATAGTGTCGGTCACCGTTGAGTGCGCAACAACGCCAGCTCTTTGGTGTTGCCCAATCATCATACTTGCGGCTGCCGCCTCACAACTCAATTGAGTCTGCCAGGTCCCGAAGGCGGGATTCTGAGCGACGAATTCAAACCGTCGGTCGCATGCCGCGCGGACCGAGGTCGACTGCCTGCAACCGTTTGAGTTTGCCATCCTCGATTTCCAGCATCATCATCGTCTTGATTTTGTGGATACCTTCGTTGCCACACGCGCCTGGGTTTAGATGTAACAGTCCCAATTTTTTGTCCGGCTTCACTCGCAAGATGTGAGAGTGGCCGCAGATGAATAGTGCGGGCGGGTTCGACTGAATCTGTTTGACTGTTTGCCTGTTGTATTTGGGGGGATACCCACCGATATGAGTCATCCACACGTCCATGCCCTCGCAATCGAAACGATCGTGTAGTGGGAAACGCAGGCGAATCTCGGCATCATCAATGTTGCCGTAAACCCCTCGGGTTGGCTTGAATTCCTCGAGTTTTTCAACGACTTCCATCGAACCGAAATCGCCGGCATGCCACAATTCATCGCATTCGTCGAAAAACTTGTAGATTCGCTCGTCAAAAAAGCTGTGGGTATCGGAGAGTAGTCCAATCTTCTTCATGGATTTAAAGCGCTACGTTTCGGGATTATTTTGTTTTTCCTCGGTTTTCCGTCTTCTATAATCGCGGGCGGGAAAAATTCGAGTCAGACGGGGGACACCACATGAGAACAACTTCACTGATCGTTTGCTTGTTAGCCACAACGACGTTTGCCGAGTCGCTTGAGTATACGTTTACGGGCACCATTCCAGCAGGCGCCAGCCAACATGTGAGTGTGTCGGACCTTGAAACGTTCACCGCGACATTTTTGGTCGATACCGCTACGCCCGATTCGGATCCGGTTAACGCGCAAAATGGGCTGTACTTCGCCGCAGCCTCCTACGGGCACCTACAATTCTCCGGTGGATATGAATCTCCGCTCAGTTTAGCCGATAGCACGCTTTTTGTGGCGAACGATGGACCTGCGCCGCCGTTGACCGAGACGATTGATGCAGTGCAGTTGACGAATAATGGTTTGGTAATTCAGGCAGTTACCTTGGATTCGCCCTCAACGATTTTATCGGACGAATTGCCCGGTGCCGGCTTTACGCTCGATTCGTCTGCCGCGATGCTCGTTCCCGTTTTCCAGTTTCAATATGCGGATGTCGCAGGGCAGATATTCTTCGACGGACTTACCGCCTTGAATGTTTCCTTGAATGTTTCGACGCCTGGAGCCATGCCGGGCGATTTTGATAACAATGGACAATACCAATGTGCCGACATTGATGCCTTGGTGGCGGAAGTTGCCGGTGCAGGTGGCGATGCGAGTTTTGATCTCACTGGAGATGGCAGCGTCGACAACCAAGACGTAGTGGCTTGGTTGGCCGAAGCCGGTGCCGCCAATCTCGGCCCGGGCAAATCCTTCCAGTTTGGTGATGCCAATCTCGACGGTGTCGTTGAAGTCGCTGACTTCAACGTTTGGAACGGCAACAAGTTTACGGTTACTACGGGGTGGTGCGAAGGCGATTTCAACGCAGACGGGTCCGTGG
>CAYYHV010000104.1:5752-7507 GCA_964471695.1 uncultured Pirellulaceae bacterium
ACTTTAATGCATGGAACGACAATAAATTTACGTCTGCCGATGCTGCAGCCGTGCCGGAACCGCAATTAATGGTTTGGTTGGCGTTGGGATTGCTCGCGATGTATCATCGGTTCGGAAGATAGAGTGGCGTCAATCGATGTAAACCAACTTGGACGGGAGATAGCATGGATGCGTGGCGGAGAAATCTGATCGTCGGTTTGATCGTTGGCGTCGGCTCAACGATTTGTCAGGCTGACGACTGGCCCCAATGGCGTGGAATCAACCGCGATGGGAAATGGGCCGAAACGTCGATCGTCAAAGAATTCGACTCGGACCAACTCACCAAGCAGTGGTCGGTTCCGATTGGCCCCGGCTATAGCGGACCCACTGTGGCTGACGGAAGAGTCTTCATTACAGATCGTCAGCGAGATCCGGATGTCGAGCGGGTGATCTGCATCAGCGAAGACAAGGGGGCGATCCTCTGGACGCATAAGTACCAATGTGAATACACCGTGGGATATGAGGCGGGGCCGCGAGCTAGTGTGACCGTCGATGGCAATCGAGCCTATGCCCTTGGAGCCATGGGGCACGTCCATTGCCTCGATACGACTGATGGGAAAGTAATCTGGCAGCGCGATCTCAATAAGGACTATTCGATTCGTATGCCGATATGGGGCATCGCTGGCGCTCCGTTGATCTACAACAATCTTGTAATTCTACAAATCAGCGGCAAGAACGGCGCTTGTGTGGTGGGATTGGACAAGTCGTCTGGCGAGGAACGTTGGCGAGCTCTGGAAGATCGAGGCCAGTACACAGCTCCAGTGATCGTAAAGCAAGGCGGGAAAGAGATCGTTGTCGTCTGGACGGGCGACAGCGTTAGTGGTTTGGAACCGATGACCGGCAAGGTCCATTGGCGATACCCGTTTCGACCTCGCAACATGCCGATCGGAATCGCGACTCCGATTGTCGATGGGAATCGCTTATTCGTGACGTCGTTTTACGACGGTTCGCTGATGCTGAAATTACTCGAAGACAAAATGGATGTCGAGTTGTTGTGGGAAGATTGTGGGCAGAGCGAGAAGCATACCGAGGCGCTACAATCCATCATCAGCACGCCGCTATTTAAGGATGGATACCTCTTTGGTTGTGACAGCTATGGCGAACTCCGGTGCCTTGACCCGAAAAACGGCAAGCGAATGTGGGAAGATAGAACGGCGACTCCTCGAGCTCGCTGGAGCAACATCCACTTCGTAGAGAACGGCAACGATGTATGGATGTTCAATGAGAAGGGCCAGCTGATAATCTCCGAACTCTCCAAAGACGGCTTTAAGGAAAAAAGTCGTGCCCAATTGATTGAGCCGACGAAAGATCAGCTTCGTCGCGGCGTTTGCTGGGCTCATCCAGCCTTTGCGAATCGGCACGTCGTTATTCGCAACGATAAGGAAATCATTCGAGTCAGTTTGGAGGCGAAGACAGCCAACTGATGATGTTATGGAATGCTCATTGATCGAATTGGTTCCTCACAAACTTGGAACGATCCTGCCCGTGCGGGCTCAACCCGGGGCTCGGTGTGATGAGATTCGCGGTGAACTTGGCGGTGCGTTAAAGGTCGCGGTGACTCAGGTCGCAGAGAAAGGTAAAGCCAACAAGTCGATACAGGTGTTGTTGGCAAAGCACTTCCAAATCGCCAGATCCCAAGTCGTCCTCCTGTCAGGTGAAACCAGCTCTGCCAAAAAGTTCTTGCATGCCTTCTTGTGTTAGCCATACCGTCTCATC
>CAYYHV010000104.1:7517-18867 GCA_964471695.1 uncultured Pirellulaceae bacterium
GTATTCAGCCCGATGTACTGCATTCGTTGATGATGTCCTAGGCTCGCTGGATCTTTGTGAGGAGATTAAGAATGAAGGAAACGGCCAACGACGGCACAGATAAAACATAGAGTCCACGGAGAAGAACCAAGCCGCTCTCTGTGACCTCTGCGATTCTATGTTTCAAAAGATACGTGTACTTCCTTTTGGATTGGTTTCTAACGCTGTTCGCGTATTGCGCCAAAGAGTCCAGCGAGCATTGGGACTTGAACTCAAATCTGGCTGCGTCTTCTCAGGTTCGTTATTGAGATAGATCGGGGCAATCCGCCCATATTGGTGGATCGAGAAGTCGTCCGCCGACTGAATTGCGTCGCTTGCTGGTCGAAATTCTTGAGATGTATAGACTAGATAGTGATACCTTTCGATTTCCGTTGCAGGACTGGATAAATACCCCTAATGACTTCGAAGCAACCCGTCGGCGGAATTATTCACACATACCAGAAGTTCAATCCCACAAAGTTCCCCAGTCCGACTCAGCCGCCGCCCGATATGGTCTCTGGCGCGTTTGATCACATGATGCAGTTTGGCAGTATGCGGGAGTTGACTCCCGAGGAGCTGGCCCGCGCTGTCCGCATTGATCCCAGTCAGATACCTAATCTTGGGCCCAGTATTGATGCGTTGAATGCAATGCTGCTGGAGCGGCGGCGCAAAATTCTTGAAAAGTACGAATCGGATACTGTCCAGCATCTGGTGGATTCCAATTACCGCGAAACAGGTGATGCGATTCGACCGCCGAAGAAGTTTCGTCAACGATTTGAACAAGCAAAACGGGACGAGCAAATCTATGACATGGAGCGATTGTGGTACAGCATCCGCAGCGACGGCTCCAAGTTTGCCCGTGAGTTGATGCAGTTGATGGAGCGATTGGGTGAGAAATACCAAATCGAGGAAATGGCTGCGAAGTATCCCTTTGTTGGCGTGACGCCGATGACGGTTCCCGAAGCGCTCGCGATCAAGGAAGAGCTTGACAAGATCGAGGAGCTACTCAAGCAACTGGAGGAGGCGCAAGAGACGGCACAGATCTCTGTGATCGACATGGACATGCTGTCGGAGTTTGCTGAACCAGGCGACATGGATGAGCTTTCGGCGCTGGGCCAGCAGATTCAAGACTACATCAAAGAGATGGCGGAGCGTCAGGGGCTGGAGCAAAGCGAAGGCGGATATCGACTGACCCCGGAAGCCTATCGTATCTTTCAAGGCAAGCTGTTGGAGCGAATCTTCAGCCACCTGGAGGCGTCCCGCACGGGACGCCATACGGGAGCGATCATTGGCGAGGGCTCGGTTGAAATGCAGCAGACCAAACCCTATGAGTTTGGCGACTCGATCGCGCAGATGGACATTCCCCAGACGTTTATCAATGCGATGCTCCGCAGTGGCCCAGGCCTCCCGATTCGCATCAAGCAGGAAGACATCGAGATTCATCAGACGCGGAACTCGCCAAAGTGTGCCACCGTTGTCGTGATGGATATGAGCGGCTCGATGCGATATGGAGGTCAGTACGTCAACGTGAAGCGGATGGCGCTCGCCCTCGACGGACTGATTCGCAGCGAGTACCCCGGTGACTTTTTGCGTTTTGTCGAGATGTTTACGTTTGCCAAGCTACGAAGCCCCGGCGAAATCATGAACATGTTGCCCAAGCCGGTGACGATTCATGATCCGTGGGTTCGCCTGAAAGCCGACATGAGTCGTGAGGATATTAGCGAGTCACAGATTCATCCGCACTTTACCAATATCCAACATGGATTGCAGATGGCGCGGCTGCAACTTGCCACGCAGGATACGCCAAATCGACAAGTCATCTTGATTACCGACGGGCTACCGACAGCTCACTTTGAAGATTCAACACTGTTTATGTTGTATCCACCGGATCCGAGAACCGAAGAAGCCACGATGCGTGAGGCGTTTTTGTGCCATCGTGAGGGAATAACGATCAACATTTTTCTCGTTCCCAGTTGGTCACAAAGCGAGGAAGATATTCGTTTTGCACATCGCTTGGCGGAAACAACCAAAGGCCGCGTGTTCTTTACCGCCGGTGGAGATTTGGACCGATTTGTCGTCTGGGATTATGTGTCGCATAAACGCGAGATCATCGGTTAGCTAACCAGGTCAGCACGATCGGCTTGGAATTCCTTCGTACGGAAACTACCGCTTGCTCTTTCCCGTCTTCAGGTCCAAGCGGACCCAGAACGGATGCTTTCGGTCACCCCGAGTCCGCGCATCTTCAAGGATGACTTCGGATTTAGGATTCAGGTCGGGGGAATTTAGCTTCTTGGCGTTCACGCGAACGGTGATTTTACTCTCCAGGTCAACGAGTTCGGGACTGAGGAAAATCGTTGCCGATTCGGTACCCGTCTTTACGATGACGTTCTCCTTGTCGCGAATACTACCTTCGAGTTGTGTTGGGCGACGTATGCGTTTGATGCCCCATTCCGAAGGCAGCATTGTCGATGATTGGGGAATCCCCTCGACTTCGAGCCACCAGAAGAAATTGTCCCAGGGACGCATCGTTGCGATCTTGAATTCGGGTTTGGCGAAGTTGCGCGAATGCAACTCCATCCATGTGAACATACGTTGGATTTCATCGGGGAAATGCTCGTGTCCTCGACCTCGGTACTCGGTGAGCATGGTATCGTAACCGGTATGCTTGAAATAGCGGTTCTGGTCGCGCGAATTCAAGTCGACGTTCGGAGCATCGAGCGACCCCCGCACAAAGTAGAACGGGATTTCCTTGGCGTTTTCCCAATAGCGAGTCACGTAGTTGGGTGCGTCTTTGCCGCCGTAAATGGAGAGTGCTGAAATTGGCATGACTCCCGCCCAAAGATCGGGATGTGCCAAACCGATATCCCAAGCCGCATCGCCGCCCATTGAATGTCCGGTAAGGAACACGCGGTCGGTGTTGATCGAAAAGCGTTGCATCGCATCACGGAGCGAGTAGAGGACCGACGCGTGCTCGGTGGCTGTGTAGCCATAGCGCGTCTGTCGATACTTCGCCCAAGCCGGTGCGATCACGATATAACCATGACGTGATGCCTGACCCAGTCGTCGTTGGAGTTGTTTGCTGTATTGACCGGCCCACCAATCAATCTGCATGTCAGGCGTGCTGCCCGATGCGTGCATCGAAACGATGACAGGATATCGTCGATGTGCGTCATACGCTGGCGGGAGCTGCACGCGATACGTGAATGGTCGTTCAGGGAGGATTCCCGGGACTTGGAGCTCGTAATATCCGGGTATGTCTAGAGGTTTTCCAGTCGCTGGGACGCTGTCGACATGTTGTGGCACGATGTCCGGATTCGGCTGGGCTTCGAAGCGATCCACCAAACCCGCCGTGCGACGCGGCGGGTGGAGTGCCGCGATAAGCTTCGCAACGTATTTTGGTGAACCGCCTTCTTGACTGGCAAGTTCCGAAGCAATCTTTTGCCGAGTCGCAGGGTCATCACATTGCAGGTACTGCCGAATGATATCGCGGACTTTCCACAGCGATGTGGCAACACTGATGTTTTCGACTCCGCTGCCACCCAACAGCCAACCGCTCAATCCCAAAGAAAGTTTTTGTTCGTCGCTAAGTTCTTCATCATCGAGCAACCGAAGGTAATCTGCCATTCGTGGTAGCGAGTTGTACCCCAATTCGGCTTTGAGTTCGTCCATGAACGCCGCGAAAATCTGCTTGCGTTGATCCGCCTGCAACGCAGCAGATTGTTTCGTGAGTGCCTCGAAGATTTGTTCGGCAGAGTTTCGCTGCTTTTCGTACTCATCGGAGAGTTCACTGACCTCGAGAAGAATTTCGCCGGCAACATCCTGGTTGGGAAAAGCCTTGATCAGATTCTGCACCAACGCATGCTGGCCGGCGCCTTGACGGACGCGGAGCTCATCGAGTTGCTGCTTAGATCGTAACTGTCGAAGTTCTTTCAACAATTTCTTGAGATCAGCCAGTTCGGGAAATTCTTTGATCGCCAGTCGGAGCTCGGATTCTGCTTCCCCGTAACGCTTCGATTGCAAGTACAATCTTACGACGGCCAGTCGTGAGTCCGAATCTTCTTCGTCGAGATGCGTCCCGAGGATGGTTGTGAGTGTGTCACGCGGGATCGAGCTCGTGGCCAGTCGCATGTCCCATGAATACTTTTTGCCCTCTGCCATAGAGAGGCTCTGGACTCGCGTGTATATCGGAGTGACTTCCGTGATGCCCTGAATAATGTGAAGTGGCCCTTTCGGCGTCTGCATTGAATAGGTGCGCCGGCCATACTTGTCGAATGGTGAGATGCGCAGGATCGAACCCACATTTCCCAAGCGAGCGCCTTGTTGCGCTACATTCTGCTTGATGCGAATCTTCTCATAACTCTCAACCGAAGGTCGGATATTTGCATCGGGAAGCTGATACCGAGAAAAGAACGTTCGCCGCATTCCGTCGTCGACCATGACGATGAGCTCGACGTTGACCTTTGTGGACGCCGTCGGCGCCAGTACGTCTTCACCGATACTGGACAGACGAACGGTTTGCCCCTCGAGTTCCATGCCGTTTTTGAGCGTGAGAATCTTCTGGGCGTGCGCTGACGGCAGTATCCAAATCATCGCCAGCGTAGCAATGATTTTGAACAGCGTTTTCGAGCCGGGGAGGCGTTGTGGGGGCGTGAATGGCGGCGGCATAGATTTGGATTCGCTGATGGCTGAGTCGACCTTTCCTTCCATTGTGGGTGGAAGCCGCGTTTCGGGTCAATAAAAGCTGAATTCAGGAAGAATCGTCGCGCGGATGGGACTGAAAGATTGACACCAATCCATACAACCCGAAGAATCCCTTAGGCACAGTCGTCACGTTGTGCTCCGCTTTGAAGTTTCTATAGAGGTGTTACTTTGATTTTTCGCAATGCGATTCGATGGGCGACGTTCTTGTTACCGGTACTACTACTGGTCTTTGCGGCTTTGATGGGAAGCGCATGGGTTGCTGCTGTCGTGGGGATAGGGAATGCCGGCTCTTGGATGGCAGGCTTGGCGATCGTGAGTGGCTTGGCGCTCCTGGTGGATGTTGTTTTGCTGGTTTGGCTATTGGGGCTGACTGCCGTTATTAGGATGGATCATCGTGAACATGGCCGGAAGAAATGGATGAAGCATCGAGAGATGCAACGGAGAATGGGGCGGCGGCATCACGAAGAGGAAGGGAAACGTCGTGAAGGTAAACGTGGTAAGAAGCGACGCGAAGATTAGGTCAGACATTGGTTTGGCATCTTTCGCGGCTCACTCGGTACCACAAAAAAAGGCCGCTCGCGGATGAAGGCGAGCGACCAGACTGTTCGAACGGCTTGCTCGAAAGCGGATTACTTGAGGTCGAAGCGATCGAGGTTCATGACTTTGTCCCATGCAGCGACAAAGTCGTTGACGAACTTTTCTTTCGCGTCATCGGAAGCGTACACCTCAGCGATGGCACGTAATTGTGAGTTGGAACCAAAGACAAGATCGACTCGTGTCGCTGTCCATTTCACATCGCCTGTTTGTCGATCTTTTCCTTCGAAGAAATGATCGCACTGAGCCGATTTGCTCCACTCCGTGTTCATGTCGAGCAGGTTGACGAAGAAGTCGTTCGTGAGCTTGCCCGATTGCTTGGTGAGTATACCCAAGTCGGCCAAAGGGCCGCCGCCGGAATTTGTTCCCAAGGCTCGCATGCCACCGATCAGCACAGTCATCTCGGGAGCCGAAAGCGTCAGTCGATGGGCTCGGTCAACAAGCAGCCGCTCCGCTGGTACATCTGTAACATCCTTGTGTTGATAGTTGCGGAAGCCGTCGGAAGTGGGCTCAAGCACGGCAAACGATTGGACGTCGGTCATCTCCTGCGTTGCATCGGTTCGTCCCGGTGTAAAGGGTACGCTTACGTCGTGACCCGCCGCTTTCGCGGCTTGTTCAACTCCGGCACATCCTCCAAGCACGATCAAATCCGCGAGCGAAACCTTTTTGCTGGAAGATGACTGAAAGTCTTTTTGCACCGACTCCAGTTTTTCGATAACCTTCGAAAGCTTCGCGGGCTGGTTGACTTCCCAGTCCTTCTGTGGGGCCAATCGGATACGGGCTCCATTCGCACCGCCGCGTTTATCAGTTCCGCGAAACGTCGAAGCCGATGCCCAGGCGGTGGATACCAGATCGGCGACGGAGACTCCAGACGCAAGGATCGTTTGTTTCAGCCGGGCGATGTCTGCTTCTTCGATGAGTGGGTGATCCAAGGCCGGAACTGGGTCTTGCCACAATTGGGCCGAGGCGACTTCTGGTCCGAGCAATCGAGACACAGGGCCCATGTCACGGTGCGTCAGTTTGTACCAAGCCTTGGCAAAGGCGACTTCGAAGGCTTTGGGATCCTTGTAAAATCGCTTTGAGATTTCGGCGTAAGCAGGGTCTCTAATCAGCGCCAAGTCCGTTGTGAACATCATTGGCGCATGGGATTTGGAGTCGTCGTGCGCGTCAGGAACGGTGCCTTGAGCCGCGTCTTCTTTCGGAGTCCATTGCCAAGCGCCAGCTGGGCTCTTGGTTAATTCCCAGCTGTAATCGAACAGATTCTCAAAGTATCCGTTGGACCATTCGGTGGGTGTTGTCGTCCACGCTCCTTCGAGCCCACTAGTGATTGTGTCGGCTCCACGGCCTTTGCCGTACTTATTGATCCAGCCAAAACCTTGATCTTCAATGTACGCACCCTCAGGTTCGGGACCGACGTTACCATCAGGGTTTGCTGCACCGTGGGCTTTGCCAAATGTGTGTCCGCCAGCGATCAATGCCACGGTCTCTTCATCGTTCATTGCCATTCGCCCAAAAGTTTCGCGAATATCTTTGGCGGCCGCGACGGGATCGGGTTTCCCATTGGGCCCTTGCGGATTGACATAAATCAAACCCATTTGTACGGCGCCCAGTGGGTTCTCCAGTTCACGTTCGCCCGTGTAGCGTTTGTCACCTAACCACTCACTTTCAGGGCCCCAGTAGATATCTTCCTGCGGTTCCCAGACGTCCGCGCGGCCCCCGGCAAATCCGAATGTGTCGAATCCCATTGACTCGAGCGATACGTTGCCAGTCAAAATAATGAGGTCAGCCCATGAGAGTCTGTTGCCATACTTTTTCTTGATCGGCCAGAGCAATCGACGGGCTTTGTCGAGGTTGCCGTTGTCGGGCCAACTGTTGAGTGGCGCGAATCGAATGGTGCCGTCCGAAGCACCACCTCTTCCGTCGCCTACGCGATAAGTTCCCGCGCTGTGCCAGGCCAATCGGACCATGAACGGACCATAGTGTCCATAGTCGGCAGGCCACCAGTCCTGCGAAGTCGTGAGGACTTGTTCGATGTCTTTCTTGACGGCGGCGAGATCCAGTTGGGAAAACGCGTCTGCATAGTCAAAATCCTGCCCCATGGGCGTGGACTTGTGAGAATTCTGATGCAAGATCGAAAGGTTGAGCTGGTTGGGCCACCAATCTCGGTTGCCATAAGAGCCTGCGGTTGTGTTGCCACCCATAACCGGGCATTGGGAGGCATCCATCTTTTCTTGAGCAACTGCCACGCTGGTTATGATCAGGCAGCCCATGGTTGCAGCAACAAGATGCTTTGTTGCTTTGCCAAATGTCGTCATCATCCGTCTCCTTGGAATCGCTAATGAAAATTGGAAGCAAGTAATTCAAGGAAGTATGTGGGGTTCTGTGGTATAATTCCAATGCATAGCTTGTATGTTTGCTATGCGTAACGTGCATGTCTTGTTTTCCGGCGAGTTTTGCCGGTTTAGGTCTCAGGTAAGCCGATGCGTACGGATTTAGATTTTCACCAGCTTGCCCATTTTCTTGCTGTTGCAAAAACCAGAAACTTCACCAAGGCGGCTGAAGCCATTGGCGTATCCCAACCGGCACTCAGTCGTTCGATTCAGAAGCTGGAAGCGACGATCGGTGAACCGCTTTTTGAAAGGCAGCCGCGTGGGTTGAAGTTGACGGAGATTGGGGACTTCTTTCTCGTGCGAGCCAATCAGATTCGTGATCTGGTTGATGATACTTTTGCCGAGTTGCATGAAGCCAGCAACCGGATGCAAATCCGCTTGGCAGTTATCCCGACGATCGCACCGTATCTGCTGCCGACGCTATTGAAGCGATTTGGTCGACTCCACCCGGACATCAAGATTCAGGTGCAGGAGGACACGACGCAGAATATTATCCGTTTGTGCAAGGATGGCGACATTGATGTTGCGATCGTCGCGCTGCCAATCAACGAAAAGTATCTCGAAGTCGAATCTCTGTTTGATGACGAGTTGATTCTTGTGCTTCCCAAGGGCCATGACCTTGAGAAGCGAAAAACGATTCGACTGAAAGACATCCAGGAGTTTCCGTTTATCTCACTCGATCGACAACATTGTCTTTCGGACAACATCGCAGAGTTTTGCAATCGTCAGTCGTTTGCGCCGATTACGATCGAACGAACCAACCAATTGGCGACGATTCAGGAACTGGTGGCGTTGCAACACGGCATCTCGATCATTCCCGCGATGGCTCAACAATTGGACAAGAGCAAGAATCGGGTCTACCGCCCGTTTGCGGGTGAAAAACCGACTCGGACAATTGCGATGCTACAGAATCCTTACCGCTACGAGCATCGTTTTGTTGCCCTATTCAAAGAGTACATGCGGGGTTTTGCAAGCGAATTGGGATAGCCCCATTTACCGGTTTTGTGGGTGTCTCGCCCTTTCATCGCTTGGCCCGGTGAGGTTCAGGAGATCGGTGGGAAAAGTGGCTCTCCATGAGATTGGCGAGCGGCGACAGGGCGTGGTTCCGGCGAGGCAGCCGGTACCGTCGCAACAGACTCGACAAGTTCAAATTCTTTAGGAGGCGTAAATGTCTCTTCAGCAACAACCGGCGGTTCGGACCAGAGATCAGCGATGGGGACATCGAGTTGGGCAAAGACATCCGCATTGTGCGGGTCGGAAGTAACGAGGATTACCTGATGTTGGCTGCGTGCGGCAAAGTCTCGCAACATACGAGCCACTTCGACTTTGCGTTCCATCGGAGTCGCCTCGAGCGGGTCTTCCATGACAATCGGTAAACGCAATCCTCGATTGGCATAGGCACTGATGCGTGCCAACCAGAGACTGAAGTAAATGTTGGCGTAGTGCTCGCGTCGTACACTACGGAAGTCGACGGCGAGTCCGTCTCGATCAATCAGCGTGATCTGGCCTTCTTCCGGCGTGTCAATTTCTACGTACTGCCCGTACGTCAGTTCTTTCAGATAACTCGAAGCTTCGTCAAGGTACTGGAATCGTTCCGTGCGACTCGGACGTATTGCGGTTTCGCGAGCCAGTTGTTCGCACGCGTTGGAGATCTCTTGAGTCTTGGCAAGTATGTCCTGCCAGGCAAAGGGAGCCGATTCGTCGTCATCGTTGCTGGAGAGATTAAGCAACGCTCGACAACGCCCACGCTGTTCACTTTGCTTCACCAAACGATCCTGAATGCGTGACAATTTGCCATTGAGGCTGTCCATACGAGATTCCAACTCCGCGTCGGTCAGTTTGGTCAATTCCGAATCCGAATCCAATCCAAATCGGTCGCGGATCTCGGTCAACTCGGATTGAATCGCATCGCGTTGTTTCTCAAGCTGCCGGACTTTTTCACCCTGCAGTTTAGTCCGCTGCTTGACTTGTTGGTTTTTCCAACGGACCTCATCGTCCAACTTGCGACGCTGTGACGCGAACCGTCGTCCCGTTTCACGGACTCGCTCTGCTTTTTGCTTTAAACGCTTTAGACCACGTAACAGAGTGCGGCGTGTTTGCATATGTTCACGGTGTTCGTCAAATGCCTGCCGCAAAATCTGAAGTTGCTCAACAATGTTGGCTCCACCATAAGTCGTGCCGATCTCGCTTACGAGTTGTCGAGCCTGCCCGCCAATGACCGATAACCAATCGCGGCGTCGCTCCAGATCCTGTCGCAGCTGTTGAAGCTGCAATGTCAATTGTTCGGCAACCGAAGGTCCACTCGCAACCGGCGATGTGGGCGATTGGAAGGAGCGAGTCGCTAATGCTTCGCGGGCGTGTTCTGGACCGAGGTTTGGCGACAAATTTAGTTCAATCATCAGCTCCCGCCACGCGTGATTCAATTCTTGAACGCGACGCTGGCCTTCCGCCAATTGCATGCGGGCGGTTTCTGCATTGCCGGCGGATCGCGTGGTGTCGCCGCCGAACGGTGACACTTGAGTTTCTCGCGAAGCAAATCGGGTTTGCAGTAAGTCGAGTTCCCGTTCGGCATCTTCTAGTTGACGAGTCAGGGAGATTCCCGACACTGCCGATTCTTCACGGGCTGAGCTAATTTCGTCAATCCGCTGATTTAATCGCGTTAATTGACGACGTGACGAATGAAGTCGCCCGGTCGTTTGTTGATCGAAACTGATTTTGAACAGTGACGTGCCGATGGTTGTCGCAAAACCAAGCAGAATCAGTTTCCAGTTGGGGTCGCCGTTGTACATGATCAGACCATAAATAATCATGGCCACGCCGATCAAAAAAGGAATGCCGAGCGCCATAACGACTCGGAAGGGCATCAACTGTCGCGAATAAAGCCGCTGTACCTGGTGGCTGAGATCGTCTTGCTCACTGAGCATGCGTTGTAGCTGGTCATCCAATCCCAGAAGGTCGCGGAGTTGTACGACGCGCTGCTCAGCTTCGTGAATCGCGACGGCTTCTTCCGGATGGGCTGCGAGGGCGGATGCCCGGGCCATTTGTTCGCGGGCGAGGCTGCTTGACGTTTCGGCTCGAACCAAACGTTCTTCGATCAATTGCAAATCGCGCTCGGCATCTTGCATTCGTTGCGTCAGGGCATCGACGCGTGCCTGTGCGTGCGTTTCCTGTATCGAGTTGGTGGGCGGTGCGAATTCGGTGGGTCGTACCGTTGCTTGCAATCGCTCCGATTCGATGCGCGACTCCAAATCGCGAATCTGCATCTCCAATTGGTCGATGGCAGCGTCTTCTTTAAGCAGGGATTTTTCCTGCAGCATCAGACCTTCGATCTGCGGCATCAACTGATTCATGCGGCTGAGGTTGCCCAGATCCCGCCCCTGGCGTCGAAGTTCGCCGGCTTCTTCTTTAAGATCAGCGAGTTCGCGACGAGCCGCTGCGATCTTATCGTCCAAGCGAGCCGCTGCGTCCGCATCGACGCGAACCGTAGTTTTGGCATTCTTGGTTCCGCGGATTTCCACCAATTCGCTGTTGATATCTTTCAGTTGCATCTGCATGCGATTCGATGCCATCGCATACTGTGTTTCGTCCATCTCCGCGTGAAGTTGCTTGAGCTTGCCGCGCGCGTCAGCGATCTCCGAATCCAATTT
>CAYYHV010000105.1:0-18836 GCA_964471695.1 uncultured Pirellulaceae bacterium
CTGCCGACCCACATCCGGTGCGAAAAGGTGTGCGAAAGTTTATCTACGAAGGCCGTTTCCAGGACAGTGATGGGCTCGCCATGCTCAATAAGATTGTCGACGGTGTCGAACTCAAGACGCTTCGCTCCCGTACGTTGGCGTGGCTTGGCGTGACTTACGCAGGCCAAAGTGGCTTTGACGAAGCCGACCGAATCTTTGAGATTGCTCTACGTGAAAATCCAGGCGACTTGATGCTCAACTTTGATTGGGCTCTTGTACTTGAACAGCAGGATCGGTGGCAAGAAGCTATCCGCATGTACCATCGTTGTCTCGCACTTCGCGGCGACGTACCAGGGCTTTGGAATCGACTGGCCATGGCGCTCGACAAAGTCGACGAAACCAAAGCGGCGGCAAAAGCGCGAGCCCGAGCCGCCGAGCTTGAGGGCAACGAGTCCGCGCCGGCGCCTGAGGAAACGCCCTAGTCGACTTGCCGAAGGAGATTATCCGGCCTTTTTCTTCGCTGCTGGCTTCTTGCGGTTCTTGACTCCGACGGGATTATCGGGAGGCATAATCGGTGAATTCCATCCCGCGAGATCAAGCGGTTTGACTTCCTGGCGATTCCCCTTGAAGCTAAACGTGACGGGGTGGTACGGTCCGACAAGGTTGGCCTTGAGGTCAGCCTTGATGTTATCTTCCATGCCAATCGCCCAAAGGCAAGCGTTTGCGAGTGTCCTGCGAAATCCATCGTTGAGGATGTCCTCGGAGGCACCATAAGTCGTTGTGAAAACTCGCCCTTCTTTTCCTGACTTGCTCTTGTACGTTCGCGTCCACGCGCCGGGACATGGCTTTTTGCCGTCGGCAACAGGGCTGTCAGGCGTCATTCCGTTGAGCGGTTGAGCCATCATGAGCGGTTTGCTATTTGGCATCGGGTTCGTCCAGTAACCACCGGCTTGGACCCACGGTTTTTCGACGCCACGCAGGATCGGGTGATCCTTCGCTTCAGGAATGATGTCCAAACGTGTACTCATTTTGTGGTTCTTACCATAGTGTCCCGCCCACGTTTCTCCCAGGACTTGGCGACCAAAACCGAGCATGTAATCTTCGCCTTTATACTGATGATGGAATCGCTCGAACGTTGAACCTTTGGGGATGTTGAAGGCGTGTGTGGCGGTACGCAATCCGATCACGGGCCCACCTCGATCCAGATAGTCGACGATAGGTTGCATCTGTTCGTCGGGAAGATTCTTAAACCGAAGAAAGATGCACATCAGATCGGCGGTCTTCAATGCTTCGGTTCCGGGCATATGATCGGCTGCTGGGTCGATGTATCCCGATTTTGGGTCGACAGTAAACAACACGGTACACTTGAATCCATGATGCTTGGCCATCAATCGAGCCATCATCGGCATCGTTTCCTCGGACCGGTACTCGTGGTCGCCAGCCAGCCAGACAAGATGTTTGCCCTTGCCGATTCCTTCGGTACCTTCATACACGAGCGATTCCGCTGAAGCAGACAGAGCCGTAGTTGCCATGATCGACATGAAGATGGCGCAAAGTCGATTTGTGGATTTATGAATCATTTTCATTCGCCTGTTTGAACTGCATACATCAGTCGATGTTTGGTGGTTGAGCGGCTATTCGCTAAGCTGGTCAGCATTATACGCGAGTGAATTTTTGACTCCAGTTGGCTAAGGGGCCGCGATGAATACACGTTATTCCTGTTATCGGTCAGGACACAGACTGGCTGCGTTGCTGGCATTAGCGATGTTGGCATCGCTTTCGCAGTCCGGTTGCAATTCAGCTGACCCACCCAAAGTCGGGCAAGTCAACGTGGCAGACAACAAGCCACAAAGCCTCGCAACAGAAGATGCAGAGGAACAACTCGCAACGGCGCTGGAGATTGCTGACCGAGAAAATAAGAATGTTTTTGTTCACTTAAGCGGGCCCGGATGAGGCTGGTGTACCCGACTCGAGGAGTTCCTCGAAAGCCAACAAGAGCTGTTTGGAAAAGAATTTGTTATTCTCGAAGTCGACTCGGCGGCTCCCAACGGAACCGAAGTTTCCAAGCGACTTCGCAAGGAACGCCGAGGCGGGATTCCGTGGATTGCTATCCTCGATTCGGCGGGCACAGAGATAACGACTTCTGACGGTCCCAGCGGAAATATTGGGTGCCCCGTTTCGGCCGAGGAGATAGCGCACTTCAAGTCAATGATTTCACAATCGACGAAACAATTAACGGAACGCGACGTAGACGAAATCGTGATGGCCCTCGACAAATATGCGGAACAATATCGACGCAATTGAGAAATCGACGCACTAACTTGACGATTGGTCTTCAAATCCTAGGTCAATGCGGTAAACCTGTTTTGAATGCGGCAAAACTGGCGCAAACAAGACTGCCAATTCGGCAATCGAACAATTACAATCAAGCATCGCGCACTTTCGTTCAGGACGCTATATTCCGTTGAAAGTGTGAGCCGCTCAAACCATTAGCATTCCAACATCGACGAGACTATGCGACGCATCAACACTCTTGCCTCAATTTTGGTTTTACTCGCCTTCGGAATCTGCCAGGCTGATGATTCAGTCAGCTTTCAGAAGGACCTTTTGCCACTGTTTGAGAAGCATTGTTTTAAATGCCATGGCGAAAAGAAGGGGCTTGGCAAACTGCGCTTGCACACACAGGCGGAGATCGAGAAAAAATGGAAAGCTGACGATCACTTGATCGTAAAAGGCAAACCGGACGAGAGCGAGTTGTTTGAGCGACTGGTGCTCCCCAAGGGCAACAAGAAGCGGATGCCCAAAGGCGGAGACGGACTGAACGAGAAAGAGATTGATATCGTTCGCAAGTGGATTGCGCAAGGCGCGATGTTCACGGCTGCTGTGGCCGCCCCGCAGGTTGAAGAGAAGAAAGAAGATGTTCTGCCCGAAGTCGCGGCGGCTTCGGAGGAAGCTATAGAAAAACTTCAAGCCGCCGGCGCGCGTGTCTTGCCACTTTTTCAAGGCAGCAATCTTCTGCAGGTATCGTATAACTTCCGGGATGAACCAGCCGGGGATGCCGAATTGGCATTGATCGCACCTGTGGCTGAACAAATTCACACATTGGAACTGGCCGACAGCAAAGCGACGAAGGACGGCTACGCTCCCATTGCCAAGTGTAAAAACCTGCGACGATTGCAGCTGCAAAAATCGGCGATTAGTGATGAGGGACTGGACCACCTCGCCGGGCTGGGCAGCCTTACCTACCTCAACCTTTACGCGACTGGCGTTACCGACGCCGGGCTCAAGAAACTTATGGGGCTGGGAAATCTTAAGAACATTTACCTTTGGCAAACCAAGGCCTCTTACGAGCTTGCCCAGGATATGCAGAAGAAGATCGGTGGTCTTCGAGCGGACCTTGGGTTCGATCATCCCGTTGTCAAGAAGATGCGTTTGACCAAAGAAAAAGCGCAGCTTGATGAGCAGATGAAGCAAGCCAAAAAGGAAGAGGAAGCCGCCAAGAAATCTTATGACACTGCCAAGAATCGAACCAAGTCATTGCAAGATCGACTGAACGAAATCGGCAAGTCGCTTAAAGAGGTCGAGGGCGGCGAGAAGGACGAGGAAAAGGCCGGCGAGGGAAAAACCGAAGAGAAGAAGTAGTTCTTTTCGGTTCGGAATTTCAAATCTTGCTTGTGTGAGCCGATCGGTACCTTCCATCGGTTCACGTTTTCTTGCAGCAGGACTCAGTCGAAGCCATGCTCTTCGCAATATTCTTGCGTAGCCTCTACGTCAAAAGTCGACTCCGTCCTTGAAATCATGCCGCCCTCAAACGCGAAGCGAATAACGAGGATGCTTGACACTGGTTTCACGTCAAGCTGACCTTTCAAGCGAATGACTTCTCGCCCCCAGCACACGACCGTGTCGATACCCGTTTCATAGTGGGGCTGCCAAAGGTTTTTGTCGGGGCGTTCGAATGTGGAATAGAAGCTCTTCAAGCATTGGTGGAATTCTTCTCCATGGTACTCACCGGAAAACTCAAAATCACCGGGAACGATATGGACGAAATTATCCGAGAGAACTTTCTTAATTTCCTTGTACGCATCACCTTCTAGTTTGGCCAGTGCGTCGCAATAGTGCCTCGCAAGTCGTTCCGGAAACATCTTCAATGTCTCCGATTGAACATGGATTCCTTTATATAATTCGAAAGCCGCAGCGATTGCATCGATCACCTTGGAACTGATCTTCTCCTTTTCTGATTCTGCATTGCGAATCGTTTTTTCACTGCACTCCGCGAATTCCGCCAGCTCCGCTTGAGTCCACCCGGCTGTTTGGCGAAGTCGCTTCAAAGTCGCGCCGTTAACAATCGAAGAATCCGAGCGCATTCCAGTCCCTTTACGTTGGGTTGCGCACACAAACCAATACGACATTTTGTGTGTATTTCCTCTTTTGTAAATGGCTTTCCGTAACTTGCCGGTTGCTTTCCTGTACATCCTGCCCGATTGACATATACAGGGCGAATTGTCCGAAACACTCAATCAGGAGCGCTCCAGTGATTTTTAGATTCACTAAATTCTTTTTTCTTGTATGCCTGCTGTTCGATTGCGTCGCGTGGGCGGAGGACACCAATTTTTCGGTAACTGTGCGAGCCAATTTTGATTTCAACATTCTCGGTGGAACACCACTGAATCCAGGGCCAGACACGGGTTACATTCCGTTCAGCGCCCTTGGCGATTTCGCATTTGAACTGGACAATTCACTCAACGCTCCAAGCCAACCCACGTCCGTGCCGATTCTCAATGCGTCTGGCGTCTTGCAAGGCATCCCACCGACCTTGCCCCAATTCTTGCCTCACACGCTCAGTCCCAATGTGGCGTTTACTGGCGGCGACCTTACCAATGTCGTTCGCGATATGAATGGCGAGGTTATTTCGGCAGATGTAACCAACTTGCGAATGCAATGGGAACTTATTGGCCAACCTGGCGGGGCGCTCGACGGTGTGCGATTGTTTTCTGGCGACTTGGCATTCGACGGCGCAGTGAACGCGATCCCATTCGCATTGGGCGATGTTCTGCAGGGGCCGGACGTCGGCACACCCAACGACGAAGCCTTCGAAGTCTTTCTCGATGGTTTTCCGGACCCAGTTGTTTTGGGGAGGAAGCGACTTCTGACGGTTGTACCGGAACCTGCCGAATTGGGAATCGTTGCCATTTTGGTATTCGGCTTTGTTATGCGACGGCGAGCCTAAAGACGCCGCGAGCTCATTGGAAGTAAACGCAACTTGCATTGCGAAACAAAAAACCACGATTCGCACCGGGCCAATCGTGTGATGACCTCAAGACCTTTGACGCGGGAATTACAGATGCTTTTCAAACGGACGGTATTGATCATTGTGGCAGTGACACTTCTCAGTTCAGCGGTCCAAGCCGAACCAATTCAAGCGGGGACCGCAACCTATGCGTACGACAATTCTTTCATTACTCGACTCTTTCCTGGTACGCCATTCAATCAAGGGAACGAACCCGTTGACTTGCCAGTAGTATCCGTCGGTGTATTTACTCAAGTCTGGGAAGCGCAAGTCGGCGACGAGATCGTCGATGAATTGACTGGGCTGCGTCAATCGGGTGTGCTGCCGACCGATCCCGTCATACCCTTTGAGATTTTCGGCGGTGTGAATGAGGCGCCATTTCTTGATCCCTTTGTTGGCACCATTTCCAACATTGTTCAGGACGCAAGTGATCCCGGGTTTTTGACGGGAGATCCTTCCAGCCTGGTTAGTGGAGTCCGGCGAGTGGGTGGACCTTTTGCACAACAATTGGCAGATGGAACGCTGTTGTACACCGATGCCAGCTATTTCTTCGAAGCCAAGATAACTGGACTGCCATTTCCTGTTGGGCAACAGTTCATTGGTACTGAAGATGTTGCGATCCGAGTTCAACTTGGGGCGACAATCGACCCAGCGACAGACCCAATTGTCGGAATGGCTTTGGCGGGTGGCTTGGTGGAAATTACGGCAGTCCCCGAGCCGGATTCGGGGATGTTGCTTTTTTCACTATGCCTATCGCTGTTGGGAATGCGCCGACGAGTCATAAACGCCAGGGAAGCCCGACGCGACGCAATTTTCGCATGCAAGCGTCAGTTGCCAGTCGTTTCGAATACCCGATCGATCAGAGCCAGTTCCATTGAGTCCTCGGTCTGCGAATCACGATTTGTAGAGTGTTCCTGAGATTGAGTTGGCTCAAATTCCCATGGGGTGTTTCCATCGCCGTCATAATCTCTGGCGACACTTACTTGGAACGTACCGATGATGGAATTCGGCAAGGCATTTCCACTGGTATCCGATACTTCGTCAGCCTTGACTCGGATTTGATAAGTCCTATTGAGCTCGGCTTTTTGTGCTGTTTCTTCGTTGGAGTTCGTTTCACCTGCGATACGAAGAGCTACCGAAAACTTGTTGGCGTTCCAGATTGAAAAGTCGGACACGTCGGTAACGCCATCACAGTTGAAATCGGCTGTCGACCAGCCAACGTGGCTTAGTAATGGTTCATTGGATGTGAATTTATTCGCATTCCAAATGGCAAAATCACTGACATCCACAACGCCGTCGAGATTTGCGTCCCCCAACTTGGTGCCGAGAATATCAAGGTAGAGAGAGAAATCTGGCGACTCAATCAATCCGTTGCCGTCAATGTCCAGAATAGCGTTCGTCGAGCCTTCTCGAACCGCAACACATAACATGTCGATATCATCACCGTTGACGTCGCCATCGTGGTCGAAGTCATAAGGGTTTTGGGATGCAAGCGAGTTGTTGAACCAAACTCGATTGGGCTGATTGGGCCGCGCCGAGGCGATAACGACGTCCAAATCGCCGTCGTTGTCGATGTCTCCGGCAGCAGCGTGCGAACTGAATTCGGCCCCAAGACTGAGTCCAGAGTCGGTGAACTCGCCAAACCCATTGTTCAAGTAGACTTTGTCCGGATTGTTGGACCAATTCACCTGGAAGACGTCCAAGTCCCCATCACTGTCAAAGTCCTCAAGGATAACATGAGACGTAACCAGATAGGGAATGCTCTCGGTACTTTGAGAGAACTGTCCCAATCCGTCGTTTAGAAAGATCGAGCCACTCGTTCCGACTAAATCCAAGTCCCCGTCGCCGTCGATATCACCAACCGCGACATGCTGATCTGAGTCAGTGCCAATAGGCTGAAGGCTGTCGCTAAAGAAGCCGTTACCATCGTTTAGCAATACCAGATTCCCATTGTTGGCTCCGCTTTGCACGCCGATGATAGCATCCAGGTCGTCATCGCCATCTATATCTGCAAACTCGATGCTCTTTGAAGAGAGTCCGGCGAACTGTTGGCCTGAGAAGAAGAGATTACCGGCCCCGTCATTAAAGAACACGAGGTCGGGTTGAAAGTCATTTTGAACGACGAAGAGATCGAGATCGCCATCGTTGTTGAGGTCGGCCAATCCAACATCCAACGCGAATTGGGTCGGAATTCTCGTCGTGGATATGAAGTTCGCGTTGCCATCATTTCGCCAGATGACGACTTCATTCACGGCGGCGACGACGGCATCCATGTCGCCATCTCCATCGATGTCACCAAGCGCAGAATAGATGCTATCGTCATTTCCCAAATCTTGCGGACTTAGAGTGAATGTGCCGGTTCCATCGTTGATCCAGATTTCTTCAGACGCATCCCGTGCAGTTACAAACGCGTCGAGATCGCCATCACCATCGAGGTCAGCCAGATCGACCTCGTCATTGTGAGTCAGCGAACCCAATGTTACTTCTTGATCGACGAACAAATCGTCGCTGATGCCGACTTCAAACGAGCCAATCTGAATCGCTTCTGCGGGCTGACCGGCTGAATCAAGCACCTCATTGGGGCGTGTAAATATTTCGTAGGTGCCATTGTCGGAAGCATCCCAGACTCCACCCAAGGGCGCCATCGCGTAGGTAGCGTCAATCGACATCACGTCGTTGCTGCTACTTTTCGATACGAAAACGGGGTTCACAGGAACGGCGCCCAATCCTGGGACGTTGACTTCAATGTCAAGCGCACCGATTGTCGATGCGTCAATGGCCACATCATCGGTATAGGTGACGGTGATCGTTTGGACAGTCGTCGAAGTGATCGAGATGTCGGCTGCCTCCGCACTGCCCATTGGTGCGATGTTCGGAACGTTGACATCAAATTGTCCAACGATGCCCTGGGCAGCCAGATTTCCGCTGGTGTCAGAGACTTGGCCAGCAACGATCCGAATACGATACCGCCCGTTGTCAGAGATATTCCAAATGCCGCCGGGCGCGGTCAGTTCGTAACTGGCGCTAATCGGAGTTCCGTCCAGGTCAGTGCTTCTCGACAAGAAAGTCGCTGTGTAATTGGGGGAGCCACTTGGTGGGATCACTTGAATATCACCATTTCCGATGTCCGATGCGTCGACTGCAACATCGTCACTGTAGACGACTTCTATTATCTGACTCTCACTCGTGGGAGCGATGATATCTGTTGCCGTTGCGACCACAGAAGGCCGCGTCGTATCCACAACATCCACAGTGAATGTTCCAATCACACTCATCTGGAGTGAATTTCCGCTAGTATCCAAGACCTGATTGTTTCGAGTCCGGATCTGGTAGAGGCCGTTGTCTTTAGCTTCCCAGCTGCCGTCGGGTGCATCCAAACGGTAGCTTGCGTTGATCTCCATAGAATCAACGTTGGTGCTTTGGGATTCGTAGTCGGGCAGCAAGATATTCCCATTCGGGTTGACTACCTCAAGATCTCCCGGCCCTAAACTCGATGCGTCGAGAGCGACATTGTCCGTGTATGCTACGAGGATTTCCTGAGCCGTGGCTGTGGGAGATGGACCAATTTCAGTTGCAGTGGTAAGCGACACTTCCGGCACGACTATATCGTCAACGTCCACAAGGAAGCTGCCGAGTACACCGTTCGTTACCGGGTTTTCACCCGTGTCGCTTACTTGGTTCTCTACCATTCGAATCACGTAGGTTCCATCGTCTACGACGGGCGACCAGTCTCCCCCGGGACCTTCGAGATGATACACTGCTCTAACTGGCGAGGAATCCACGCTCGACGAAACCGAACTTAAAGTGGCAAGCAAAACGTTTCCATTGGGCGCAATCACCTCAATGTCGTCATGTCCGATATCCGAAACATCAACGGCAATGTCGTCTTGATATTCAACCGTGATTTCCTGAGGTGAATCTACCCCCATGTCGTCTATTATTGATGGGGCTGAAATGAGAACGGCAGTAGGATCAACGAAATCATAATTCACGCCGAAAGTTCCCACAGTGACTCCCCCCAACTGTTCATTACCGCCAAGATCGGCAATTTCGCCAGCCACAGTTTCGATAGAGTAACTTCCGTTGTCCTCGGGTCCCCATGTGCCGCCATTTGCGGGGACGCGATAAGTCGCTTCGATACTGCCGTCCGTGTTCTGGATGGCTGTTACCAAGGTCGCCAGTTGGACGTAGTTCGGACCGTTCACTTGGTAATCCGCGTTGGAAACCGTGTCCAAATCAACGAAAACATTGTCCGTATACGTGACATTGAATGTATAGGTCATTGGATTGCTGAATCGCGTGACAGACGCAGACACAACTTGGGAGGTTTGAGGACGAATGTCGTCAATTGCAACATCCATCTGGGCTATTGTCGAAATTGAGTTTGGGTCTCCGTCAAAATTGATCGACGTTTCAACGCAGGGAAAGTCAGCCGTGGCATCCAAGCCTGTGGCGTAGGTTGCCATTCTCGCAGCACCATTCCAAGGCGTCTCAAGCGGGGCCAGGAACCATTGCTGGGAACCGTTGAAGAAAGCGGTGGTCCAGGATTGTGGTAGGAAGTCGACCTGCAATGGTTGATCGCCATCCACAACAATCGATTGCATCCATACGTCGTCCGTATCCATGACGAGAGCGCCCGTGTCAGGCGTGTAATAGAAATCTGGACTTGTGTCCCCCACGGTTCCGCTAGGCTCAAAGGGGAAATTCGGATTTGAACAAAGCAGCCGACGATTCTCCAGTGATTCAAAGTTCATTGCTCTGCATCCAGTCTGTCTACGAACGTTCTTCATCGCACGAGCCCCTTACACAAAATACGATCGCATCCCAAAACAAACAGACCCGTTCGCCCGAACTAGATGGCAAGAGTAAGCCCAACAACTTTAACAGGCCACACTCTACCCCGATATTTCAAAGTCTGTTCCATGAATCGGTAACCCGAAATTCACAATTGCCGAAACGATCTCTTACGCGACCATGGCGGCAACAGGGAATCGCCAGAGTCGTCTTGACGCCATCATTTCTCGATGATTTCTTCCTTCATTTCCCTAAAACTCAATGTTCTTGACGCAATCCGCGCGCGGGTGCAGCTATTTTGAGGGGATCGTTGAGGCGTTCGCGATTTCGATGTTAAATAGCCACTTGGGTAACAGATAAGCAGTCGAGCTAATGTCGAACAATCAAACCATCAACGTCGTTGAGAAGCAGTGCGCTGATTACGAACTGGCGTGTCGCCATGGCAACCTGGACGGGTTGCGTGATTTTCTTGCAGGCGTCGATGAAAAAGTACAGATGGAACTGGCCTATGAGTTGTGCCGCATTTCGATCTATTACCGTTGCCAGCGCAGCCGCTTAGAAGCAGGGGCAACGATTGGCCCGCTTCTGGAACTTTGCCCGGAGATTCGAAATCCAGCCATGATTCTGGGGATCGTTCGGACTGAATTTCAATGCCGAGCCGATTCCGAGAGTTCCGCTAACGTGGATGAATACCTGCTTCAATTTCCCAAGCTGTCGAGAGAACTGCGGCGTAGCTTGGCCGACGAGATTTTGAATCGCTATCCCATACGAGTTCGTATCAAGGAAGATGACTTTACGATTTTTTCCATGTTTCTTAGGCAGGAGTTGCAGCTTGGGCGGCAGGACAAGAATGAGGACGAGCCACCAGCGATCTCACGCGTTGATGAATGCACCGAACGGCTGATTGTTGCCTCTCGATATGAATCCCGTGATTCCCGGCGCCATGCAACGGTGGCTGCCCATGCGTCAAACATTGTCAAGGTTACTGCGATCAGTGAGAAATCGGCAACCTTCATCGACAAGGATCGTTTGCAGAGTGGTGAGACGCGTATCTGCCCAGTCCCCTTCGTTTTGCACATCGGTCCACAAGCTGTGGTCGTCGAGCCTGTTCAATCGAATTAGGTATTCACAGGTGGCGGAGTTATAATTCTTCCATTGCGAAACCTGTGGGAGAATAGCGTGGAAGAAACCAGTTCTGTTTCAGAGTGGCTTGAAGAAATTCAGTACCGGAATGATGACGCAGCGATAAAACTCTGGAATCGCTACTTCGAACGACTAGCCGCCCTGGCTCGAAACAAACTCAGCGGCCGTCCACTCCGAGTCGTTGATGAATCGGATGTGATTAATCAGGTCTTCGACGACTTGCTTTCGGGAATTCAGGACGGCAAATTTCAACGGCTTGATCGTGATGATTTGTGGGCTCTGCTGATTACGATCACCGAACGTCGTTGTACTGACGAGATTCGCCGCTGGAACCGCCAGAAACGCGGAGGCGGAGCTGTTCGCGGTGATTCGGCGGTTGGGGGGCGATCAGGAATCGCTTTCGATCGTTTTGCCATCGAGCCATCCCATGAATTCTCATTGGAGTCGCGAGAGAATCTGGAACGTCTGGTAGGAATGTTGCCGACTGACAGTCATCGGGACGTAGCTCTCATGAAACTCAAAGGCTACACCAATCAGGAAATCGCCGATGATTTGGGCGTCTCCGTGCCTACGGTTGAGCGTCGCTTACGTGATACCCGCACGGTTTGGCTGGACGAACCTTCTTAAGCCGCGACGCGTTTTCGTTTACGCAGGAAAAGCCCGCCGAAACTCATCAACCACAATCCAGAAGGTTCGGGCAGGATATTAACGTTGAAATTGCTCGCTTCAAATGCGCTTCCCGCCTGAGATGATCCGTCATCGAAGTTGTTCAGTCCAGTTCCGCTGCTAGTCGTATCCGAATCGACATACCAAACGTCGAGAGAAATACTGCAATCGCTGTTATCGCAATCGCTGACATCTGAGACAGGGATGGAATAAGTCGCTGTGCCTTCTTCAGCCAATACTGCATTGATGCCACCAGCAGGGATCACCAGGAAATCACCCGGAGGACTGGCTTCTCCCAGGCTCCATCGGACGTCAAAGGTCATGACTCCGGCTTGCTCGTAGCTGATATCAATGTCTTCAAAAACAAGCCGTGCTTTGGCGACCCTTGAGGCCATGGGGAAATCGACATGGGGGCCAAGGGACAAGAATGCCTTATCGTCGCCGCCGCGAACAAACCAGAAGTGTTCCTCAAGCCAAGCGTTTACGCCAGGTGTGCTACTGCCGGGCGGCGTGAGGGTAATGTCGGTTGCATTTTGAACCGATAGCAAACTAATTGAGGCTGCATCTGCGCGTGATTGAAAAGCAATCGCAGTCAAGCTAACCATAAGGCAAAGGAATATCTTCTTTGAGAATGCGCACGTCATCGTTGATGTCTCCCGACGGAACTGAAAAGCCATAATTCATGTTGATCTCCAAACAAAAAGCCATGCTTCCCCTTCGCGATTTTCGCGAATGGAAACCATGGCGTGGTTGTTGCATCTCAGTGGCTCAGTCCTGACTCAGTGGATTACTGAATCGCGGGTTTTGGTATGACATATACTACACGACATCCTACTATAAGATTCTGTTGAAGTGGATGCAATTCAAAGCGAAATGTTGATTCAAGGAGGGGTTTTTCGTAGTTTCCCCCTCGGCAGACTCGTCCAGAAGCCGCAGAAACCGGTTTCACCCGCCCTGACGGGTCTATGCCATCCTTTTCCATGGCTTCCTGGGAATACCAGTCATGACACCATTCTGACAAGCTTCCTTCCATGTCAAAGATACCCATGAGGTTAGGACGCAGTCGTTTTCCAACAGAAAGTGAGGCATGTGCGTTTTCGTCGGTCCAGGCAAAAGCCGTCGACAGGTCCGGGGCATTGCCGAAGCTGTTCGAACTGCGAGTGGAGCCGCGACAGGCAATCTCCCATTCGGTTTGCGTCGGAAGCCGAAATCCCGATTTGGAAAAATCGGCTGTCCAATTTCGTGGTCCGCCTTTGGGCCAAGCCTGGTTGGGGTTGGAATCCAGTTTCATGACTTGCAGCAATTCTTTGGGATTCTGATAGGGCTGCTCAGCCCCAGTGGCCTCTCCCAGGTCGCGGCAAAAACGAACCGCTTGATACCAAGTGACGGGATTGGCGGGATGATCGTCGGTGTAGCCCTTAATGTCGAGGTGTCCCCGCTTGAATCCTTTGGACGCAAAATTTCGATCCGACATGACGATATCGTGAAAGGTGACTTCTCGATCCATAATGGCTATCGACCTTGAAAGAGTCACGTTGTGGCGACCCCAACCCGAATCCTCTTGATCGATTCCCCAAATTGATCCGACTTTATACTCGCCTGCCGGAATGACGATAAAGCAGAAGGACCTGCCTTGCACATTGAGATTGAACCACTGTCGCTCGGGCGAATATCCAAGATCCTGTTGGTCAACGAATTCGACCAGCTCAGTCTTGCCAAGTTGACGTAAGAGCCATCCGCAGGCGGAGTGGACTTTGGCGCTGGGATCCGCTTGGTATAAATCAGCAAGTCGCTTGATGGTTGGTTCCCAGTTTGGTTGGCGACCTTCCATCGCCCCCAGTTGCTGGTCTCCCAATCCGCCAAGGCAGAGGATCGAACAATACAGCGCGGTGGCTGTTGCTTCGTCGCTGGTTTTTTCCCGCAGCGTCACCATGTGTTGGAAGCATGCCGTCTTCTGTTGCCGGCTTAGCAGGTGGCTGTGACCGAACAGTTGGAAAAGACCATCGGGCGATCCGGACTGCTCAATCAAAATGTTGCTCAGTCCATCGTCGAAGCGTTCTCTTTGAAGAAGTCCTATCCGCGAAAGTGCGGCTTGTCGCGCAACCCGCAGACTCTCACCGTCCGTTTCGAATTTTTGGTTTGCTGCTTCGGCTTGAGAGAGCAGGGCTTTGTCTAAGCCAGGGAATGGGTAGTTGCTTACCACCGGAGTCATCCCTTTCGCCCAAGCCTCATTTCTCGTACTCAATTCGCATAGGTATTTGGGCGGGACGGCAGCGGCGAATATGGCTGCTATGGCCACGAAGACTGCTGCGCGTACCGCAAACTTGCGACTGAAAAATGACGGCTTCGGTTGACGTGTCGCCGAATCCAGCGCGACCAACATGTCCTGCGCTGAAGAAAAGCGGTCAGCCGTGTTTTTCTGAAGACATCGCGCGCAGACTTCCTGAAGACTTGTTGAGATTGCTGGATTTAACTGTCGAACAGGCACCGGAGTAACCTCCAGAATCTGCCCAAATAAATCTCCGACATTCGACGCTTGGAACGGTGGTCGCTCACAGAGAAGCTCATAAAGCATGACACCCAGGCTCCAAACATCGGTTCTGCCGTCAAGGAGATTCGTTTGGCCCTCAATTTGTTCAGGCGACATATATCTTGCCGTCCCTGATCGTTCCCCGGTTTTCAGTCGGCGAGCTCCATCCAGCAATGCCAATCCAAAATCTGCGATGTGAGGGTTGCCTTGTCGGTCAACAATGACGTTGGCCGGTTTTAGATCGCGATGAAACATTCCATGTTGGTGTATGTAACCCACGGCTTCGACGATGGCGCGAAAGACCCGTAATCGCTCATCGAGGTCCGGATTTGTTTTTCGTTGCCAAGCCGTGAGTGTGTCGCCCTCGACGTATTCCAATACGATAAATGGGTTGCCGTTGTTTTCCTGCACATCGTATACACCAACAATCCGATCATGTTTCAGATTGGCAGCGGCGCGGGCTTCTCGGATCATTGCCTCTTGACGGTCATAATCGACGGGACCGCGACTGACCTTAATTGCAACGTCTCGATCAAGCTTAAGATCACGAGCCAGGAACACTGCCCCAAAGCCCCCCTTGCCGAGGCTACGTATCTCTTTGTAACGGTCCGTGTCCGGGAATTCGGCCGAACTTCTCTTTGTTAGACGCTTCGGTGTTTCTGTGCCCGAATAAGCTTCCGTCGCAAACGTGTCATTTGCGTTTCGCCCAGTATCCGCCTCGACGGTCACGGCAGAGTGAAAAGTCAGTTCGTCCTGAACGATTTGTTCAAAATTCGGGAATCGACTGCGGTACGCATCGGGCTCGATCAGTTCCCCGCGTTCCAGGCGATGCGTCAATTCGACTCGCAAGAGCTGGCGGAGGCACACCGTATAGAATTGTTCCGCCTGTTCGGGGAGGAATGCTTCGATGGAGAGATTTCCGCCAGCAGCAAGGCTTTTTTCGAATTTCTGTCGAATTGCCAAGACTTCGGGCGGAATCGTTGCAGGGTCTGAGTTGCCGTTATACGATTCATGAGTCACAAGATTGTCTTTTTATAAGAGACCTTAGATTGTCGCTAGTTTGGCTGATTATAATAGCTTAACCGTACATCCCATTGTCGCGAGCCACTTTGAATGAGCATCAAGCCTGCCATATACGCTGCCTTTTTCGCCACACTGATTTTTGGCTCTCCAATTATCGCACAAGTTGCTATTCGTGTCCCCCTATCGGATTCCAGTCGCTGGGATGTTTTGGCCAGTTCGGATAGCGATGTCATTTTTGCCCACGATTATTCGACGGATGCAATTCCCATGGCTCCCAATGGTAGCGATCGAATCGGAGTGAAACTCACAGCAAATCAGAATTTGCCCATGGGTCCCGAAGAAATCGCTTTGCTTCCGCGGATGGTCCCACGTGGATTTGATTATCGTATGTCCGTCGACTTGTGGGGAAACTACGCGTGGGGTACGACGGAATCACGTACTGAGTTTTTGGGAGGATTCGTTGGTCATGATGGCGAGTCCATGGGGCGTGACGGCGCTGGATTCATGTACTCCAATGACGGCGGTGCCGCCCGCGATTATCGACTGTATCAGGGTAAGCAAGAGCAATTTGCTGCCAGCGGACAGTATGCTCCCGAGTTGTTCGAGCATTGTGACCCGAATCGCTCGGAGAATAATGATTGTCGCGATGATATCTTCGACTACTGGAACGAAGCTTTTACGGCGATGGATACGGGGTTGGCTCTTGAGCCTGATTTTGGTCAATCGGGAAACCCAACGGATTACCAGAATTTTGGAGTCGCAGGTTTTCAGTGGGTGACTCTGCAAATGGAAGTTTCCGGCGAGACGGAGACTGCCCAAGTCACCCTCTTGGCGCATGGTAATCCTGAGTCGCCGAACACTCCACCGGTGAGACTGAATATCGGCACGCTTGATTTGTCCAACCAGCCGGATGCATTGGATGGGCGAGCCGCGATCGTTTACGCGGACTTGTTCCGCAATGTCGCGCAAGCCCCGGCGTACAGCTTTGGAATTGCTGATAATTTCATTCTGGAATTTGACGGCGCGGGCGACTTCAATTTAGATGGAGAATATGGTTGCGAAGACGTGGATGCGTTGGTGGCCGAAATCGCGTCATCGGGAAACTCAACGACTTTTGATTTGAATGCCGACGGCTTGGTCGACCGCGACGATTTAGACTTGTGGTTGATGCTTGGGGGCGCTGCCAATTTGCCCGGCAACAAATCCTACCAGTTTGGGGATGGGAATCTTGATGGCCGCGTCGACGTAGGCGACTTCAATGTTTGGAACGGGAACAAATTCCAAGATGTCCCAGCCTGGTGCTCGGGAGATTTCAATGCCGATGGAGTCGTCGACATTTCCGATTTCAATACATGGAACGCCAATAAGTTTACCAGCGCAGATACGAATACCGTCCCCGAGCCATCAAGTCGGCTTGTTCTGATGGTCCTTCTGTCGCAACTGGGAATTCGATCGCGAAGAACTAAGGGAAAACTAGGCTAGTGAACCTGAAAATGAATACGACCTATCTGATTATTATGGTGGCCGCGCTCTGCGCGGTTCTCGACTCCGTTGGCTATTGCCAGCATCTTACCGTTGGCCCTAACGTCAACATCACACGACTGGCTGGTAACGAAGCCGAACCAGCGATCACGATCAATCGCCAATCGCCCGATGAGATTTTTGTGTCGAGTGTATTTGTCAGTCAATCTCGCACCATCCGATCTGCAACCAGTCAAGATGGAGGTCAATCCTGGAACTCGACGCTTGAGTCGAGTAGCGCAGGTTTGACGCCAAGCTGTTGTGACCCGTGGAGCGCCGGTGATTCGAACGGAAACATTTTTCACTCCTACATTGATACGGCCAAAGAAAAAGCCGTGGTGACGTTAAGTGTTGACTCAGGTGAGTCATTTGCCGAAATCTGGAAATTTGGCGTCGACGCAGATCATCCGGAGATGGCTGCGGGCAGTGATTCGGTTTGGATCACCTTTCAAGATGGAGATCAGGTGTTGGCCGCCGGAGCACCGGTCGACGGCTTGGGGCTGGTGGGAAGCTTCGGAACGCCCCAACAGCTCGTTGGTAGTGGAAACAAGGGAGATATTGCGATTGGGCCGGACGGGCAAGTCTTTGCTACCTTTATGTCGCCAGCCAATGGGATTGGCCCTTCCGAATTTCGCCACCATTTTGATCCTGATGGATTGGGCGGAATGCCATTTGAGCAACGCCCCACGTTTTTCTCCAACGTAGGTGGCGACCGCCCCATTCCGGCTCAGCCAAATCGCATGATCGACGCCCAAATTGATCTCGAGTACGCACCGAATGGTCGACTGTTTGCCTTGTTTACGGATGCCGCGGACACGAACACCGTGGATACCGAAATCGTAGTGCGGATGTCCGACGACGACGGTGCCACTTGGAGTGATTCCGTTCGCGTCAATGATGACTCGGCGGGAAACTCACAGTTTTTCGGGCGACTTGCGATTGATGAAACCACCGGAGCTCTTGCTGCTGTTTGGCTTGATACGCGAAGCTCACTCTCCAACGAGCGTGTTCAGCTTTGGGGCAGTGTAAGTCTCGATGGCGGTGAAACCTGGATGGAGAACATTCAGATCAGCGACGGGACCTGGTCCGGTCGTCGGGAGAATATTGGCAGTGAATTCGAAATGCTGGATTACATCGCCCTCGACTTTCATGACGGCGCGTTTCATGCTGTCTGGCCCGACGCATCCAACTCTACCGGCGACAATCCCGATGGGACTCGCGGATTGGATCTCTACACGGCTCGAGTCACACTGACCGTCCCGGAACCGGCGGCTTGCCTGCCAGCGTTGTTTGGGTTTCTCGTCTTCTTGGCTGGACGACGCGAATAAGAGCTGTCACCCATTCGATAGATCAACTCATCGTCGTGGGCGACTTCGAGTGTGAGCCCGCACATAGGTGCCGTCGCGACGGTAGTAGCCTCGAACATACACGGGGCCACTTTGCCGCGTCGGGCTCCCACCACCGTAACAGAGCGGGCCGTTCCAGTAAGTTACGAGCGGAGTACTCGGAATTCGGTAACCGATGATATTCTTGTTTACGACACGTTGATCAGCTTTTTTTTTGGCCCTTCCCTCGATCGTAGTGGCCTGGTGACTAACGAATTGTTCAACGGCTCCATGTCGGCTTGATGCCAACCTATCCAACTGTTCGGGCGAGAGTGGTTTGTTCCCATTTGCCCGTTTCATTGCATGGAATGCCGCTTTCCTAGCAGCATATTCCGCCGCCTTTCCGGCTCGCTGGCCGTAACAACAGGAAGCAAGGATGAGAAAGATCAATAAGCTGCGCATTTTGGGTTCCTAGAGCCGAAGATGACCGAATCCCTCGGCCATCGAAATGTGCTAGTGCATGGATAATGAACTAATCGCCAAGCCGAACTGCAGGCCATCATTACGG
>CAYYHV010000106.1:0-18808 GCA_964471695.1 uncultured Pirellulaceae bacterium
CCCCTACCCCAGCGGAAACGGCCTACCTGCCGGCCACCCCGAAGGGAAAACGGCAACGGATAGCGAAGGCCGATTCAACCGCATGCTTGGAAAGAGCGTTGTCCATCCTATGGGCTGCGATTCCTTTGGCCTTCCAGCCGAGGAACACGCGATTCGAACGGGGACTCATCCCCGTATCCAGACGGAGAAGAACATTTCGGAATTCCGTCGTCAGCTCAAAATGCTGGGTTTCAGCTACGACTGGGATCGAGAAATTGCCACAACGGACGTCGCCTACTTTCGGTGGACCCAGTGGATCTTCCTCCAAATCTTCGATACCTGGTACGACGAAAAACAGCAAAAGGGAAGGCCAATCAGTGAGCTGCCGATTCCTGCCGACGTCGAATCCCAGGGCGAAACGGCGATTCGGCAGTATCAGGACGAACACCGACTAGCCTATCAACACGAAGCCCCGGTCAACTGGTGCCCTGCCCTTGGCACGGTCCTCGCCAACGAAGAAGTCATTGATGGACTGAGTGAACGTGGCGGCCATCCTGTTGAGCGTCGCCCGCTTCGCCAATGGATGCTGCGGATTACGGCATACGCCGAGCGACTAGAGCAAGATCTCGAAGGTCTTGATTGGTCCGAAGGCATCAAGCTCCTCCAGCGTAATTGGATCGGCCGCAGCACGGGGGCCGAAGTCGATTTCTTCCTGGGTTCAAGCGACGAATTCGCGGCTTGGAAATCGACTCGCCAATCCGATGGCTTTCCGCGCAAGCCAGCGGACGACGTGCTTCGTGTTTACACGACGCGTCCCGACACACTTTACGGTGCGACCTACATGGTCATCGCGCCAGAACATCCTTTCGTCGAACGACTGACCGTCGATGCGCAACGTAAGGATGTCGAAGCCTATCAACGTAGTTCGTCGACGAAGAGTGACCTGGAACGCACCGAGCTCGCTAAAGAGAAATCCGGAGTCTTCACGGGCTCGTATGCCATCAACCCGGTTAACGGCGAATCCATTCCCATCTGGATTGCCGATTACGTTCTGATCAGCTACGGCACCGGTGCCATTATGGCGGTGCCCGCGCATGACGAACGCGATTTCGAGTTTGCTGAAAAGTTCGAACTGCCCATCATCGCAGTCGTCGATCCGGGCGACAGTTCAGAAGACCGCGACGCAGTTCTCGCTGGCAAACTCTGCAGTGCTAAAGACGGCGTCGCCGTCAACTCGGGCGAGTACAACGGAACGCCAACTTCGGAATTCAAAGTCAAAATCGCGACCGACCTCGATGGGCTTGGCGTCGGTCGCAAAGCCATCAACTACAAGCTCCGCGACTGGCTGTTCAGCCGCCAACGATTTTGGGGCGAGCCGTTTCCGATCATGCACGAATTGGACGAAGACGGAAACAAGAACGGAAACATCCGGGCTGTTGACGAGTCGGATCTTCCCGTCGACCTTCCCGAGCTGGAAGACTTCAAACCTCATGGTCGCCCTGAACCTCCGCTCGACAAGGCGCCCGATGAGTGGCTTTACCCAGTCGTCGATGGCGTACGGTACAAGCGTGAGACCAATACGATGCCCCAATGGGCTGGTTCGTGCTGGTATTACCTGCGTTTCCTTGATCCTACCAACGAATCGGCTCTGATCGATCCGGAAATCGAAAAGGCCTGGATGCCCGTTGACCTTTACGTTGGCGGCGCGGAACATGCGGTGCTTCACCTGCTGTATGCCCGTTTCTGGCACAAAGTGCTTTATGATCGTGGAGCTGTGAGCACCAAAGAACCGTTCCAGAAGCTGGTAAACCAGGGAATGATCCTTGGTGAAAATGGCGAAAAGATGTCCAAGAGTCGCGGTAACGTGGTCAATCCGGACGACGTCGTAAAAGAATACGGCGCTGACTCGCTGCGACTCTATGAAATGTTCATGGGGCCGCTCGAGGCGACGAAGCCCTGGAGCATGGACGGCGTCAATGGCGTCTATGGTTTCCTGAACCGAGTCTGGCGGATGATCGTCGACGACAAAGCCGACGAACTCACGCTTAACACGTCAGTTACCGACGATGTGCCTGACGAAGAACAGCTCCGCATGCTTCATAAAACGATTGACGCGGTAACGCGAGACACCGATGGCATGCGATTCAATACGGCGATTGCACGCATGATGGAGTTCGTTAACTTCTTCACGAAGCAGGAGACTCGCTCCCGCACAGTCATGAAGTCGTTTGTGCTGCTCCTGTCACCCTACGCACCCCACGTTGGTGAAGAATTATGGCGACTGCTCGGCGGCGAAGGCACTTTGGCCTATGAACCGTGGCCGAAGTGCGATGAAAAATACCTCAAGGAAGATACCGTTGAGATTCCCGTTCAGGTGAATGGCAAGGTTCGTTCCAAAATCACCGTCCCCTCGGACGCGGACAAGGATACGATTCTCGCCGCCGCAACTGCGGACGACAAAGCCGCCAGCTACCTCGAGAACATGCAACTCATCAAGAGCGTCGTGATCCCAGGTCGCATGGTCAATTTCGTGGTGAAACCGAATTAGCCGGTCGCAAGTTTTCAGTCATACGTAACGACGCGCCACATCATCGGCGCGTCCGTTACGACTGATGCTTCCCTTATCGGCTCCGGAAAAATCCTGCTTTCTCCAGTCCGGATTTCTTGCCACGCATTTGACGCGTGCTATCTTTCACCAGCAACGAAATAGACTCACGTTGCTCCCACCTAGTACGGGTTGCATTGAACACGGCATCCACCACGCCCAGTGCCCCGCCCCGCCGAACAGCGTCGCAACGAGATTGCAACTGACGCCCAGCCTGAGATGAAAACGAACATGAACAAGTCAAATGATTCGTCTGGAAAGCTCCCTTGCCGCGGAAAGGTGCTCTGCATTTTCGACGAGCGTCGATTGGTTGAAACCATCGAACCAGCCGTCACGGCCGAGGGATACACGCTTCTTCGAGCCCGTCACGGAATGCACGGTTACTGGATGGCAATCACGGGAACCCCCGACGTCATCATTACGGACGTTCCCGACGAGGAGATCGAGTCGAATTATCTGCTCGAATGCCTGAATCGAAACGCCAAGACGCGTGAGATTCCTGTCATCGCCATGGTAAATGCTCGCCAGCAATCGAAACCGACCGTTTCCTGCCTGCGTCACGTTCAATTGTGTGTCACGAAGGGTATCAGCCCATCGGAGCTGCTCAAGCAGGCTGACGACATTATCGAACGTAACGCCAAGTCGAAGCAGTCGGCGACTGCTGAAGCACCGGTTCGCACAAACAACGTCGACGCCGTCTTTTCCGAACTTGGTCACACGCCAACCAAGTCACCGAACATCGCACGACATATTCGCCAACCGCGAGCCGCCGGTGTTATCCTCGACGGTCCACTCGACGCACCATCGACTGGTTTTACAACGACGAACCAGTAACAGGAAATTTGCCCGCACCAAAGCGGACGAGTTAATCTGGAAGACCTCTCCCAAAGACGAGAATTGCGTTCGGCCGCAATGCAAATTGGGAGAGGTTAGATCTCGAACAATCGATCGCCGCCATCTGATTGCGGCATTTTGCTTTTTCGTCGAAATTCAGCCAAGAATTGCATTCCCCACGCGAACTACCGTGGGCTTGTTAGGCAATTGTGATCCAATCGTGCTAAGATCACGGCATCTCAGGCATTCTGTCATCCGATTCCTTAACGAGCAGTTGACTCGATGAACCATCGACTATTCACGATACGACCACGCATTGTTCCCTTCACCTTGGCCACTCTGCTTCTCAACCTACTGACTTCGATAGCGTTGGGCGAGCTTCCCAATGTGGCGGAACTGCTGCCACGCGGCACTGCCTTTTTCATCGAGGTCGACGACGTCGAACAATTGACGAAAGAAATGAAGGGTACCAACGTTGGCGAGATGCTCAACGATCCGGGCCTGAAACCGATTGTCGATGGACTTTGGGCGATAGCGAAAGACGCGTTAGCACCAGTCGAAAAAGCTCTCGATGCGACGGTCGATGAACTCGGTGGACTCGCCGAAGGCAAAGTCGCTTTCGCGCTGGTGAATCGTCCGCGGAGTGTCCCTGCGTTCATCATGGTCGCTGACACGGGAAAAAACAATCAAGTCGTGCTCAATCTTCTCGAACGAGCCCAACAGGCTTTGTTGGGCGATGGTGCCGATTTCTCAACACTAAAGGTCGGCGAGTATGAGTTGAGCATATTCAAAGTCAATCAGGACGACGAAACCGAGATCGTTCAACAAGTCGTATTCTGCGAACGCGACGAAACCCTGCTGGTCACTACCAGCACAACGATAGCCCGCCGCATGCTGCTCGCCTGGGACAAGAAAAAAGACGGCGAGCGCAAGATTCGCACACTCAATGAAAAAGAAGAGTACAACGACGTCATGCGACTTGCGGCTCGTAGCCAGCGTCACGAACCGGACATTCGTTTCTACATCGATCCGATGGGCATGGCCTACGTCGCGACGACGAACAATCCGGGTGCCCGCACGGGCTTGGCCATGGCTCCTGTCATAGGCTTGAATAGCGTCAAGTCGATTGGGGGCGCCGTTTCGTGCGACTCCGGCGAATTCGATTGGGTCATGAACGCGCATTTGCTGATCGAGCCACCAAGACGCGGCATCGTCAAGGCGATTGCGTTTGAATCCGACAAGAAACCATTGCCTGAATGGATTCCCGAAGATGTCACAAGTTGCATGACGCTGAAATGGAATCTGCCCCAAATGAAAGATGCGATTGGCGACCTTGTCGATCTGATTGCCGGTGAAGGAACGATGAAAAACGTCATCGAAAAGAACGTCTCCGGCCCGGCGGGAGTCAAGTTGGATGACATCCTCAATCAAACGACAGGGCGCATCGTGCGTTTTGTTCAAGTCGACAAAAATGATCCACTCGTTCAACTCTCAGCCGTCGGGATCGAGGTCCAGGATAAAGAGAAGTTTGAAAAGATGTTCGAGAAAGTCACAGGCAATTTCGCCGACAATTTGAAAGAGATCAAAATCGGCGAATACGACTGTCATGTCATGAACATTGATTTCGAGGCGCAAGCCGAACGGCAGCGGAAAAGACGACGCGAACGTCGCCGACGCAATTCCTCAGAAGTCTCCACCGAAGTTCGAGTCCAAACCGCTCCACAGGATGACGAAACCGACGAGGAAAGATTGTCTCGCCTCCGTCGCCGTCGCCCCGATCCGACGTTTGCCATGGTGGGAGATTTCTTCGTCGCAGCTGACAACCGTGGTATCTTTGAAGCTCTTTCAAACACCACCGAAGAAAACGGATTGGTATCGGCTGAACCGTATCGCGAAATCCGAGCGATCATTCGCAAAGATCTGGGTGTCGAGTTCCCCGCCATGACGACTTACAGTGATCTCAAAGCCGTTTGGAAACAACGCATGGAGATTCTCGAGATGGACGGTGTTCGTGGATGGATACGACGACAAGCGGAAAACAATGAACGTGTGCAAGAAGTCCTCAACGTGCTGGACAACAACCCGATTCCACCATTCGAGTCGCTCTCCAAGTATCTCAACTATGGCGGCAGCGTTGTCACCAACGAGGAAAAAGGCATCCACTACACATGGTTCATCATGAAACCACGAGCTGATTGATAACCAGCCAAGCCGGGACGCTTCAGCACGCAACAAAAAGAGGCAACTCGCAGACCGAGTTGCCTCTCAGCATTTCCTGATCAGTCGCTGACTTAACTCCTAGAAGCGCCGGAATGCGAGCAATCCGAGGCTGGCAAGCAAGCACAACCCTGTGGTGGCGGGTTCCGGTACCGCAACGTATGCACACTCGGCTAGAGTTGCCGAGGTATCCAATCGAAAATTGTCGAGGTAGTAGCTGAACGCTTCTCCATCGGCATCACCATAATTGATCGCAAAGTTCATCTGGTAAAAACCATCACCCAGCTCCCAACCCATTTCCGAATACGAATACGAGAAAGTCTGCGTGCCGGGAGTCGGAGTCCCACCGGTGATATCGTTGATTTGTGTCCACCCCTGAGCCCCGTCACTGTTGGCGGAAATCGTCACTTGCGACCAATCCGCTCCATTGTCTGGAACAATCAGATCGAACACCACGGAACCATCCGGGTCGGCCATCAGGCAGTCACTTGCGATCGCAGTATCGAGATTAAACTGAGCGACCCAACGGAAATCCGAACCCGTGTTCCCACCGGTAGTGTTCGTGACTTTGAGACTCTGCACACCCTCGCTGGCAAAATCGGTGGAGAGTTCGACTTCCGAATCCGGATCAAACGCGACGGAAAAACCATCCAGTCCAGTTTCGAAAGTGGCAAGCTGTGCATTTGTTGTTGCCGCCGCAAACAGGCAGATCAACAATCCAATTGTCTTCTTCATTAAATCTACTCCATAACAAAAAAAATAAATAAGCCGCTAAGTTAAAACTTCATCACTGCGAGTATCCACGTCGGATCATTGCCAAACATCCCATTGCCGCCAGCATCGCCGACAGCCATGAACCGGGTTCGGGAACCGCTGACGCTGCGTCAGCCGAAGTGAATTTATTCCCATTCCACAGATTGAAGTCCGAGACGTCAACGAATCCGTCCGCATTAAAGTCGCCCGAACACCAAGCTGCATTGCTGGTAAATTTGGCGGCATTCCATACGTTAAAGTCAGATACGTCGACGACTCCATCCAAATTTGCGTCACCTAATTGATAGGGGTTGCCAGACGGCAATTCCGCTGCGCCCGCCTCCGCCAGCCAAGCTGTAAGATCAGCCCCATCGACTGCGCCGTCGCCCGTCAGATCGAAACCCGCCGAATTGGTACCCGCCGCGATTTCCGCCACCATCAAGTCGACGTCAGCACAGGAATAATCACCGTCGTTGTCAAAATCACCAGTGACCAGAGGTGGTTCACCGATGTAGACAACTTCACCAAGCGTTAGAACGTCCGGCCGCGATACATCGCGGTAACGAAATTCGATGTCCTCTGCATTGATCCGATTCTGATACGCCTGCCCCAGATCAAACGACTGGTTGTTCGCCAAACGACTGCTACCCAACAAGAAGGCTTCTGACAGATCACTCGCACTGGCACCACCGGCGGCATCCCATCCTTCCAGTACACTGTCACCGGCGATCGTCCCTGGATCGGCTCCGTCGACTGCATCAATATTCTGAGCATCGAGACTGTTCCAATTCGCCGGATCCAGCGAGTTCCCGGAGCTCGTGATTTCGTAATAGTCAAAGTCAAAACTAAGCCCGGCTCCATCATTAAGAATACGTGTTCCGCCGGTGCTGCGGTCCACCTCCAGCGTCAGAGTCGACGGCGTGAAGAGTTGCGTAACTCGCAGGTTGTCGACGTGAATCGTCGCGGGATCAACGCCCCAATCGCCATTCAATCCAAAGTTGATTTGATAGAACCCCGAATCGACAGCAATATCAAACGAATCCATGGGAATGAACACTGGGACCGTTTCGGTCGCTGTTCCCGATGAAAAAGCCAGGCTGTCGACTTGAGACCAACCAGCTGAACTGTTGAGCGCGACAGACATATTCAAGAATGATCCCGTTTGAGGAACCACCGACGTGTCGTAAGTCACGTCAAACTCAAGGTCAAAGTTCTCCAGTCCTGTCTGAATGGCATTTCGAAAGATGTCCGCCGCCGGAGAGTCACTTCCATAGTTGACTTGAACAGCCCAATTGAAACCATCACCCTCTTGAGTAATTGCGAGTGAACTACTTCCTTCAGTAGCACCAATCGTTCCCGTCGCGATGGTCGTTGGTCGTGCGGTGAAGGTCGTCACGTTCCAGTCTTCAAGTCCGGTTTCCCATGAGTTGAGCAACTGAGCTTCGGAGACTGAGCCGAACTGCAGTATGACTGCCGTTGCCACCAACAAGATTGCAATATTGGCTCTCTTACGAAATCCAAGCAATGCGACTGCCGCAATTCCAAACAGAACGAGCGACGACGGTTCGGGCACGTTGTACAACATATCGCGGAATGCATTGGCACCGTTGACCACGTCGTAGACTTCTTCGAACAATTGAAAGTCCGTAAAGTTATTCTGACCGTCTGCATTCAAGTCGCCCATCTGGAACTGCTCCATCGGAGACAACCCAGTCAGATCCGTCTTGTGACCGGCAATGAACAATGTCCAATCATCCGGATCGAGGTCTCCGTCGAGATCAAGGTCGGCCGATTCAGCTGGGTTGAAGGCAACAAGTCGAATGTTGTCGAAAAAGAACGACGCATCGCCAGCTCCCCAAGCACCGTTGGTGCCAAACCCCATGTTGTAAAACGTGTTCGCTCCACCACTACTGATTTCTGATGAGAAGCGTACCAAAGGAACGCTACCGGTGAATGTTCCCGACGATGGGTCGCCTTGCACAACGGCATTGTCTGCTTGTGCAAAACCGCCCGAGTTGTTGATATAGACCGAGATGCCAAGAAATTCAAAAGGCGATGGAATCGACGTATCTGTCCATGTCACATCAAACTCGAGACGATTCCCAAACGGAGAAGCCGCCGCCGCATCAATCGCGTTGTACTGATCGCTCCCAAACGGAATCTGAACTTCGGAGCTCCACGCGAACCCGCCGCCCGTGTCGGTGACTTGCATCGAAAAGCTGCCATCGGTAACACCAGTCGTGCTTGACAAGTCAACACTACAGTCAGTTGCACAGGAGCCGTCAAATCCGACTCCCCATCCTTCAAGATCACCGGCACCGGCACCTTCGAAAGAATAAAGCGTTGTGACTTGCCCCATCGACACGCCACAAAGGCATAGTCCCACGAGGACAAAACGACGCACCACATTCACGAACATTGCGGCTCCCATCTCTAAGATTGTCTGATATCAATTGAGAAATTCTTGTTCGCGAAGTGAATTGCGAGTGCCTTCGCGATGCTTGTGAGCCTACGCATCACATCAAGAATTATTTGAGAGATTATAAGTCAGCCGAGATCAGGATTCAAACTAAGTTTTCAAGAACAAGTGCGTGGCCTACGCCTGCTACTTCGATCCGACGCAGTACAGAAACTTACCCGTTCGCAGAAACATCTCGTTTCCAACGACAGCTGGCGTACCACTCGCATCACTTTCATCACCGGCGAATTTATTCTGAGCCAGAATTTCAAAACGTGGTTCGGCGGGGATCACAAACGTGCCATCGTAGCGACTGACAATGTAAATCTTGTCCCCAGCAAGCACGGGCGACGCGTAGACTGGACGGCCACCGTTGGACAGCCCCTTGATCCGTTCTCGATAGACGACTTCACCATTTTTCGCATTGGTGCAAAATGCCATCCCACGATCATCAAACCAATAGAGGTGTCCGTTGTGCAAAAGCGGAGTCGCAACGTACGAACTGCTACGTGCATTCCAAATTTCCTGGTCCGTAACATCCTTCTTTCCGCCGATAGGAAAAGCGTGACTGCCCGAAGACCGATAGCCACCAAAGATATAAACCTTATCGCCATCGACTTGCGGCGACGGTGAGACATTGCCAGTCAATTTCGTCTCGGCGTACCACTTCATTTTGCCAGTCTTCAGATTCAATCCCCACAACTCACCAGGGACTGCCACGATCAATTGGTTCAGTCGTGGAACGACGGTTGGCGTGTTGTACGACAGCTCAAGCATTCCCGCTGCGGCTTTCCAAACTTCCTTACCAGTCATCTTATCGAGTGCCACGACCGCTTGCCCTTCGTCAGCTGCATTCACGATCAGCAAGTTATCGTGCAGCACAGGACTGGTGCCCGAGCCCCATTGGCGATTGCTGGATTCCGTCCCCAAATTAACCTGCCATTTTTGATTGCCTTCCATGTCATAGGCGAAAACTCCGCTCTTGCCGAAGAAGGCATAAACATGCGTGCCGTCAGTGACAGGAGTATTGCTGGCATAGCCATGTTCGGTAATGTAACCCTGATACCCATCTTCGGGTCCGTTGTTCTTTACTGACTTGGTCCAAACCGATTTCCCCGTCCTACGATCAAGACAATGTAGCGTGCGTTCAACGTCTCGGCCGGCGCCTTGATAGCTCGTCACAAAGACACGATCGCCCCAAACAATGGGGCTGGACGAACCCGCAGCAATCGGCGACTTCCATTTCAAATTGCTGGATTCACTCCAAGTCAGCGGCAGCCGGCTATCGGGAGCCAGCCCTCGTCCATCGGTTCCGCGAAATCGGCTCCAGTTTTTTTCAGCCAAGCAGGGGTTGGCCATCAATAGTGCGAGAGCGCATACCGTTAGCGTGGTTTTCATTCCGTACATGTTCACGATTCCAATGTTCTGCTAAATCTGATGGTGGAGTCATCGCGCTCCCATAGAATACCATGATCAGTTGCCTTTGTGATGTGAGCGAACAAAGCTTCCCACGCCTGCATCTGGGCTAGGGTGCTTCGAATTCCACCCTACCCCGTGGTTCGCCTATCCGCATTCGACCTTACGGCTAAAAAACGGATCGAAACTCCACTACCCTGATGGAAACTCATGCGACGGAGATCAAAAATGCGAATAGCAACTATCGTCTTGTTCCTGCTGATGACTCATCTTGACTCGATTTGCCTTGCGGACGATCTGTCGGGTATCCCCATCATCGACACGCATATTCATCTTTATGACACGAATCGAGCCCAAGGCTTGCCGTGGCCACCGAAGGACGACAAAGTTCTCTATCGCCCCGTACTACCGAAAGACTTTGATCGCGTGTGTGACGAGAATGCGATCACTGCCGCCGTTATCGTCGAAGCCAGTGAATGGTTGCCAGATAACCAATGGGTGCTGGATTTGGTGAAACATCATCCTGACCGATATATCGGATTAGTGGGCAGCCTCAAGATCGGCACCGACGATTTCGCCAAGAGTCTCAAAGAACTTTCCAAGGATGAACGCTACGTTGGAATCCGCATGCGCGAACGTCCGACCAGAAACTTCTTTACCGAAGAAGTCTGGCGAGACCTCAAACTTCTCTCCGACATGGACCAGACACTTGATGTGTTGATGTTCAACTTTTCTCCAGAAGAGTGCGCCATGATGGCTGCGAGACTGCCTAAGTTGCGCATCCTCATGAACCACCTGGCGAACGCCGATGTGAAAGGCCAGCCGGCTGATCCCATGTGGATTGAAAGCGTAAAGATCGCTGCGGCCCAGAAAAATGTGTATTGCAAGATATCCGGACTGTTTCAACAGTCACATCGCCAGCCATCACCCACGAATGTCGAATTCTACAAGTCGACGCTTGATGTTCTTGTGCGCGAATTCGGTGAGGACCGTTTGATTTACGGCAGCAATTGGCCTGTGACCATGCGAGGCGGAACATACGCCCAGTACAAAAAAGTCATCACAGATTACTTCTCTCCCCAAGGGCGAACTTTCGTTGAAAAGCTGATGTACAAGAATGCGTTGAAATTCTACGGCCTGCCAGAATTAAAAAGCAACAAACAGGATCCGTGAAAATTGGGGCTGCGTTCACACCATATACGCCAATCCAGTTAGAATCAGGAGGAAGCACTCACCCTGATTTTGCAAGAACAAATTCCCGCCTGAAGAGAGAAGAGGCTCCGATGAGTGAAGCTGCGCTTCCACCGTTGTCTGGTAGCGATCACGAAAACGCAAAGAGATTGGTCGACGGTCACGAGCGTCTACGGGCTGAGGTGGCAAAATTCATCGTCGGCCAGGATGAAGTCGTCGAGCAGACGCTCATCGCGATCTTCGCTGGTGGTCACTGCCTTCTTGAGGGCGTTCCAGGATTAGCCAAGACGATGCTGATTCAGTCGCTCGCCAAAGCGTTGAATCTTGGATTCAAACGCATCCAGTTTACTCCTGACTTAATGCCAGCAGATATCACGGGCACCGAAATCATCCAGGAAGACCCGGAAACCGGTCGACGCAATCTGGTTTTTCAACCCGGTCCTCTTTTATCGCAAATGATTCTGGCCGACGAAATCAATCGGACTCCTCCGAAGACACAGGCGGCACTGCTCGAAGCCATGCAGGAACATTGTGTTACGGTCGGAACCAAAACCTATCGACTTAAGGAACCGTTCTTCGTTCTCGCTACCCAGAACCCGATCGAACAGGAAGGCACGTATCCGCTGCCAGAAGCCCAACGTGACCGCTTCCTGTTTCACATCCGCGTCAAGTATCCCGACCGCGACGAAGAACGAGAGATTTTGCGTCGCACTACATCGACTTTTAAGGCAGAGTTGAGTCCCGTACTCAGTGGCGAGGATATTTTGCAGGCGCAGCAACTTGTTCGCAAAGTCCCAGTGCCCGATCACGTTGTCGACTTTGTTTTGGACTTAGTCAGGGTGACTCGGCCCGACGAGCCCGAAGCGAGCAGTTTCGTCAAAGAGATGGTCGAATGGGGAGCCGGACCACGCGCGTGCCAATATCTCTTGATTGCTGGCAAAGTGCACGCACTCCTCAAGGGGCGTTTATGTGTTGCCGTTCAAGATATCGAAGCCTTGGCATTGCCCGTGTTGCGGCACCGACTGGTTGCAACCTTCAATGCCGAAGCCGAAGGTATTTCCGTCGACGATATCATTCGCAAAATCATGTCGGACGTGCCGCGAGAACAAGCCGGGCATGTCATCTGAAACTGATCGAAGACTAACGGGGAGCAAGTCGGCGGATGGCTGGGTTGAACGAAATGCTGTCGGGCGATGAACTCGCTCGAATCAAGAATCTGAATCTCTACGCGCGACGCGTCGTGGAGGGGTTCTGCTCCGGTTTGCACAAGTCGCCTCATAAAGGTTTCAGTGTCGAGTTCAAGCAGCACCGCCCCTATGTAACCGGTGATGAGATACGCAACGTCGATTGGAAAGTCTTCGGACGAACCGATCGACACTATATTCGGGAGTTTGAAGAAGAAACGAACCTGCGTTGTACTATCCTGTTCGATGTTAGTGGGTCGATGGATTATCAACGTGCCGGATCTGATCTCAACAAGCACGAGTATGCGCGTCGCGTTGCAGCGTCGCTGGCTTTCTTGATGATGGCGCAAACTGACAGTGTGGGATTGATCACCTTTGACGATGTCGTCCAGTCGTTGATTCCCAACCGATCCGTCACCAGGCACCTCAAAGTGTTGATCGAGGCGCTGGCCAAATCTGCAACTGGCAGCGAAACAGACATCGGAACCGTCTTCCAATCGCTGGTCCCTCGTATCGGTCGACGGGGACTGGTCGTCGTAATTTCCGATCTATTTGGTCCCGTACAACCGCTAATGAAGTCCCTCGGACATTTGCGTCACAAGGGGCACGAAGTTCTGGTGCTTCAGATTTGGGATCGCGACGAACTCGAGTTCCCGTTTGATTCGTGGACGCGATTCATCAATCTCGAAGACGCCGACGATCTACAACTCGTTGATCCCTCGGTCATTCGCAAAACTTATCTGGCCAATCTGGCGACTTTTCGGGACGAACTCAAACGTGGTTTTCGGCGCAATCGGATTGATCACGTGGAAATGGTAACCGATCAACCCGTGGTTGCCGCGCTCAGCCACTACCTCGCGGCTCGTGCGAGGTCGATGAAAAAGTGACTTTCCTCAACGCCTCGCTACTGCTCGGATTGGCAGCCTTCGCCATTCCTCTCATCATCCACCTCCTAAACAAGCGGAAGTATCGCGATGTGCGCTGGGGCGCTGTCCACCTACTGCACGATGTCGTCAAGAAGAATCATCGTCGCATGCGCATCGAACAACTCCTGTTGCTGCTTATGCGAATCAGCATTCCCATCTTCCTGGCCTTGCTCATGGCCAAACCGGTTCTGACGCGTAGCATCAAGTGGCTGCAGGACGAACGCGTCTCGACGGTCTTCCTCATTGACGACAGCTTCAGCATGCAGGCGACGGATGCTGCTGGTCGAACGCGATTCGCCGAAGGGCGTCAAGCCATTGCGGAAATTGTCGAGCAGCTGCACGAGGGGTCCGACGCAAACGTAATCTTGATGGGCGGGCGTCCTCACGTCGTATCAGAGTATCCAACGACGGACCTCAGCCAGCTAACATCCGCCCTCGAAGCCGTCGAACCCACGGCCAACCCGGCTTCGCTGGCTCAGTCGCTACAGGCCGGACTGGCCGAGCTGGCGGTCATGAATCATCCGGCTCGCGAAGTCATTCTGGTGAGCGACTTCCAGTCGTCGGATTGGACGAACACCACGGCTTTGGCAAATCTAAAAGACGAACTTGAGAGCGTCGATTCTACAGTGAGGCCCAGTCTAACGTTCCTATCAGTCGGCAGAGACCATGCCGCCAACGAGAATATTGCCATTCAATCCGTCAGTGCGTCGAGCAGCATCGTGGCAGTCGACCAAAAGGTCACGCTACGAGCCTTCGTTCAGAATCATGGAACGCAATCCTTACCGGACATCGAGGTTGCCCTCACTATCAATGACGAACCCGTCCGGACAACTCGCGTCTCCATCGCGGCTGGGCAGGTATCTCAAGCGTTGTTTACGCATTCTTTCGACACACCGGGGACGCACGTGGTCAAAGTCTCGACGGATGGCGACAAAATCCAAGCGGACAACAGATTCATTGCCATCATTTCTGTCCGGGAAGAATTGCCAGTGGCGCTGGTTGATGGAAACCCCGGCCTACGACCACTCGATGGAGACACTTCCTTCTTGCAGCTGGCTTTGCGACCACATGCCGAATCAAAATCTCAACTCAAAGATCTCGTCACGACCTCGTCGGTGGAATACCGTCGATTGAACGACCGTTTGCTGCAAGACTCGAAAGTCTGCGTACTCGCCAACGTGCCACAGATTTCTAGCGGGATGCTGCAGCGGCTGAAAGAATTCGTGAAGCTCGGTGGGGGACTGCTGATCTTTGCGGGGGACGCGATCGAAGTCGATTGGTACAACCAGCAGCTCTTCGACAATGGCGATGGTCTATTGCCAATGCCAATTGACTCGCTTCAAGGACGCAGCATCCCCGGTTCGGCACGGCCATCTGCGACCGTCGCCAATCAATTCTTCGAACATCCAGCTCTCGCATTCTTTAACGAGCCGCAAAATGGTGGCACATCGCGAGCGAAGTTTCACCGCTGGCTCCACTTGAAACTTACTGACGAGTACTCAGCTGCCGCGAGAGCGAGCGTGGAATCGAACAGCCACGTATTGGCTCGTTTGAGCACGGGCGCCCCGTGGATGGTCGAGAAACCGTTCGGTCGCGGTCGAGTCATCATGGTGGCGACGACAGCCGACTCCGATTGGGGCAACCTCCCTGCCCTACCCGCCTACGTTCCTTTGATCCAGCGTCTGACAGTTTACCTCGCGTCGAGTGTGACGCCGCCTAACAATCTGAATCCCGGCGAGCCGCTGGTATCCCTGCACCCGCAGCACCATATCCATCGCAATGCACGGCTGGTGGATGCCAAAGGCACGGAGCACCAGATCAAGATTGCCGGAGAAGGCAGACGAGGCCGCATTGAATTTTCCAAGACCTTGGAACCGGGTGTATACCGTGTAACCGATCCCGATGGCCAAATCGAGAACTTTGCAGTCAATCTATCCCGTCAAGAATCCGAACCCGAATTGTTGGCAATGGACAAACTCGAGGAGTTAGGACAGTCGGTGAACGCCGTCGTCATCAACGGCGCGAGCGATTATGCCAAACTGGATCGTCAACGACGTTTCGGAACCGGCATGTGGAAACCAATTCTGTGGATTCTCCTCGCCTTCCTCTTTCTCGAAATCCTGTTCCAACAGTGGATCACCAACCGGAGGCTGACTTAAGGTCGCGATGCCTGAGACGACACTACGATTCATCGGCGATTTCAGCTCGCTGCAGGGCATCCTGCTGGCGATTGTGCTGGCCGTCGTCTGCTGGCTTCTTTACTTTCGCGAATCGCGTCAACGGAGCGGATCAGAACGTTTCACCCTTCCCACGCTCCGAGCCCTCGCGATCTTCTTTGTTGTCCTGATTCTTGCCGAGCCGACTTTGCATCACGAACAATCCATTCGTCAGCTTGGCAAGTTGTTTGTGTTCGTCGACGGCTCCCAAAGCATGGAATTGACAGATGAGAGCATGTCGGCGCCGCGAAAACTCGCAGCCATGCAATCACTCGGCTTGTTAGAAAACAACAATATGATGCAAGCCGCTGAAGCCTTTGCCATCCAGCAAGAGAACGCGGCGAAGATCAAAGCAAGTCTGGATCAGGTGCTGACAAACGATGAATCCCGTGAAGCTGCCAAGCCGATTGTTCGAGCGTACTCCGATGCCGTCGTCGAACTGTTCGTGCGATTCGAGACGCTCATCGGGCGGGCGATGGTGCCAGGCACTTCCGACGAACAACTCAAACGCAATCAGCAACTTCGCCAGCGTGTGAAGCGGCTGCGAGAGCGCCTCGTCTTGCCGCTGCAGCAATTCTCCGACGAGTTCCAACGCAACCGTAAGAATATTGCACAAAGCAACGATACATTGAAACGAGTTACCCGCACGCTCGACAGTCTGCGTGGCGAAGCCGATCTGACGATGGAACGCTACGCAAACAATTCGAAAGACAGCTCACTAACAAAGGCCCTTACGGCATTTGACGACATGAGTCGCTGGGATCGCTGTGAACAAATGCTGCTGGAGTCGTCCCACGGTTTGATTTCACGTCTAAGAAAAGTGCAGGACGTCGAGCTGTTGGTGCTTCGCGAGTCAGAAGCGATTCCCGTATGGTGGCAACGTCGCGGTGGTAAAAAGACTGCGGGCATCCAACCGAACAGTCTCAACATGCTGCCCAACGGCTTTCACACCGACCTTGGCGATTCACTAAAACTGGCACTCGCCGACAATCTCGATGGCGTTGCCGTACTGCTCATTTCCGATGGCGTCCACAATCATTCAACGTCATCACCGGTTGGATTGGCTCGACAGCTTGGCCAAAGTGACGTCCCCATCTTTACCATTGGTGTCGGCTCGAGAAACCCCGCGCGCGACATGGCAATCTTGGGAGTCGATTACCCGACGTCGATTTTTTCCGAAGATTTCCTGCGTGGCCAGATTCAGATTTCCGATCAGATGCCCGCCGGAGCCAGTTACCGCGTCCGCGTTGAGTTTCAAGACACAGTCGTCTGGGAAGCACCACTCGAATCGCAAAACGTTGGCCGACGAACTGTCGATTTCCGCTTCCCCGTCAAACCGCTGCTTGAACTTATGGCGGCCAACAGTCCCACCCCTAACAAACAAGTTCGCAGTTGTCCTTTGGAAATGAAAGTGACACTGCTGCCGGTGCGGGAGGCATTGCTCGATGATGAAGCAGTGGCCAAGAATAATTCTCGATTACTATTCGTCCAGGCCGTGACGCAGCGCCGCCGAATCCTCTTGCTTGATGGACGGCCACGATGGGAGATGCGATACGTTCGCAACCTTTTCCAGCGACAATCCAATTGGGAAACCACGGCGCTCTTCGATGGATTAATCGACTCGGATGTCGAAGGCCAGAAATCGGGGCTGGGCAATCGGTCATGGCGAAACACGGGCGAGTACTCATTCCCAGCAAGTAAGGAAGCCTTGTTTCAATATGATCTCATTGTTATGGGTGACTTGCCTCGACGATTGTTGCGATCTGAAGAGCTGGAATGGATCAACGATTTTGTCAGCTTACGTGGTGGCGGCATTGTTTTCCTTGATGGGCAGCGTGGGAACCTGGCATATTTCCAAGGGACTCCCATACAGAAGATGTTGCCCGTGGAGTTTACGCAATCGCACCAGACGTCGTTGGGAACAAGCGAGACGAGATTACGACTGACCGACGAAGGAAACAGCGTAAACGCACTACGGATCGACGGCAGCATTGAAGCGAACGCGGACTCATGGGCCAAGCTTCGCTCGCCACGATGGACGGCTCCGGCAAAGGCAATACCGGGAAGTACCGTTTTGGCACGCATGGTGAACGATACCCAACTCAACCGTGACGCTATCGTCATGCGCCGATTTGGCGCAGGAAAGGCGCTGTATCTGGGCTGTGACGAACTTTGGCGTTGGCGATACGACGTCGGCGATCGTTTTCATCAGAAGTTTTGGACACAGGTTGCCAACTGGATTGGCATGCAGCCGTTTGCCGTCTCGGGAGAATTCGTCAACATTGGTACGGATCAATCGGTGTACGATCCCGACAGCGCAATCGCGTTCCATGTAACATTGCGAGACAAAGCGGGAATGCCCGTGACCGATCCAGAAACCGATCTCGTCGCGTTGATCTATCGCGACGGAAAGCTGGTCAATGAAGTCCCCTTGCGGGACGATGGCAATGAAGTCGGAGTGTTTCGCGGGCGTTCCGGTCGCGTACAATCGGGCAAGTACAGCGTCGCGGTGAAGCAACGCAATCCGTATGGCCGCTCTCGTGAGTATGCGGCTCGGGCCAAGCTGATTGTCAAACCAGCCGAGAACAATGAAGCGACAGAGCTGGAGATCAACGAAAAACTGCTCCGAGAAATGGCGCGCAGCTCCCAAGGAAAATACTTCACCGAACAAGAGGTCGGTCGGTTGGCTCCAATGCTTGAAAAAATGGATCAGCGAAAAGTCATCAGCAGCGAGACTCCGCTAGGACACAGCTGGTACTGGTTCATTCCGATCGTAGGCTTTTTGACCGCCGAATGGTTGATCCGCAAACGCGTGGGGTACGTATGATGAACGCTTTGCTAAGAACTGAAACGCTGGGGTTTCTGCATTCTTTCAAGCAGCGAAGGATCGCCCTGCTTTCGATTCGCGGATTCTTTGCCTTCTTGGCCACGGCGATCATACTTCTGATGCTGGTGGCCTTGCTCGATCGGGCGATCCTTATCGCTGACGGACTCCGCTGGTCGTTGTCGCTACTGGCCTACACGACGGC
>CAYYHV010000107.1:0-18725 GCA_964471695.1 uncultured Pirellulaceae bacterium
CCATTGGCGTTCACATAAGCAACGGCGGAGCGAGTCGTCCCAAGGTCGATGCCAACGGCTTCGATGGATTTCAATGTTGCCATGGGATGAGGGGAGTCGTAGTCAGGGTTGGTTGGCGTCAGTTCTCGAAGACTTTTACCTGAATCCAACCGCCGGATTGCATGTCCTGGGCAAACTCAGCGATGCTCTTGAACGATTCGAGTTGAGCCTGGCTGCGGTTAACCTGCTTCATCACATTTTTGTATGCGATGCCTTTTTTGGACAGCGTTTCGTTCAAGCCGGTGAGAGCCGCCTGTTTTTGTTGTGCAGCCGCGAGCGCTCCTGGACCATTGGTCGGAATTCTCGTACGGGCGACTTGAGCAATCTGTTGTTTGATTTCGTTGATCACGACCTCGTGACTCTTGGCTTTGCGTAGATGTTTTCTCAGTGCATTCTCCACCGTAGCCGTCTTCTTTCGGATTTCGGGCAAGTGAAGTGGATACTCTCGCTTGGATCGTGCCATCACCATTTGATAGGTTGCTGAGGCTACAAGGGTTGGGTTCTTATCAGATTCGGATTTTAAGCTGAGTATCAAAGTTACGGGAATGTCCCGATCGCCTTCCAGCCGCCACGGTGTGCCAGCACGGATGTACTGAAGCTCCGGAGGAACATCGAGTTGGCCAAGCTTACGACCAAGATTGATCTGAACGACTTGGAGCCTTTCTACTTGCTCGACGTTGGTCAGTTCCAGTTGCGAATCTTCCTCGACATCGAAATTGAACTTGTTCGTGTGGACGCCGTCTTCGGAGATAAGTTGGGCTTCTCGAATCTGCGGCGTCGGCACCACATCTTGAGTCGGCAGATCGTCGTCCGGTCTGCCGGCATCGGTGGCACCAGATTTTATCCACAGTACTTTGAGTTGCTCCCAACGTTCCTTGGGGTCTTTGGGGAGCACAGCAGGGTCAACGGAATCAATGAATTGAATCGATTGCATGGCACGCTTGGTGTCGGTTCCTGGCAACTTCGCCAAATGCATGATGAGGGGTTTGGGCATATCGTAAAAGACGATGGATGTTCCGGCTCGACGACCAAGATATTTCTTGTGTGTCCGATTCGCGAACAGCACCAATTGTTGAGGTTCGGATTGAACCACCGCAGCCATGGCTTTGCCGATCGTGATCTGGCCGCCGGCTTGGAGACTCTTAAGAGCCGTTTGGACTTCGTCCCAAACGACCGCGTAAGCGTTGTAATAACCTTCAAGCTGACGAACCTCAGTAATCGCCTTTTGTAATCGGGATTGCAGGGCCATGTTTCGCGCGAAAGAAATATGGTTCCGATAGTCCGGGTAGCGGTGCTCGAATATGGCGGTGATGCCGCTGTCGAGTTCGTTGATCAGTCCGGGAGGAAGCGGTTGGTTTGTTTCGTCGGGAGCCGCTGGCTCCGGGTTTCCATCGGTTGCCGGATCGTCATTGCCTGATGGCAGAACGTTAGGAGTGGGATTGGCCGGCGGGTCGGAGATCGGAGTCCGATCCGGTCTGTCGTTGGCGCGGGGCGGGGCCTGTTTGATTGGATTGTTGGAACTTGTTGGTGGAGTTGCGCGAGTCGAAGATCCGGCGTTGCGATTCCCGGTATCGCGCACGATCGGAATGGGAGCGGGGTCCTCTGGCGCAGTCGACGAATTGTTCGGCGGAGGCAGGGTGCTTGGTCTGGGATCAGCAGGTTGGTTTGCGGGCGAGTCGACTGTCGGCGAATTCTGATGATCGTCTGATGACTGGTTGTCCGTGTCGGCGGGCGTGCTTGTTACCACGGGCGCTGTAGTGGGAACTGTCGTTGTTGACGAACCGAAGAGCAACAAGACAACGGGAATCGTCAAGAGCGCCATCAGGCCGACGGCGAAAAGCGCCAACAGCATTCCCGTCGCACCACTTCTTGATTTGCGATCATGATGATGCGAAACCAGAAACTCGTTGGCTGGGGGTGATGTCGCGTAAGGATTAACAGCGGCTTCGCTCGTCTTTAACGGCACGGGTCTTGGTGGATTCAGCGTCGCGTCGTAAGCCGTTTTCGATTGTGGATTGGCGAGACAAACCTTAGCTTGACTGAGCTCATTGAGAATCTGTTGAGATTCAGTCGCATAGGGTCCATTGGAGAACGACTTGACGTGAACCATCCGTTGCTCAGCCGCGTTGATGATAACATCAATATCTGATTCAAACTGACGCAGGCCGAGCAATTCGTAATGATTGATCGGTCGATTTTCCGGCGGAATCGCCAGCCATTTGTAGTACGGGTCAAATGTCGTCATCAGGTTGCAATCGGTGAGGCATCCGTCGCATATAGTGAAGCGTCGCGTGAACCACGCTTCGACACAAACTTCATTATATCTCAGGCGGTTTATCGAGACACATAGATCTGCCGGGATAAGTGATCGTCCGTGAGAAATACCAGTCAGTTAGGAGTTCGAATGTTCCAGTCTACATGTTTTCGCCGTTTTCAAGTAATCCTGACTCTATTCGTGCTGTTCGGGTGCCAGCCCTTGAATGCACAGACGAAAGAGAATACGACTCCACTTGCGAAACAACTAACGCAAATCTTGCAGCGACAGGCGACGGCTTGGAATGCTGGCGACATTGACGGGTTTATGACGGCCTATTGGAACTCGGAGAAGCTGTCATTCAGTTCGGGAGGAAAGACGACTCGTGGATGGGTCGCGACTCGCGATGGTTACAAAAAGCGGTACCCAACGCCAGAACGCATGGGCAAGCTCACTTTTGACAAGCTGCAGGTTTCCGAGTTGGGGGCTGAGGCGGCGTTGGTCTTGGGCAACTGGCAATTACAACGAACGGACGATGCGCCGGGCGGAAATTTTTCACTGGTTTTTCGAAAGATCAAAGGCCAGTGGGTGATTGTGCATGATCATACCTCGTCGCTGGCAAAGAAGTCGTCCTGAGGTCAGCGCCGTTGAGATGCCGTGAGTCGCTGTGGTTTGATCCTTTCAAGATTACTGATCTGCCGGAATACTGATTGGACGAGATAGCCCGTTCCAATCTGACCGATGAATGATGGGGAGTGCAAAGTTGAAAACCCTCTCCCAATCGGGTCCGTCCGCGGATTGAAAACACTCGTAGATTTTCCGCGGTCGGTCAGGGGTCGCAACACTCTCTTGTTTTCGTGTCCACAGTCCCAATTGCAATCCCCCTTCGGCAGCATGGTCAACGTGGCGATGCAGAATAAATGCATCGATGCCCGATTGTTGCTCTACCAATTTGTAGGCATAACAGTAGGCGGCGGCCTGGAGTAATTCGCCCGCTTCGTCCTTGGATGCGTGGAAACCTTGTTCGCTCAGAATGACACGTCTCGGATTGTTGGCGGGTGCTAGGAGCTCATCTCTTCTCAGATAGTCGCATAAGACCTGAAGATTCTTAAACGTAACCCGCGGTGAGTCGAAGTGATTGGTGGCTGTTTCGTCGTCCCAAAAACTGGGGTCAAAGAGGTTTTCGGGATAGGGATGGAAAGCCACGTGCCAATCGAAGTTTCCGTGGGAGTTGGTAATCTTCGCGAAGTGGTCAAGAAATCTACGTCCGGAAAACGTTTGGGTTTCCGTTCCGGCGGCATAGCGAATATTCCAGTGGTGATCGAGTGAAACGTAAATCCGCGGCCACTTCGAGACGCTCCGGACGGTTTCATGGACGAGCCGCACAGCTCGGTGGTAGTCCTTGGCGAATTCTTCCAATGTGACGTGGCCTTGGTTGCTCCAAAACCAATGAGAGTTTATCTCGTTGCCGACGATATAACCGACCACTCGCGGAAGTTGTTTGGAATTCGATTGGGGCGTCCATCGTTTGGCCATAAAGTGGATGATCGCCGCAAACCAGTCTTGTCCCTCGTCCGTTACCGTGTTGAAGCTGCCCAATCGGTTGGGTGCTTTTTTGTCGTACCTTGGGTGAAGCAGGATTCGATTGACTGTCGAGTCGTCGCTCTCGTAGGCGAGCAGAATCAGATAAACGAGGATGTCATTAGCCGTCAGTCGCCGGATTTTGACGTCCAATGCATTGATGGCGTTGCGGCGGAAAGCGAACGACTTGCCATCATGTTGGTGGATGTAGACGTCGTCACCGGCGATCGCATCCGGCGCTATGAGGCTGGATAGATTGACATTGAGGGTCGCGTGCTTGACGCCTAACTGAATGGCATCGTCGAGCATCTGGACCTGCAGGCCCTTCTTGGATGTTGCCGGCGGGAACTCTTCGGCCAGAGTGGAGAATGGTCCTGTGGTGATGATGGCGAAAGCCAGCAGCAGCCCATTCGCCAGAACTCGGTTTGCGAAAATTCGGGCGTTGGAATGTCGATTCTGCATTCGAATAAGTCGCCGACTTGCGTCCAAAGCCGCACACGCCGGCGGCTGTTCCGCGAGGTGGCAACTACGCTTTGGGTGCGGGTTGATTCTGTCGTTTAAGATAATTGGGGCCGCGGAGCGCGTGATTAGTTGCGGGTTGTGGAGTCGACTTGAAGAATTCGGCGACTGCGCTGACGACGTAGTCTTGTTCGGCTTCGGTCATGTGAGGGAAAATCGGTAGGCTGAGAACGCAATCGGCGGCACGTTCTGTCACGGGAAGTGATCCACGTGGTATTCCCAATTCCGCAAAACATGGTTGCAGGTGCAGGGGCAGTGGATAGTAAATTTCCGAACCGATGTTGCGCTGCTTCAGGAATTCACGCAGCGCATCGCGTCGCCCATCGGCAACTTGAATGGTGTACTGATTCCAGGCGCTCGTACAGCTTGTGGATTCGTAGGGTAGTTTCAGTTCGTTACCCAGATCAGCAGCTTCGAAGAGCTCATGGTAACGCTGAGCGTTGTGTCGACGAGCGTTTGTCCAATCGCGAAGGTGCCGAAGTTTGATCAACAGGACCACGGCTTGGATCGTATCCAGTCGACTGTTGATGCCGACAGCCTGATGCAGGTAGCGTGGCCGCATTCCATGGCCTCGCAGCAATTTGATTTCGTCGGCGAAGGCGTCGTCGTTGGTGGTGAGCATTCCCGCGTCGCCAAATCCGCCTAGATTCTTCGTTGGGTAGAAACTCAAACAGCCGGCTAAGCCGAGGCTGCCCGCAGCTTGGCCTTTGTATTCGGCTCCAATCGACTGAGCCGAGTCCTCGATCACCTTGATATTGTGCCGCGATGCGATTTCCAAAATCGGTTGCATATCAGCGCATTGCCCGAACAGATGAACCGGAATGATGGCTCGAGTCTGGTTGGTGATCAGCAGTTCAAGGTGGCTAGGATCGAGATTGAATGTGTCCGGATCGATGTCGACAAACACGGGACGCGCACCCAGTCGCCAAACAGCGGACGCGGTCGCAAAGAAAGTGAAGCTGGGCACGATGACTTCGTCGCCCGGAGAGATTCCCATCGCCATGAGTGCCAGCAGTAGGGCGTCGCTGCCTGAGGCACAGCCGATGGCGTGCTTTGTGTGACTGTATTGAGCGACGGCAGTTTCCAGATCCTGAACTTCAGGGCCAAGCACAAAACGACCGGATCGGATGACGTTTTGAACTGCATGTTCTATTTCCGTTGCAAGCGGTGCGTTTTCGCGGCTGATATCCAACAGAGGAACGCTCGAAATCGAAGTGTCGCGCGAAGTGCTCATTTTTGGTATCCCCTGCTGGCAATGAGAAATTGATTGTTTGACGCTATCGATCCGGGGGAAGGCTAGAAATCACAGCAGTTCAAGTCAATAACAACAAATGAAGACCCCCTGCCGGATGGTTTGCCGATGTTAAAAGGGGTGGTTTGGGTTGAGTGAGGGCCTCGTGCCCAATTTGGATTCTACTTCTATAATTGGTGCATAGTGCTTCGGTTCGGAGGAACCCCAAATTAAGGAAGTCAGTTTATGGATTATCGAAACTTTACTGCGTTGCTGGCGATAACGCTTTTCGCCATCCCCGCGTTGGCTCAAGAGAGTGAACTGCAACCCATCCCGTTGCAAGTTCCTGTTCCGATAGAAGAAGACAAGGAAGTCGATGCGCTCATCTTGTTGGAAGATGAGAAGCCTAACGAGCCTACGCCGGCTGATGTGAATGACAAGCCTGCGGCGACTGAGGACGAAAAGTCCAAAGAGGTACCCTCGGTAATTGTGGATCCCAAGGTGACTCCTGCTTCCGCGGAAGAGCCCATTGATGAAGCGATTGTCGAATCGCCACTTCAGCCCATACCAGATGGGGCGACGACCGCACCACCTCTTCAAATTATGACGGACCCTTCGGTGCCGCTAATCGAATCGCCAGCGGAAACCGAGCCAGCGCCGTTTGTGATTCAATCGAATGAGTCGAATCTGGCGACCACGCCAAACCCGATGGTCAGGTCGGGGCAAAAACCTGCTAATTGTAATTGTGGTAAGTCGCAACAGGCTGTGGCGAGTCAGCAAGTCCAACAGCAACGTCCGGCCGGCCGACAGCAATCTTACCAAACACAACCCCAACAGACTCGGTACTATTATCGCAACCAGCCACAGGTCACCTACCAGCAGCGGCGATACGTGCCGACGCAGCCGCAAGCTCAACAGCAGCAGTATTATCGAGCCACCACCGTATCCACTCCGACTCAGGCTCGAGCCAATGTTGCAGCGATTCAGCCACAGGCCGTCGTGAAGCAACAGCGAGTGGTCGTGCCGCAGCAACGTGTTGCCCCACAACAACGCGTCGTGTCACAACAACGCGTTGTGTCACAACAACGTGTTGCGCCCCAAGTGACTTATCGCTCACAGCCTACGGTTGTGACAACCGGACGCGTTCCAGCGTACGCTGCGCAGGCAGTGGCGGGTCGCAACGAGCCGGTGATTTTCATTCGGCCGGCGACTCAGGTGGTTGTTCCGATGCAACAGGGAGCAGCGGCGGTGCGAGCCACTTACGTGGTCCCCGTTCCTCAGCAGCCGCCGGCGCCTCAGTACATTCCTGGGCGACCGATTCGCAATTTGATTATTCGCGGATCGCGATAACCGACCTCCGAAACCGATGCGGTTTCAGGGACCCGTTCCTTCATTGGGGCGGGTCCTGTTTTTATGCGCGGTCAGGATACTCGCTTCCGGGCCGGTAGCAGTATGAACGGAATGACTAGTGCCAGCCAAGCTGCAGATGGCTCGGGCACAGCCGCGGCATCCGATGCAGTAAACTTGTTTCCGTTCCAGATATTGAAGTCGGAGACGTCTGAGAATCCATCCGCGTTGTAGTCGCCCAGGCACCAAGCGGCTGATGCCTGAAACTTCGAACTATTCCACACATTGAAGTCCGAAACGTCTACCACGCCATCAAGATTTCCGTCGCCAGCCAAGTAGGCCGCACCAATATTGGCTTGACCAGCTTCAGCGAGCCAAGCGGAGAGGTCCGCTTGGTCAACGTTGCCGTCGCCATTGAGATCAAAGTCAGCGGAGTGGTTGCCAGCCGCAATGTCAGACACCAGCGCGTCGATGTCGTCACAATCATAGTCGTTATCGTTGTCGAAATCGCCACTGGGCGAATCCACGACGCCACCACCGTAGGCGAACTGGATGTGATAGTCGCCTTCGCTGCCGCCGCCGATGACTTCGTCGATTGTGCTGAGACCCTCGATCAGGTCTTCAAAATTGGTGTCGAAGCCAGCAGTCACGGCGGTGTAAGTGCCGCCCAACGGTACCATCCCATCAGCGCCCGCGTCGGTGTCGGTTCTGGAAAGCGGATCGTCGTCGCCGAAACTTAGGAGGCTGTACTGCGTACCGCCTTGCGTCCCCTGGCCATCGTCATCCGTTGCCATGAAAACACCGTTGGCGTCGAAGATCGCAAGTTCAGTGTCAATCGTGTCACCAGTACGGGCATCGAACGTCTGAATGTTCAACCATGACCCCGAACCGTCGATGGAGAATTCAAAAAAATCCAAGCCCGTGGCGACATGCGAATGGTTCAGGCTGCGGGTGATTCTACCGTCGGCTGGGAGTTGCCCAATGTTGAAGGATTCGTTTTCGATCGTAGTTAACGTTGCGCGTAGCGTGATGGAAACACTGTTCCATACTTGGTCAATATCGTCCGGCGCGTCATCAAACGACTCGTAAAACTCAAAATCGATGAACCCATTGGGATCGAAGGGATAGTCGATTGGGGTCACGGTGTCGAAGGTGTCCAGGAACGAGTCGTAATCGGCAACCGTCGCACCATTGGCGGCGACTTCGCCGGACGAAGTCGAAATATAGATGTCGGCTTCGCTGGCGTAAGTTATCGGATCGTATTCGGTCAGCGAGCCCGATACGACGACTTGGTTGGCAACGAATCCCCCCGTGGCATTCTCAAAGATGATTTCATTATCAGGATCGCCAAGCGGGTCCCAAGATTGGACGTTGGTGAAATCGAAGGTCTCCGAAGCAAGAATTTCGAATGTTCGGGTACTGCCAAGAACCGCAGTTGGAGCAATGATCAGAATTGCTGTTGTCAGCGAAAGGAAGTATCGCATGGTTACCCTTGATTGAGATGCGTGGGGCTACATTACAACTTTGCAAGTAGTGCCCGTCAATCAAAAGAACTCGAATTGCGATCAATATTGCCGCCCGAAGCGCCAAGCATTATCCCTGCCGAGCCACCAAGTTCGCGACGGCTTCAGGTAGTTCCCAGAGTTCGTCCGCCGTCGATCGTGATGGTTTGACCGGTGATAAAGGGGTTGATGGCCAGTCCGAAGATCGTGTTGGCGACGTCTTCGGGTTGTGCGTTTCGATTCAGGGGAGTCGCATCTTTGTGGGGGTCGGTGAACTTTTCCCACCCTGCGATCCATCGAGTCTCGACGACTCCAGGAGCCACGGCATTGATACGGATATCTGGGGCTTCGCTGTTGGCCATGCCGCGTGTCATGTTGATCAACGCGGCTTTCGAGGCAGCGTAGGCGATGCAACTTCCTTGGCCCGTGAAACCGGAGATAGAAGTTACATTGATGATTTGGCCCGACCTCTGTTTCCGCATCTCGAGAATGGCGGCGCGAGAGGCTTGGAACGCGCCTTTGACATTCACGTCCAAGATGTCATCCCAACGCTCGGAGGTCATGTCTTCCAAGTCGCGATACGGCACCATGTGTGTGATGGCGGCGCTGTTGACCAGGATGTCGATTTTCCCCAAGGTCGAAGTGGCGGTGCCGACCATCTTGCGGACCTGTGTGTCGTCGGCGACGTCCGCCTTGATCGTGATGGCTTTGCGTCCGAGCCTGGTGACTTCGGCAGCCGTCGCTTCGGCTTCGGCTTCAGAGCGGCTGTAGTTGATGGCCACGTCGGCGCCTTCACGAGCGAAGAGCAGGGCGGTGGCTCGGCCGATTCCCGTGCCGCCACCGGTGATCAGGGCGACTTGATCTTTCAGTCTCATCGTAGGCTAAACCGACTGTTGCAATTTGCGATCTTTCCAGAACGAGACAAACTCGTCATGGTGTTGCCGAACCTCGGGGTTAAACACGGCGTGCCGTAGCTCGTCTTTTTGTTCATTGAACACGGTGAAGTCACGAGCATCATTCGGATCGAAGATCGGCGCGGCTTTGTCGTAAACGATTTTGGCACCATTGGTGCCGTCGCTATGATACTGCGACAAACCGAGGATGCGGTCGGCGACGTAAATGGCTTCGTTGAGTTCGTGAGTCACGATCAGGATCGTGAAAGGTGGCTTGTCGCCGTCCTTTTTCGCTGAGAGATTTTCTTGATACAGCTCGAGGAGCATCACCTGCAGTTCTTCCCGGGTGGCTTCATCGAGTGCCCCGAAGGGTTCATCGAGCAGCAGAATCTCGGGTTTCATGATCAGGGCTTGGGCAATGGCGACTCGCTGTCGCATGCCACCGGACATTTCGTGCGGATACAAATCCATTGCGTGGCTAAGGTGGACTTTCTCTAGATACCTCTCGGCATCGGCAAGATGCTTGCGTCGCAAAGGCCACCAAGCCCACGGTTGGAAAGTGCGGAAGGGCAGTGAAGTTTCATCCAGCATCAGCCCAAAGGCGACATTTTGTTTAGCAGTCAAGAAGTCGTAGAGACTGTAGTGTTGATAAACGATGCCCACGTCGCGGTTCGGACTTGAGACCTGTTTTCCACTGGTCCACACTTCGCCCTGTTTGGGTGGATGGGTTCCCAAGACGGCTCGAAGCAGCGTCGATTTACCACAGCCACTCGGTCCCACGACGGAGACAATCTGGCCTGCGGGTATCGTAATGTTGACTCCACCGAGGACTCGGTTGTCGCCAAACCAATGGTGGACGTCTTTAACATCCAGCGCGATATGATCCGATTCGGGATTGGTCGCCATCGTCTATTCTCCAAACCAGGGGCAAAGTCGGCGGCGAGTCGCTGACAGAATCCAATCGAAGATAAATCCGCTGACGCCCAGGAAGATCAGATAGATATAGACGACATTCATATTGAGAATGCGACTTTGAATCTTCAGTCGATACCCGAATCCTTCGCCACCCACCGCATATTCCGCGGCGATCAAAAAGACCATGGCAGGTCCAATCTGAAGTCGGATGTTTTCAATGATCCGTGGCAGGACTTGCTGAAAAATGACGTTCCAGACGACCTCCATGTTGGACGCACCCAAGGTGAACGCCTTGTTGATTGCGTGATCGGAGACATCCTTCTTGGCGGATTGGTAAATGGATTGTGCCAGCGTTGGAAAGATGCCCAAGGCAATCATGGCTACGTAGAATTGGGTATTGGTCCCGAACAGAACAAAGTAGACAGCCAGCATGGCCGTCGGCGGGATCTTGGCGAAGAACGAAAGTAAGGGCAGACAAAAGGCTTCGACGGGGGTCAGGCAACCCATCGCGATACCGACGATGAGCGACATGACAACACCGCACAGCAACCCGAGAAACAAGCGCCCGTAGGTGACATAGATGTCTTCGGGTAGCCAACGATGTTGATGGATTTTTTCGACCCAGGTCTTGGGTTCCTTCAATCCCTTTTTGATGACTTTTTCCCAACCTTCGGCAAGTTGCTTGCCATTGGGAATCGTCGTGTCTCGGGGGTTGATCTGTTTCTGACGATGTGCGAGCCAACTGTAGCTACCGATGAGCAGGAGGATCGACAACAGACCAAGAGCGATGCGTATGGGCGTGGAGATGGGTTGGCGAATCATGGCGGCGATCGTAACACTATCCGGCGCAGGAAATAAGACCGAAGGCAGAGTTGTGGCTGGATTATGAACGTAACGGGGCGGTTTGCGCCCCGCTACATTGGCGATCAGGCCACGACGGCGGTTATTGAGCCTTCACTTTTTCGATGTACTTACCATCGAAATTCAGTTGAGCCGCATCGTCACCAAACCCAACGGTAGGTTTCGACTCGGTGATCCCGTGGCTGACGCAGAACTCGACGACTTTGGGCATCGTTTCTTTCTGGAATGTCTCTTTACTGAACAGCGCCAAGGCTTCGTCGCCGTTCTTGTAGAACTTGGTCTGCTTGACGACTTCTTTCATGTCCTCCAGACCCAAGCTGGAGAATTTGGCTCCCAATGCGACGAGCGTATCGTCCCCTTTAGCGGGGTCGGCCATCATTTGATTGACCTGATAGAAGGCGTCGATAACAGCACAAGCAAACTTTTCTCCGCCCGGTTTCGCCAGGACTTCCTTGCCGACCGCAACCATGTCGATAATCTCTTCAGGGATCGTCGTCGAATCAAATAATCGCTTGGTACCTTCACGCTTTCGCAAAGTCTGCATCACGAACGGATTCCAAACGACAATCGAGTCGATATTCTCCTGGCTGGTTTGCATGGCGGTGGCAGCGGCTGCTGGGTCCATGTTGGCAAACGGGAAGTCAGCTGGGTCTTTGCCCAGTTTTTCGAGGTTGCGTTCGAACATGTATTGCGAGACGGATTTTTCCAGTCCATACGACTTTTTGCCTTTGAGGTCATCGATGGTTTCGATACCAAAGACAATGGTGGCATCCGCCCCGTCGCTGGTCGAAGTCGGCAGGATGGAAACCGATTCACGACTGAGGGCTGGAGCCAACACGTCCATATTCGTGATACAAACCGCATCCGTCGTACCACTCCCGTAAAGCGTGAGGCAGGTGTCATAGTCGGCTTCGGTGAGGACAATGTCGACTCCCCACTTTTCTTCCACGGATCCCATCTTGCCTTCTGCTTTGTCGATCAAACCGACTTCATCGGCGACGCCAAAAACAGACCAACTGGGATACTCACTCCACGCGAGCGTGAACGTGGATTTTTCGGCGGTCGAGCCTGAGCCGCCATCATCACCGCCTTGCGTCGTCGGTTTGGTGGTTGGTTCGACGGTGCAGCCAAGCATCGCAATAAGAAGCAGGGCAACGGGCCAGAATGTTTTGATGGTCATGGATTCCTCCAGAGGGTTGGTGGGGTTTGCAATTGAGGCGGGTACGTTATTCGAATTCGGATATGTCATAGTCCTTTTTTTCGTGCTCCAACTCGCGCGTACGTTCTTCTGCGCGACGCGCGACGCGAATTGTTTCATCCAGTTCTCTTCGCATTTTCGCCAAATCCGATTTGCTGCGTTGCGTTGACACCGAATTCAGTTGATCAATGGTATCTTCCAGGTACTGGCAGGATTGGGTTACTTCGTTGATCAGTTCTTCGCGTTGAGCCAGCACGCCTTCTTTCGCCGTGCCTTTCATTTTTTGAGCCGTTTGCCAGAGGTCAAAGGAACGGTCCAGATATTCGACGCAGACGTTGAACATGTTGTCGACACCGTCGAGAACATCGTGTGCGACGACAGTTATTTTTCCATCCTTCACATCCGACTTGATGCTGTTATATAGCGTTCGCAGTTGGGCCAACAGGCGTTCGGTTCGCGGGTCACGATCGAGTTCAAGTCGTTTTTTCAGTTTTTCAAGCGAGGCCAGTTGTCCCGCCTGTTGTTGCTCGAGCACGTATTCGTAAGCCTGATTGGTCAACTTGTCCAAACCGAAAATCATACGACTTGCGAACACGCCGATTCCCGTCAACATGCCGGCCACGCCGCCGAAGGTTAGCATTGGTTGTCCACCGCCGATTGCCCACGATGCCAATAGCGCCGTGGCGCCGGCGACAACGGGTAGTAAGGTCAGCGGTGACGCAAACAGGTCCAGCAGAACTTTGCGTTTTACGTCGTCCATTCATCGTTCCCAGAAACCGCGGACTTTTGTATCCGCACCAATCAGCCACGCCCGATCTACAACTCCAAGAATTGTATCAGTAGGGCGGTTGTCCGAGAACGAAGGAAACGGTGGTGGAACCACTGGGCTGGCCAGCCACAGCGTGAATGCGGTTGGCGTCGACTCCGGCTCCCACGAGGTAACGTTCGGCGGCAGAGGCTCGATCCTGAGCCAGTTTTTGGTTGGCCTCAGCATCCCCTCGCGTCGAAGCATTTCCCTGTACGATGACGTAAGCCTGTGGCAGCGAATTCAAGGTTTTTACCAGATCATCCAGAGTCGTCTGGCTGCTGGGTACGAGTCTGTCATTTCCACGACCAAATACTAATTCTGGGACCGAAAGGGTGCCAACCGGAGCCAGTGATTTCCACTGGGATTCCGTCAGTTTGGGCAGCGAAACGCGATCATCTCGAACGGTTTCCGATGCGAGTCCTGGATGGAAGTTGTTCGTTTGAAGCTTCGTGAGCAGTTTGTCGTAGTACAGATCCGTGGGCTTTCCGTTGGTCGGGTCGGCGCTCATGCCGCCGGTTGTTTGCAGCACATTGGTAATATTGCCAATCATATCTTCGAGCAGCAGAATCGACTTGCCGGGCTGGATGCCGAAGTGAGCAAAGTTTTCCTGAGTGTTCTTCCACCAGATCCCTTTGACAAGATTCTCGGCCTGCTTCTTATTCAGTGGTGTGCCAGTCAGTCGTGCGTCGGCCAGCACGAGGTCCACCATCGAGTCACGATAGTTGTACGCCGCGCGGAAATAGCATCCCAGTATCTCTTGGACGACATCGTTGTTCTTCAGTAGAAAGTCGCGATTCACAACCAGTACGTCCACGATGTAACCGCGGAACTTTGAACTATCAGCCACAATATGCGTGTTGGGATTCTCGAGCACTTTGGTAACGTAGGGCTCCCATAGGACAAACGCTTGCGGTTCGCTCTGGTTGGCGGTTCGGTAAACCTTGTATACCGCTTCGGCATCGTTGGCAGTAACAAACGCAGCATTACCTTCGGGCAGGTTGTCGAGATTGAAGTGGGTTCGCACAACGCGAGCCAACGTTTCGCTGGGCGAGTCCGGTGTGAGTACAAAGTGCATGTCGGCGCGATTCAGCGCGTCGATATTAGGAACGGCTTGTTTGTAGGCGACGACCGCATCGGCTCCCCGCGTTTCGTCGATAATCGCCACAATTGTGCCCGGCAGGTCGCCGATGTCAGCGCTGACTTTGAGTAGCGCATCAATGGTGAACACGGCCATTTGAGTCTGGCCATTGCGGAGGGCCTCAATGCGTGCCCCATAATCGGCTCCGTCGTCCTGAAGATTCAGCCGAATGCGTTTCTTGGTCAACTCATCTTTCATGAATGGTGACCGCAAGACCGCGTAGCCGCTGAATGAATCGAGCGCCAGGTTGACCGAATGCTTGTATTGCGAATCGGAGCTGGTGCCGGCCATGAGGTTGCCGTGATAATACGGATAGATGAACAGCCGGTACGCACCCGCTATGGCGGCAGCGATGATCAACCACACAACACAAACGGCGAGTAATTTTCCTTTGGACAAGTCGAGATTCCGTATGTTCTAGGGCTAGTTGGGGGCAATCTGTCGGCGGATTTTGGATTGCTGTCTGGACGAAAACAAGTATCCGATAAACGCCACGACACAACAAACCGAGCTGAATCCAAAAATCGAAAACGCATAAGAGATGTTGGTGGCCAAATCGGACGGAGACGCCGTCGGGGCTGTACTCGCCTTGTTGAATGACGAGACCATCATTGCGACAGGTCCAAACAATCCCGTGGCAAGCGACAGCAAAATCATAAAGAAGCACAGCGATTTGAGGCGCGCCCAACGGGCAAACGATGTCGCCATGGGAGCGATGGGTCGGTGCGTATTCTCAAAAGGGTTGGGGTCGCCTTGCATTCACTTATCACAGTTTATGGGTCATCTATCTAAGCGACAATCATCGGTTTGCGACGCCGGCGTCAGTCACGCGATCAGCCACGCCGGACGCCGCTGGTGGCGGCCTTAATAATCTGCATTAATGCAATGAAAACAAAGAAAAGCATGACATAGGTTCCAAAAGAGCCGCCGCGGCGACCACTGTTGCCCGACGAGCCCGGTGTATTGGTGGAAGAACCTGCGTTGTTGGCTGGTCGTGCGTTGCTCGACTCGGGCGATCGAGCGACTTCACCAATCGGCGCGTCGCCACTCTCGGCGAGCGAAAGCAGTGCGGCTTGTGCGAATTCGACAGGGATGCCTTGCAGTAGTTCAAAATCGGATTCCTCTGCATCCGATGCGCCTCCAGTCGTTTCGGCGAACACTTCCTGCACGGCTTTGGTGAGCGAAGCTGGATCGTCGGCGCTACGATAGGAGTGAACTTTTGTCGCGAGGCTATGACTCTTCTTCATATCCACACCAATCACATCGACAGTGATGCCGCGCGAAAGGATGTCGGGTAGGTACGAATTTACGTAGCGTTTGTCGCCGGCTTCTCCATCAGTCACAATCAACAGTCGATAGTCGCCGTAGTGTTCTTTCTCGCGAAGTTCGAGTAGCGCGTCGGTTCCGACTTTCATGAACCGTCCAAGCGGAGTCCCACCTTTGGCTCGTAAGGAAGAAATCGTGGTTCGCATGGTATCACGATCGACTTCGCCAAGGGGCAGAAGCCATTTGCCTCCGCCATTGAGCAGCACAACACCAACCTTGGAATCCGGTGGCAGCGAGTCGAGGACTGTCAGCAGCGCACTCTTGGCGGCTTCGATACGAGTCGTACCACGTTGTTTGCGCATTTTGTCGTTCATCGATCCCGAATCGTCGAGGACCACAACAACGTTCTGCCCAGCCGAAGCAAGTCCCGTCATCAGGCATATGATGCAGGCGATATGCTTTGCAGCTTGTTTCACGATTGATTCTCCTTCCGAGAGATCCTAACCCGACGCGTCAGCGAAGGATGTTTTCGAAACCGGATATCGTTTATTCCCTCAGCGCTTATCGCCGAACAGCTCGAGCCGCCCGCTTCGGAAATATTACGTAACTCGCCACAGGCTCGCACCTGTGGCGACTTCTTTCGTAAAAGGCTCCGTCTTAAAAATCAAAGTCGGATTCGTTGATTGCTTCAGCGGGAACTCGCACAATGCGGAACTCGACTCGCATGTTTTCCTTCGCTTCATCGAGATTGGTCGGTTTGGGAATAACCGGTTCAAGAATTCCTGCACCGATCGGTTGCAGTTGGGATTCATCCAAAGTGATGTTTTGCTGTTTGGCAAAAGCCACCAGAGATTTTTTCACTGCGTCGGCTCGTTTCTTGGACAGATTCAGCGCGGCTTGCATGGTTTCCCGTGGTTTGTGTTCGGTCCCTTCAAACTCACCCGTCTTTACCAGCTGCGACATCAACTTCATGGAGTTCACGTCCAAAGGGCGACCTTTAAGGAAGTAGCGATATTTTCCGGGACTGCCAGAGCGTTTGATCAGCTTTTTCTTCATGCCGGCTTTGATCAACTCGCGCAGTGTCTGAGTCGGATCGGAGTGACCGCGAACGACGACGACGGCGTTCCCGAAGGTCGACGCAGCCTGAATGGCTCGTTGGAATTCCGATCCATACTGAGCCGCGGAGAACGAATCCTGCCGTGGTTCAAAGTTGATCGTAAAACTCACAATCGTGTTGTCATCCAACTCGGCTTCTGGCGAAAAGATATCGGTCTCGGCGATGCGACTTCCACCCTTGGTTGGTTCGACATAAACAATGCCAGCCGTGGATGCCAGTCGCTTGTAATCCAGTCCTGGAGGGGCGAAGCCCAGTCGGTTGGATGCGTAGCCCCAGTTGGTGGCCAGATCCAGTGCCTTGTTCATCTTGGGTTCGAAGCCGTTCAGGTTCCCCTTGTCATTGAAGAAGGACATCTGACCGGGGAGTCCGACGAAGCGGCAATCGAGCAGCAATCCGTGGGCATCGACTTCGAGGGTAGGGATGACTTCTTTACCAAGAATGTTCTGTGCCATTGTCAAGAGCTTGCGATAATTGCCTGACATGCGTTTCGATGATTCGAATTCCTTACGCATCGCTACCGTGTCTTCTGTCGCCTTGAGGTAACCGGCGATGAATTTTTCTGCAACGTCGCGATTCTGTTTGTACCAATCCGATCGGACGGCATAAACATCGGCAATGGACCGGGACATCTGCTGGGTTGAGTTCAACATGTGCGCGCCCTTGACGGTCCCTTCAGCTCCGGAACCGACGGCATCAAAATCGCCGGTGAGTCCGAGTAGGTCGGGCGTAATGACGCAGCACGCGTCAATGGTTGGGTCGTTGCGAAACTTGTCGGCGGGGCCATTGGGTCCCGACAGATCGGGAACCCACACGATTTCGACTTCGTCACGTTTGATCAATACGGAGTCGAGTGAGTCATAAAGCAGGCCTACATGCGGTCCACCTTGTTGGCAGGCGATTCGAATCTTCTTGCCGTTTTTGCCACGAAGATCGTTCAGCGATTTGAGCTGTTCGCGAGCAACGATATGGTCACCTGCACTCCAGGAGAGCTGCATGAGGATCACGGGTTTTGTTTTTGGGTCCGCACCAAGGACACCGCTGGCTTGTCCGAGCATACGCATAGTGCCGCGGATGAAGGGCGTTTTGCCACTGACATAGTTTTTGACTTGTTGAACGAAGTCATCTCCGTTCTCAAGCTGAAGATTCAGCCCCATTTTCTGGTAGATGCTTCCGCTGGCCGTTTTGAGCCCGCCGTTGGCATGGAAGGTCGCGACGTCACCACCCCAGGTGATGAAGGGCACGGGAATGGGAGTCGTTTGTTTTACGGGTTGCGCGCTGAGCGGTCCCGTAAGTGATGAGAATTGTTGTTGAGCGTGTGCGACGCCGGCCAGTAATGCGACCATTGCCGCCACTCGAGCCGTACGTTGCAACATAAATTGCTCCAGGCAGTGGCGAGAATTCCTTAGTTGAAGTTGCCCCCGAAAATCGGGCCGCAACATTATCAAGCAGCAAATTTTTTAAGTCAAACAGGGGTGCGTTGAACAGTTCATCATTCAGCCGTATTTTGCCTATTTGTTTGAATGTTTGTTTTACACGTCAGTTGGGATGGCATTTGGGCGCGAGAATTCTTGGAAAAAACCAACTGGCGCCGCTACGTCGTATTCGTCGCTTGAACACCTAAGAAAGACGCGTTTGTGGAAACAAACACGCCGACATCGACGATGATCGGCTTAGTCGGCCAGCGCGTATCGCAGAATGCAATAGAGTGCATTGATGCCGTCTCGAATCCCAATCTTTTTTCCTTCGTCCCAGTCGCGGGCGTCATAGTGAATCGGCAGTTCCTTGATTCTCGCCTTGCGTCTGGCGAGTTTGGCGGTGAACTCAGGTTCGAATCCAAAGCGGTCTTGCTTGAGTTCCATGTCCTTAAGCAGCTCGCGGCGGAAGGCTTTGTAGCACGTTTCCATATCTGTGAGCTTCAATCCGGTCGTCAGGTTCGAGGCGTGCGTAAGAAACCGGTTGCCGAACTGATGCAGCCAGGACGATCCTTGATGTTGTGACGATTTAAGAAAGCGGCTGCCGTAAACAACATCGACTTGATCCTCAACAATGGGCTTGA
>CAYYHV010000108.1:0-5101 GCA_964471695.1 uncultured Pirellulaceae bacterium
GCCAACAAGGTACTGGCGACTTATGATTTCCCCGCTCACAACGGCCGAGACGCATTGAAGCTTCATTGGTCGGATGGTGGATTGCATCACGATCTCGTCAAAGAGACTCTGTTCGAAGGCAAGCCACTTTCCAATTGGGGAATTGGTGTCCTCTTTGTTGGCGACAAAGGCATGCTGGCTGCCGACTATGGTCGTTTCGCAATGTTCCCCAAAGACAAATTTGACGAATTCACTCCTCCGGCTCAATCAATCCCAAATTCGATCGGGCATTGGAAAGAATGGACCGAAGCCATCAAAAACAATGGTCCAACGACTTGCAATTTCAAGTACTCAGGCGGACTGACGGAAACGGTTCTGCTCGGAGTCGCTGCCTTCCGTTACGGAAAGCCAATTCAATGGGACTCAGCAAATCTAAGCTCTCCGAACGAGCCGAACATCGAAGAGCTAATCAAGAAACAGTATCGTCCAGGATTTGAAGTGGTCGGCATCAAGAATCGAGAGCTCGTACCAGCTTAGCCCGGTAGAATATCAAACGTCATCATTTAAAAGTGGATAAGCAAGGATGAGCAAGGATGCAAGTCACACGTATCGCAGCCTACGGTTTGCTCGTTGAATCCGGCAAACTGCTACTTTGCCGGCTATCAGAATCCGTTCCCCTGCACGCCGGCAAATGGACTCTGCCCGGCGGCGGAATTGAATTCGGAGAGCATCCCGAACAAGCCATGGTGCGTGAGTTTTCCGAGGAAACGGGCTTGATCGTCGCCGTCGACAGCTTGGCTGGCATTCGTTCCATTTCGGATACGAAAGACAACAAATTCCATTCGATCCAGATCGTCTACCATGCCAGTCTGTCCGGCGGAACCCTGAGGTTTGAAACCGAGGGGACGACGGATCGTTGCGAATGGTTCCCGATTGAGACCGTGGCGGCATTGCCAAAAGTTGGTCTGGTTGCGAAAGGACTGGAGTTGTTAAAGAGCAAAGCGAGTTGACTGATGGCTGCCAAAAAGAAAAAGTTCTACGTTGTATGGGATGGCCATACGCCTGGCATTTATCACTCCTGGGACGAATGTCAAAGCCAGATTGCCGGCTTCTCCAATGCCCGATACAAATCATTCGACACACTATCCAAGGCCGAAACGGCTTTCACGGAAAACGCGGAACAACACTGGGGCACGAGTGAGCGAAAGAAAAAATCGACTCCGTCAGCAAGAACGCTGGAAGAACTGGAATCTATGGGGGTAGTTCTGGATTCGATTTGCGTCGATGCGGCTTGCAAAGGAAACCCGGGAGCTCTGGAGTATCAGGGAGTCGATCTTCGCAGCAACGTCAACCTCTTCCATCCGGGCCCGTATGTCGAGGGCACAGTCAACATTGGCGAATTCCTTGCGATCGTCCATGCCCTTGCTCTATTGAAGCCCAAGCGACCGGATCAGGCGATCTATTCCGACTCCAGAATCGGAATGAGTTGGGTACGCCAGAAGAAGTGTAAAACCAAGTTGACGCAAACGAAAGACAATGTCCGACTGTTCAAGCTGGTACGTCGCGCGGAAAAGTGGCTCGCCGAAAACGAGGTGACGAATCCTATCCTCAAATGGGAAACCAAACACTGGGGAGAAATCCCAGCCGACTTTGGACGCAAGTAAGATTCACCGCTTTACGACGACTCAGTGTCACGATCCGCTTGACTATGATTGGCATAAGTCGCCCAAGTCGGTTCGTAGTCATCGCTTTGATTCCCCCAGACTTGCCACTTCTCGCTGTGACGTCCACGAGCAAAGAGTTCCAAATAGGGACCAGGGCTACACGACTCGACGAGCTCATACATCTCATCGGGCTTGCGAGAGTGCTCACGTTTCCGCGTCTTGAGAATGTTAACCTGCGTCCTACCCGGCTGAAGCGTTCGCAAGCGGCCTCGGATACCAAAGAGAACCAATTCCGTGGTGTTGCGAAAGTAAAAACCTACCCCGCGTCCGTCGGGGCCACCGTCTTTTCGGATTTTGTGCCAGACGAGATTGGTCTTGTAAGTGAACCCCCAGGCTGACATTACGTCCAATCCCTCTTGCAACAACGCGTTAGGGACCCATAGATACAGATGGGCATTTTCATCACACGCTTCATGAACGGGGATCTTCTTGATTTCCTCCAGCGTGAGCGTGCCGTAACGATTCAGACGTTTGTGCTCCGGCGCGACTTTGCCAGTACGATTCGAAAACTGCCATGGCGGATCGGCAAGAATCGTGCCACATTTCAACGTTGCACAAGCGTCGCGAAAATCGTCGGCGGCTGCTGATTCCTTCATGGGTATTCTTCGAGTTGACGTTCGGCTCACAACAGCATCGACAAATCAGCAAACGTAGCTCAGCAAATCCATCCACCGTCAATAATGTGCGTCGAACCGCTGGTATATCCGGACTCGTCGCTTCCCAGATATAGTACCAGCTGTGCGATTTCTTCGGCGGTGCCAAGTCGTCCCATCGGCTGTCGAGCCACAAAAGCATCGCGAACCGCGGCTACGTCACCTCCCTGCGCTGAGATTCGTTCGTCGAGCGATGGAGTCTGTACCGTTCCGGGACAAACGGCATTGCACCGAATCCCCTGCCCCACGAAATCTGCGGATATCGCCTTGGTCATGCCAACAATAGCCGCCTTACTGGCGCAGTAGACGAAGCGATTCGGCACGCCTTTGATACTGGAGGCGACGCTCGACATGTTAACGATGCTTCCGCCGCCAGCCTCGATCATCAAAGGCAACCAGGCGCGATTCATCCGAAACATGGCTTTGACATTCAGATCAAACGAAAAATCCCAATCGGAATCTTCGCAATCCAGAATCGTGCCGTGATGGACGAATCCTGCGCAATTGAAGAGGACGTCGACGGCTCCAATCTCAGCAGCCGCAGCTGTAATCTGCTCGGCATCCATGACGTTGAGCACGCGCGTCTGAATGCCCGGATTTTCCGCAGCCAAGGTCGCCAACGCCTCTTCATTGATATCGGTGGCAATAACGTGGGCGCCCTCTCTGGCAAACGCCAGAGCGGTCGAACGACCAATTCCCTGAGCCGCAGCCGTAATGAGGGCCTTTTTGCCTTCAACTCGTCCCATAATTATCCCTCGTGCTGTTGCGAAGTTATCAAGAACCTGCAAGTCGCTCTTTCCAGAATACGCCATCTGGATATCTGAATTGCTCAATCGAATCCGACTTCATCGTAGCGCTATAACCGGGAGCCGTCGGTGGCATGTAGGCTGCATCTTTAATCACAACTGGATGTTCAAAGTGCTCGTGCAGGTGATCCACAAACTCCGCGACTCGTGAATCCAACGAAGCCCCAATGCGCGTATAGTCTGCCATAATGAGATGATTCACGTACTCGCATAATCCAACGCCACCCGCGTGCGGACAGACAGGAATGCCAAACTTTTTAGCCATCAACAGCACAGCAAGTACTTCGTTGACGCCACCCAATCGACAACTATCAATCTGACAGAAACTGATGGCATCGAGTTGCAACAGCTGCTTGAAAATGACTCGATTTTGACATTGCTCGCCAGTCGCAACGCCAATGGGGGCAATGCGTTTGGCAATCGCGGCATGCCCTACGACATCGTCGGGGGAAGTCGGCTCTTCAATCCACCAGGGATCAAACTTGGCAAGCTTGTCCATCCATTCAACCGTCTCGTCGACATCCCATCGCTGATTGGCATCGAGCATCATTTTGCAGTCAGGACCAATCGTTTCACGCATGATCGTAGCGCGACGAATGTCATCTTCCAGACTTTGCCCAACCTTCAATTTGAAGTGACGCCAACCTGCAGCCAATCCCTCTTCGCATAGCCGCCGAATCTTTTCGTCTGGATAGCCAAGCCATCCGGCTGATGTCGTATAAGCGGGAAAGCCACTCTCCAGCAGCTCTTGCTCTCGCTGATTCTTGGTGGGCTCGTTGTCCTGCACGATCTTAAGTGCCTGATCGCGAGTCAAAACATCTGAGATGTATCGAAAATCAATACACCCTACGAGTTGTTCGGCAGGCAGATCGGTCAGAAGCTTCCAAACGGGTTTCTGCTCTACTTTCGCCCAAAGGTCCCAGATCGCATTAACAACGCCCGCCGTCGCGAGATGTACGACTCCCTTCTCTGGCCCCAGCCAGCGGAATTGAGAATCGCTCGTGAGAGTTCGCCAGACTTCGGCAAAATTGGTCACAATATCGCTCAGGTTGCGACCGACGATATGTCCGCACAAAGTCTCAGCCGCCGCAGCGCACAGATCCGTTCCACGCCCAAGCGTAAACGTAAGCCCGTGTCCCTCAAAATCTCCGTCCGTCTTCAAAATGACATAGGCAGCCGAATAATCGGGATCCGTATGCATTGCATCAGAGCCATCAAGCGAATCCGAAGTCGGAAAACGCACATCGACGACCTGACTTTCGACAATCCGAAGGTTACTCTTCTCTCGCTCTACCATGACCAACTATCAGACCATTAGACAATAAAATCTTACAATTGCGAATTCCGCCATGATACCGGTCCGATTCATCCGTGTCACTAAGACCTGAGTGACGCCAATATCAAGTTTGTCTGGGTGACTCGGGCTGCGAGCATTACAATACCAGCAAAACACTTGAGGAATTTCGCTTGAATATCGCAACGAAGAAACTTGATATCCTCGAGCTCATCGCCCGTGGCACGTCCACCAGCCAAGAGTTCTTTCAGGTTGCAGCTCAGGCAATCACCATGACCGTTGGCTCTCATTGGGGCGGTGTTGCGGCTCAGGTAAATGGCCCTAACGGACGAGAGATTCGTGTGCTTGCCCTCTGTGACAGTTCAGGCAAAAGTCTCGAAAGATTCTCATTTCCAGCCGAAGGCTCGCCATGCGGGCTACTTCACGACCCGAACAATAAACAACGTTCTCTCTTCATCGAAAGCGCCACGCACAAGAAATTCCCCCAATGCCAAGCACTGCAGGACTTATCTGCCGAAGCTTATTGGGGCGAGTCATTTTCAGATGGGTGCGGAAAAGTCGGCCATGCGTTTGCAATTCACTCCTCTCCTGTGGAGCGTTCCCCGGAACGCGAATCGCTTTTCCGGCTGATCGCCCAACGCGTTT
>CAYYHV010000108.1:5111-18654 GCA_964471695.1 uncultured Pirellulaceae bacterium
CGTTGGGGCCGAGTATTTGCGTACCCGAGCCGAGGACGAACTTAAAGTCGCGAGGCAGATCATTCGCGGCTCAAACGATCACATCCATGTTGTGGACGCAAATCTAGTTTGCCGATTCGCAAGTTCCACCCTTGCCAAGTTCATGGAAAGCTCGGAAGCCGAATTGGTTGGGCAGCATGCAAGCTGCCTACATGGCAACGTCGCTTGCTTCGACTCGACGCTATCCAACCTTTACCACCGAGCACTTCGCGGAGAATCGGTTTCCACGATTTATGCGATCGACAAACAAGAACGGCGACATTGGTTCTCATTGCATTTGATCCCTATACCCGAGTCCGAACCTAAAGTCGCGGCAATCTCAAGAGACATTACGCGGCAGACAGAGAACTGGGAATCTCATCTCGAGTCAGCAACGAGCAAAGACGTGATTTCCGGAAACGTAGAACTTGTCGTCAAACGCGTCGCCACTTCAATTCGCGAACACATGGACGCGGATTGCGTTGCGATTTTCCGCATTGAAAGCGACAACTCAAATCTTAGACTCCGGCACGAAGCCTCGGCCTTCGTAGACGGTCATTGCAACCAACTACGACCAACCGACGATGCACAACTTTTGCGACCCGTCCTCGCCGGAGAAACAGTCGGGCTGGATGGGAATACATCCTCCTTCACCCTGAATGGCAGAAGACCGGTATCGTTACTCGTCGTGCCTGTCACGAACAGCCAGGGAGTCGTCGGCGTCCTTGCCGTCGCGGCTGATGAAGCGCGCGACTGGACTTATGTCCAACAACTTTGGACTCGCCAGAAAGCAACCGTGGTTGCGCAGGTCATCACAAACCGTAATCGGCAAGAATTGGAAAAGCATATCGCCCTCAGCAACAAACTAGAGAGCCTCGGGGCGTTAGCTGGCGGGATGGCGCATGACATCAACAACCTGCTGGTGCCGATTATGTACGGCTTGGAGATCGCACTGCTGGACCAGAACACGTACGACCCCGAGATTATTGAATCGCTGGAACTCGCAAAAAAAGCTACGATGAACGCCTCCGATTTCTGCAGCCAGTTTCTTGCCATCGGACGAGACCGTTCTCAATGCGAAAAACCCATCGTCGTCGCCGAGATCATCAATAAGGTCATCGACTTGCAGGTCGAATTCCTGAACCAGCACAACGTCCGAGTCGACTTTGAGGACTCGGGGCAACGAAAACGAGAACGACTGATCCTGTCTGGAGCACCGACACTGCTCAGGCAAGCCATCAGCAATCTCCTCCGAAATTCGGTCGAGGCCATGATTGAACTGCCAATAAAAACGGTTGGTATCGAACTGTCCCGGGTAGAATCGTTGCCGATTGACGCATGGCGAGCCACCAGCTGTGACCCGCAGGATTCGTTTGTCTGCATTGCCATTCGGGACAATGGAAAAGGTATGGACAAGGCGACGGCCAATTCAGCGATTGAGCCGTTCTACACAACCAAAGGTAACGGCAAGGGGCTTGGGCTGACCGTCGTGCAAAATGCGGTCAAGACTCACGATGGAGGAATGCGAATAGAAAGTGAATCCGGAGTTGGCACGACCTTCGAACTGTATTTGCCCGAGTTCTGTGATCAGGTCAAGTCAGAGACGGCGCGCGAACTTCAAAAGCTGAGCTTACTCCTCATTGATGACAACGCCATCGTCAGAGGTTCGCTTACCCGTGCCTTGGAGAATGAGGGACATTCGGTCAGGTCGGCGGCATCGGGGCACGAGGCTCTTCGTATTCTTTCCAACGAGCCAGAAATCGATGCAGCAATTATCGACTTTCACATGAATGAAATGAGTGGCCCTGAAACCCTGAAAGCGCTGCGACAACAACGTCATGACTTGCCGGCAATTGGCATCAGCGGTTACGCACAAATATGGCCCAACGATGAAATCCCGATACTTCAAAAGCCCTTCCAATCGCGAGAATTGCTCGAGAAAATCCGGCAAATTCCGGTCGGCGGCGGAGAATCGCCGCATTCATGAGACGACACAAAGCAGAATTGTAAAACACCTCTAACCAAGCGAACGATGGAATGTTCAATTTGAATTTCGTTGCGTGCCCCGCCGCTCTGGTGGTCTTTTCACTTGTTGCGACTACCTTCGCCAGTCCACCCTACGCCCCGGACGATTATGACGCGTCGAAAGTACTTGGTTATGAACAATGCCAGAAGTGCCATGCAGAACAAGTCACGGTCCTGAAGCAGCATGCCCATTTCGCTCACGCCCGTGCCTTGCAGCGAGATCCGCAAGCGATCGCCATGGCAAGGCAACTGGATGGCAAGTCGGTAAAACGGTCGCAGCGATGTATTCGATGCCACTACACTCCCCAGGAGTCGACTCGCGGACTGCGGGCAATAGCCGCAGTATCATGCGAATCATGCCATGGCCCATCACAGGATTGGCTGTTGGTTCACAATGTCTACGGCGACCCTTCTGTGACTCGTGACTCAGAGTCAGCCGAGCACCGCACCAGCCGGCACAGTCGTAGCATTGAACTGGGAATGCGGCACCCGTCCCACCTCTACACGCTGGCACGAAGTTGCTTTCGTTGTCACATTGTCGACGATGAAGAACTCGTCAACGAAACCGCCCACGCTGCTCGCAGCAGCGAATTCGATTTTGTTGCATGGTCCCAGGGAAACGTACGACACAATTTCCTGCGCACACAAGGCACCTCGAATGCAATATCCGATCCGGCAAGACTGCAGACAATGTATGTGGTGGGCCTGCTAACGGATGTCGAATACAGCCTACGGGCGGTCTCCAAGGCAACGGAGCGAGGCAACTACGCTACGAGCAATGCCGTGCGTTGTCGCGAGCTTCAGCAGCAGTTGAGCGAAGTACAAACTCGCGTCAACGACCCTCGGCTCGACAAGGTATTGAAGACAGTCAGTGAACTTCGGTTTGGACTGGCCAACGTCACAACGTTTGCAACGGCGGCAGATGTGATCTCCCAAATCACCTGGGACATATCGCTTCGACCAGGCGACTATCGAGCCGTGGCCCCGCTCGTGCCCAAGCCGGAATCATTCAAGGGCCAGCCGTACTCCAAGTAAACCCGCCATGCCGTCGGATAGCGACACTTATACGGATTGAACGCTTTAAGGCGGCGGGGATTCTCCCTCTGAAGAGGTGATTTCAAACTTTCTGCAACCTAAACTTCACCCAGATGGCCGTTATGTGCGATTTCATAAGTGGGGTGGCCCACCAAGTAACTTGAGCACATTCAAAATGACCTCGTTGACCACAGCAAATAACGCAATATTCGGCCTGGAAGAACTTTCCAATCGCTGCCTCAACAACAGTCAATTGGTGAAGCGTGTTCTTGAGGCATTTCAGGCCGGATTCGAATCCGACCTTGCCGACTTGGCAAAGCGGATTGCCGACATGGAATTCGACGAAGTCGCAAAGACCGCACATCGAATGAAAGGGGCGGCAGCAAACGCGGCTGCATATCAATTGTTCGAGATTGCGTCTCAGTTCGAAACCGCTCCTCAACGGACGCCACAAGAACTTGAAAGCATGCTGACGACTCTAAAATGTCGCTGGGAAGAGTTTCAGAAAACCGTCTTAGAATAGCTTAGCTGACCACCATCCAACCGGAACAATGCTGCGTGCGAATCCGCCCCGCACCCATTTGACCACCCGGAGACCAAAATGAGAATTGTCGTGGCCGACGATGATTATTCTGTCCAATTGACGCTTTCGAGTTTCCTCGAAAGCCTTGGGCATGATGTCGCTGTAGCGAACAATGGCCGAGAGGCGTTCGAACTACTCCAATCCGAAGACTATCGTGTCCTGATTTCGGATTGGGAAATGCCCGCGATGAGCGGCTTGGAACTGTGTCGCGCCGTGCGTGAAAAGCACAACGGTTCCTACGTCTATATCATTATGCTTACCTCACACTCGGGGAAAGAAAGCGTAATCCAAGGACTCGATAGCGGCGCGGACGACTTTGTTTCCAAACCATTTGATCCGGACACAATTCAGGTTCGACTACGAACCGCCGAACGGATCATTTCGCTTGAGAGTCGAGATTTGGTGATTTTCTCCATGGCGAGGCTTGCCGAGTCACGTGATTCGGATACGGGTGCGCACTTGGAACGAATTCGGGAATATTCCCGCGCACTATCTGTGCGACTCTCGACACACGGCCCTTACGTAGACAAAGTTGATCAAGGTTTTATTCGGACGATCTATCTGACAAGTCCATTGCATGACATCGGAAAAGTCGGAATTCCCGACGAAGTACTTTTGAAACCGGGCAAACTCACTACGGAAGAGTTCAGCATCATGAAGCGTCATGCGCAGATTGGTGGCGAGACTCTGGATGCCGCCTTGGCTGCTTACCCGAACGCCGATTTTCTGCAAACCGCCCGAGATATCGCATGGTTTCACCATGAAAAATTCGACGGTAGCGGATACCCCAAAGGAATCTCCGGACACGACATACCGCTTAGTGCCCGAATCGTAGCGGTGGCTGACGTTTACGACGCGTTAACATCCAAACGCAACTACAAGGAGGCTTTTTCCCACTCTCGGGCAACTGCGATCATTTTGGAAGGTCGAGGCTCTCACTTCGATCCGGTCGTCGTAGACGCATTCATCGCAATAGCAGCCCGTTTTGACGCTATCCGAAACCAGATGTTCGAATCCAGCACCGACAATGCACCACCACAAGGCGCGTTAGAGATATCTGGGACGCAAGAACTCTCAACAGCAAAGTAAAAGTCGCAATCGTCATTGCCGACATTTTCACGTCAAAAGTAAGTAGAACGTTCAACTCGTTCTAACCACCTGCCTCAACTCGCTACTGTCAGGCCCCAAACTCTGAGGGGCACTCAGCCATAACCTAGACTTTCTACAGTCTTCAGGGTGTGCCCTGCCCCCCGAACGAAGAAGCTCCCCCATAAGAACGCATCGACCGCAAACCATGGCTACGCCACTCGCCGACGCACCGACCACCGACCAACGCGAAACTTCCACGGCCTTCGACCACCATAGACGTCGCAATATTCAGATTGAAAAATCCGCGACGACCAAGTCGATGAGTCTACTCCGCAGCGCTGCGGACTTGTCAGCAACGACTTCGTCGCTCCTTTCGAGGATTATCGACTATAGCGAAGACGATTCGCGGATCTCAATCAGCCACGATTATGTGTCGGGCGTCACCTTGACCCAGTGGATGCGCGAGACGCAACCGAACGTTCGCGAATCGCTTCATGTCTTTGAACAAGTCTACGCCGGGTTGGCTCATATCCATGCGCTTGGCATACTCCACCAGAGCTTGATCCCCGAAAACGTGTTTGTCGATGGTGACCGTGTCACGCTCATTACACCACCGGTAGCTTTCGCAGCCTCAAAGTTAGCTTCGAACGACCTTCGGGACGCACACTACAATTCCCCAGAGCAGTCCGGCACGCTTGCGGAAGAGCCTCGCGAAAACGCAGATCTCTACTCCGCTGCGGTCATGCTCTTCGAGTGCATTACTGGCTCGTTGCCCTTTCAGGGCGGTACCCTGGGTGATGCTTTGTTGGCGCACGTGACTTCGCCGATACCTTTCGCCGTTGCTCGTGACGGCAGTCCAGTTTGCAGTCAGATTGATGTGCTACTACGACGACTGTTGAATGAACAACCACGCGATCGTTACCAAACGGCGAAGGCCGTCGTTCACGATATCAGGCAATTGTCGCGCCTCGAAAACACCACACCAACGTTCTCGATTGGGTGTACCGACTCCCGCAGTGAGATCACAGATTCAGTTTTCATCAGTCGCGAGGAGATTCTGGAGCAACTCTTCAACCGGATCGAAAAGTTGTATGGGGGCCAAAGCCCATTTGTTTCGCTAGCCGGGGTCACAGGAGTCGGCAAGTCTCGGGTCTTGTCGGAGTTTGCCCGCAGACTGGATGCGTCCAAGTGTTGGGTTGTGCGTTGCGATGTGGAAAGTGGCAATGGCCAGGCGAGCCCGTTGAGGGCGTTCAATGGACTCATCCATGAAGTCGTACAACGTGGCAAGAGGGATCGGATATTCACCGAGCGTATCGCTGATTGCCTCGTCGACAGCCGTTCGGAGATTGCCGCCGCTATCCCGCAATTGAGAGAATTACTGGGAGTCGCGACCGACGTTGATTCAAACCAGACTGAACCCATTCGTTCAGAATTCAAACTCGCCACAGAACTTCATGCCGTTTCGCAACTCATACGATGCCTTGGCACCGCGGACTCGCCACTCGTGCTGCTGATCGACAACATCGCCGAATCGGAGTCGGCGCTCAGTGTCGTGAGGCGACTTGCGTCACTGCGCAACCGCAGTGGTGAGCACAGCAACCTCTCCAACACATTGATTGTTGCGACAGGGACCGCAAAATCCGACGAAGAACTTACCATTTCTGCAGACGAAGAATCGGACCTGCAGATCTGGCTGGAGCCGATTTCGAACGATGCGATCTCCAACATGCTCAAGTCCATGGCGGGTGAGTTGCCCACGGACGCCGTCGAGTTCATTGTTGATTGCTCGGAGGGAAACCCGCTGCAGGCATCGTTGGTTCTCCGCGGGCTTGTCGAGACGAACGCATTATTTCGCAACGATCATAGTTGGGAGTTCAAGCCCGATAAGGAAGAAGCGAGAGGAACGGCGGAATTCGCGAGCCAGTTACTTGCGAAGAGAATCGAGAAACTAGAAACGGCGACGACCGAACTTCTGACAATTGCCGCGTTGCTTGGACACGAATTTGACTTGTCCATCGCTGGCGAAATCGCCGGGCTTCGCCCCGCGGCCATCACCAAAGCGAGAGACGCCGCATTAGGCTGCAAACTGCTGAAACCCACCAACACGCAGCGGCTCTACTCCTTCTTCCACGACAGCTTCAAACGGATCCTGCTTGAACGGCTCGGCCTTGACCGCAAACACGAATTGCACCACAAGATTGCCGCCTACTTTAACGGGCTTCCAATCTTCGATCATCAATCACTGGCAATTCATCTTTCCGAGTCGGGTGACCTCGATTCCGCCTTGCCGCACGCATTAAAAGCCGCGGAACGAGCACTCGCAAGCCATGCGTTGCCCGTGGCCGAGCAGCAGTTTCGCATCGCCCACAAAGCGTCAAGCCCAGGAACATTTGAGCGATTCCAAGCCGCCAAAGGACTCGGCGAAACCCTCTTACTGCTTGGCCATTACGTCGAAGCTGAACCGGCTCTGCAGGAAGCCACCGAGTTAGCAGACACACGTGTCGAACGCTCAAGGATGCTTGGCTGTCTCGCAAAGTTATGGCACAAGAGAAATATGCATCCAGATAATGCACTCGCTTTTCCCGCGAATGTTTCTCCACAGTAAGAAACGACTTCCTAAAGACGAAGAACGACTGCAACTGGAGCTCCTCAGTGGCGTTTCCCACTCGTACTGGTACTCACGTGGGATGAAGATGTGTTTCTGGGCGCATCTGTGTGGATTGAACCGCGCAGAACGGTTCGAAGAGACACCCGAGTTGGCTCAAGCATATGCCGACCACGCTCCAGCCATGACACTTGTCCCTATGCTCGGCCGGGCCGTCAAGTACGTGAACCGTTCTTTTGAAATCCGAAAACGATTGAATGATGAATGGGGGCAAGGACAGTCACTTTGCTACTTTGGAGTCATTCTTTTTTCGGCATCGCAGTTTGAGGAATGCATCGCAAAATGCCACGAAGCCATCCGAATCCTGGAACGCACGGGAGATTTCTGGCAAGTCCACATTGCTCGCTACCAGATCGCAACGGCTCACTATTACCTTGGTAACTTCGACAAGGCCATCGAATACGCTCGCCTGAACCACCAATCGGCAACGGATATTGGTGACCATCAAACAGCAGCGGTTATCCTCGATACCTGGACACGAGCGAGCTGCGGTGGGCTTTCCGACAAACGATTCGCTGAATGCAGCCTGGAGAATCTGGATGCCCAATCCCGCACGCAATTCCTACTCGCCAAGGGTGTCGCGGAATGGCAAAACGACAACTACGAAAAAGCAGTCCAGCATCTGAGTGATGCCGTCAACACGTTGGAGAGTATTGGAATCTATAACGCCTACACGGTTCCTGCGTACTCCTGGCTGGCCACAGCATATCGTTCCCTCGCCGAATCTTCGATGCAGCGATGCCCCAATGCACGCAACAAGAGCCTTCGGAAGGCTTTGAAAGCCGCTCAGGCCGCCATCAACATGGGGCGTATTTGTCGCAATGAACTACCGCACGCACTTCGGGAGTACGGAATCATCATGGCAATGCGTGGGTGTGATTGGCGCGCTCGCTGGGCTCTCGATCGCAGCCTCCAATCGGCGAAAGAACTCAACTTCAGATACGAACATGCCCAGACGTTGATGGAACGCGGACGTCTGGGAGAAGAACTGGGATGGACCAACACGGCCGACGACATCAACAAAGGTCGTCACGCGTTGCTGCGATTGTTGCCCACCCCCGATCAATGCCAACTACGACGTCGCGCAACCGACCAACAGCCCACGCTGTCCCTTGCTGATCGTTTTGACACGGTGCTGGAAACAGGCCGGCACATCGCAGGGGCCCTGACCCTTGGAACGATTTACGAAGCAGCCCGAACCGCAGCCCTGCGTTTACTACGGGGAGAACTATGCACAGTCATTGAAGTCGAACCTGGTACCGACAACGGCTTCCTCGTTGTCGCTGGCGATCAGCAAGTCGCAATTGACGAGTCGCTGGTTTATCGTTGTTTGATTACCGGCTCAACGGTTATCGCGGACAACAAAGAAGACGCCGACGACGCAAGCGCCAACGAACTCGAGGGCTCGGCAATATGTATCCCGATTAAATCTCGCAATCGTACAGCCGCATGTTTATATGTCGCGAATCGACGAGTCCGAAATCTGTTCGGTCACAGTGAACGGCAGTTGGCAGGATTCGTAACCGCCATCGCAAGTGCAGCCGTCGAGAACGCAGAAGGTTTCGAAAAACTTCAAGACCTCAATCAAACACTCGAGCAACGCGTAGAGGAACGGACGGCTGCCGCCGAAGCCGCCAACGAAGCCAAGAGCAATTTCCTTGCCACCATGACGCACGAGATTCGGACTCCAATGAATGGAATTCTTGGAATGACGGAACTGGCGATGAATACCCAGCTAAACTCGACTCAACGAAATTACCTCACAACCGTAAAACGCTCCGGACAATCACTACTTACGCTGCTGAACGATGTGCTTGATCTTTCCAAGATCGAAGCTGGGGAAATGGATCTGGAAGAAATCCCCTTCGATCTGGTTCAAGTCGTCGCCGACTCAGTCGGACTGCTGGCACCTGCTGCAGCCACCAAGAAAGTTGAACTCACGCAACGCGTCGACCCGTCTGCGCCATTTCATGTCATTGGCGATCCGACTCGAATCCGTCAGGTACTCGTGAACCTTGTCGGAAACGCAGTCAAATTTACAACACAAGGCGAAGTTTCGGTCAACGTTACTCCCGAAGAATCGACTTGCCCCGACACTGGTGAAACACGAAACCTGCTGCACTTTGCGGTACGCGACACGGGAGCGGGCATTCCACAAGACAAGCTTGACGACATCTTCGTAGCGTTCAAACAGAGTGACAGTAGCACAACTCGCAAATATGGCGGGACGGGATTGGGACTTTCTATCTCAATGCGACTTGTCAAAATGATGTCGGGAAGGATCTGGGTTGAAAGCCGTGTCAACGAAGGCAGTACGTTTCACGTCGAAATCCCGTTATTGACAGCCGAAGGCTCGCATCGCCCCGACTATCTCAATGGCGCGATCCCTGGGAAAAAATCAGCACTATTGGTAACCGACCACGACTCGAACCGTTTGGTATACCAAGAGCAGCTCCAATTGCTGGGGATCAATGTGCATTGCATCAGCCATCCCGATTTGTCGCCGGATGACAAATTCGACGTGATCGTCGGCGACATCCTCGCTACAAATGACAGCCCCTCGGAGTCAATCCGCATGCTTCGGGAACTCGCTGCGATCAACACTTGCGACCTGATCGCACTAACACCTGCCGATGGAACGGCCAGCCAACTCCAACAAGCCAACGAGCATGTCGTCCTGAAACCGGCGAGCATGCCATCGCTTATTTCCACACTTCAAGAAGCGCTGAGTGTCAACGACAATCCATCGGAAGGCGATGACACGTCCACGGAAACTTTGGCGCTCGCGCCGACTGGACGAGCACTTCGAATCCTGCTCGCGGACGACAGCTTGGTAAATCAGGAAGTCGGTAAGGGACTCCTGGAAGTCAATGGCCACATCGTGACTTGCGTTGATAACGGCCTGCTTGCGATTGACGCGATATCTGAACAGGATTTCGATCTCGTCCTGATGGACCTTGAGATGCCTGAAATGGATGGCATCGAAGCGACAGAGCGGATTCGATCTGACGAACAAGCTCGAGGCGACTCGCAGAAACTACCGATCATCGCCATGACGGCTCACGGAGAAGGCAGTGTTGGTGATCGCTTCACTCGCGACCTGATTGACGGTTACCTCACCAAACCAATCTTGCCCGCCCTACTCTACGACGCCCTCGACCAGGTCTGCGGACTTACCGAGTCGGTGGAATCCACAGCCTGATCATGGCATTTCGTTCGTGTTGCTCATTGAGCCATCAACATCGAGAGTGTTCCGTCTAGGGAAACAGGTATCGGAAGAAATTTCGTAGAGGCTGGCTCTCCGCGAAGACGGTATCTTTCCCGAACAAGCCATCTGCCTTGTAGTATCCACGTGGCAATGGTGCACGATACTGACCTCCGTAAGCCGGCGAATAGTCACCGCGAATCGGTGTCGAACAATTGGGCGCCGGAGCGACCGGACGATAGGCTGTATTCGCATAACTGGTCTGGCGAACCTGCGGAAGCGCCGATTGATACCGCGGGTCACGTTCAACCCAGTACGACGCTGGGGCGACAGGCGGTGCTACTCTGTAACTTGGCGCGTATCGACGATCCGGCGTTGCGAACCCCTGAGCGTAGACTCCCTTACATCCACATGCGAGTAACAACACGCTGACAACAAGATTCCGATTCTTCATGAGATTCATCCTTTGATTGGGTTGAGCGATGTACTGCGGCTTCCTGATTCGATCGTTCCGCAAAGAGGCTATTCGCAATCAACGTGCCAAAGTGATTCTTGATTTCAAAAAAGGATAGAACGACGGGATAACATTGCGTTTCGCCTGCTGCGACTCCACCATCACAGCATCGTCCGCGTTGTAAGACTTTCACTAACCCGCAAACTCGACGGGAGCCTGAGCGTTCTCCGTCATCAATTCGATACAGCCTGAGACGGTTCCTTGCCAGCATCGCTAGCCGGTATTGGCCGTTCGAGAGCGACAGCAAAAGCCGATGGGTTCGACGGGTAATCCTACAGAGTCCGTCAAACCTGGAAGGCGCAAGCACCGCCATCATGCGAGCGCAGAATCGACGTAGTGACCATTTAGGAGAAGCGATATCATTCCCGACCGCTTCTCATCGGGTTGTAATGTTGTGCTCCGCACAATACATCGACAAGCGTCAATTCCTTACGAGGCAGACTGTATGCGTAATCTGATCTTGCTCGCAATTATTGCGACGATGTTTTCCATGACCGGCCGCTCAGTAAGTGCTCAGCAAGTCACACTGACAACGAAGAATACTAGTGTCAAGGATGTCATGAAACAGGCTCATAAGAAGCCGAATGAGTTGCTGAAGAAAGTCGCATTAGGCAAGGCTACGAAGGTCGAGCAGAAAAAACTTTACGACTTGTATTCGATCATGGCCAAGCACCAGCCCAAAAAAGGCCCCAAGTCTAGTTGGGCCAAGCGAACGGGGCTTCTCGTTAGTTCAGTCAAAGCTGTTATGGATGGCAAATCCACCGGTCCCGCCATGCTCTCTAAGGCTTCGAACTGCACGTCATGCCACGCCGTCCATAAGTAAGTGACGCGTGCAGACTTTTTTGCCAATATCTCGCCATCTTTAAGGAAGTTATCATGCGAAATACGGCCCTTATGTTAATCGTCTCTTTGACGATACTCTCTCAATCTTCGGCCCAACAGGTTCGGATCGCGCGTACTGCCGGTCAGGCTACGACGCCTCAACAGGGGCAGGTGTTCGGTGGAATCCTCCGTACATTAACGAGCACTGCACGCGATTTTGGAACCCAACAACGTATCCCACAAACGCAGCAGCGCGGAAACGCCGAGCAGCTCACCGCCGCTCAGCGCAGCATCCGCACCTTCGCCAACGAGGCTGGACAACTTATTCCGACGCTTCGCTACGAAGAGCAATACTCACCGATGATCGGCCGACTGCTGGGCGACGCCTTGCGATTGAAAGCTACTGCAGATGTCTTGTCGCAATGGAGTCAAAATATCACGGACGTCACGATTCTCGCCAGTGAATATGAAGAACTCGATCGGCAATGGCGACTGCTAAGCCACCAGTTGAGTCAAACAGTAAACTTGAACGCCATTGTTAAACAACGAGTCGATCGACTGAATGTCGTCAATCAGGAACTTTCACAGCAGCTGAAGGTTTCCCCACAGTTCCAGCACAATGAACTCATCTACTTCTTCTCGGTGCTTGGCGAAGAACTGGACAACCTCTCCGAAGATATTCAGATCGACTTGTACTCGAATCCCAAACGAGATGAATACCTCTCGAAAGTTCGTCAACTTCGAAACCGCTCACAGCAGCTACGTCTGGCGAATGAATATCGCTACCCCTACGAAACCGTAAAAACCTATTACGAAGAGTTTCATGCAGATTGGTTGAGTATCAAGAGCGAACTGCGCGGCGTTCAGAATCACCATGTACAACGATGCCTGAGTCGAGTGACTCGATTCAACGACAGAATTCACGAACTTCTATTCTTGCCTCCAATGATTGATGGCAATGACATTCTCTATCAAGCTGAAACGCTGGAGCAACAAGTCGATTCCATTGGGGCCGGGATACCACTCGTAAAAATCCTCGAACTCCCGAACTCCGACGAAGTTTTCAGCAAAGTAAAGGAATTCCATCAACTTGCGCACGACTTCCGCAGTACGGTTGGGACATCAACTGAACTCGATACCGTACGCTGGGATTTCCGAGTCTTGGAAGTCGCCTGGAATGATCTCAAACGCGTCATTACGCCAGTCGCTTCAACCGAGACGGTCCAAAGTGTCGCAGTACTCGACTCAGCGATTGGAGAATTGCGAAATGCTCTCGCGATGGGCAACAATCATGACACAACGCAATCCATTGAAATGGTCGCGACACTGGTAAACATGACGGACTTACTCAGATATGACATCACTCGATATGTCGGACGATCCAGTCAACTCCCAGCACAATTCCGCAATCAGATTATCGCCGACGCACAACAATTCCATCGTGCGACGCAGACTTTTCAGCAGAATGTTCAACGCAACGGCAGCTCAGAACAACTGCGAGGCCAGGCTATGCAGCTTGGACAGAAGTGGGGAGAATTGCAGACCAGCGTGGCGAAAATTCGGCTTGATGAACGCAACGAGTTGATC
>CAYYHV010000109.1:0-18591 GCA_964471695.1 uncultured Pirellulaceae bacterium
ACCTATGCCTTCGACAGCCGAAGATGGACGTTGGTTGTTCAACATGATAACGCCTCTGATTCTGCCGCCCGGAGACTACGTCATCGGCGCCGACGATCCAGGCTGTACGAACGATTGCGACAGCTATCGTTTTCTCGACGTCGCATCGACAATTCCCGAAATTACGTTTGGCGAGAATCGCGCTTCGTCACCCGTGGGCTTTCCTCGTTTTACCGTTGATGGAAGAAACGACGGCTACTTTGGACCGAATTTCCTCGCGGTACCCTTGTCGGGACCGGATCTGAATCGCGACGACTTGGTGGATTGTGCGGATGTTGATTCGTTGGTTGCGGCGATTGTTGCTAATTCAAACGACGTCCTGTTCGACTTGACGGGTGATGCCATCGTGAATCAACTAGACCTCGATGAATGGCTTCGCCAAGCAGGTGGCGTTAACCTCACGTCAGGCGGCTCGTATCTTTATGGCGACGCCAACTTGGACGGCGGCGTAGACGTTGCTGATTTCAATATCTGGAATGGGAACAAATTCACGGGTGCGTCAGGCTGGTGTTCTGGCGACTTCAACGCAGACGGTTTCGTTGATGTGAGCGACTTCAATTTGTGGAACGTCAATAAATTCTCCGCGGCTGATAGAGCTGTCACTGTTCCAGAACCGTCAGCGATATTGCTTTCACTGGCATTTGCAGCGGCAGTTCTAGCTTTTCGTCGCTGATCTGGAACAGGAGAAGAAGGGCGAGTCTTGCGTCGGTAAAGGAATGCAAAGTCTTCCAGCGCGGGCCTATAATGGTCAGGCAGTTAGCAGCAGAACTCCTGATTCGTCCTGGGCGGCCCCGATGAAGAAGCTTTCACTCATTCTCTTTTTTTGTCTCTCCACGTTTGTTATCGCTGAGGTAATTACCCCGGATCAACTCGAATTCTTCGAGACGAGGATTCGTCCGGTGCTGGTGGAGAATTGCTACGAATGCCACAACAGCCGTGAGACCGCGGAGGCTGGGCTTGCGATAGACTGGCGCGGCGGTATGCAGAAGGGCGGAGACCGTGGGCGGCTTTACGATACCAAACGCCCATCCAACAGTCTGCTTCTCAAAGTTATGCGGCACGAGATTGAAGGTCTGGAGATGCCTGAGAGCGGTCCGAAGTTGGCGCAAGCCATCGTGTCGGATTTTGAACGATGGATCAAAATGGGTTTGCCGGATCCTCGAGATCAACCGCCATCAGCAGACGAACTTGCGAATGCGACTTCGTGGGAGTCGATTCGCGAGCGGCGGAAAGGCTGGTGGAGTTTTCAACCTATTGCAAATATCACGCCGCCCATCGGCGATGCAAATCATGAAGTGGATCGCTTTATTCAACGTCGACTTGCGGAATCGAATCTTACGCCAGCACCGCCAGCCGACCGGCTAACGCTCATTCGCCGAGCCGCCCTCGTGCTAACGGGATTGCCGCCAACGCTCGAGGAAGTAGATTCATTTCTTGCGGATGCGGACGACGATGCCTTTGAGGGAGTGGTTGATCGCATGATAGCCTCGCCGGCTTTTGGGGAACGTTGGGCAAGGCACTGGATGGACTGGATGCGTTACGCGGAATCACACGGAAGCGAAGGTGATCCGAAAATCGAGAACGCCTGGTACTACCGTGATTATTTGATACGCGCCCTCAATGCAGATGTGCCGTATGACCAGTTGATTCGCGAGCATGTCGCGGGCGACTTGTTGGAGAATCCTCGCATCAATACTGAGCTGGGGATTAACGAGTCACTGATTGGTACGACTCATTGGCGAATGGTATTTCATGGATTTGCGCCGACCGATGCGCTGGACGAAAAGGTCCGCTTCACTGATGATCAAATTGATACTTTCTCCAAAGCTTTTCTTGGACTGACGATTTCCTGCGCTCGTTGCCACAATCATAAGTTTGACGCCATCAGCCAAGCCGACTATTACGCGTTGTTCGGTATTCTCGGTTCGACACGACCTGGCCGCTCCGCGATTGAAGCGATGGATGTGCAGCGTCGACACATGGATCGACTGGCAGAACTCAAGCCGTTGATTCGCACCCGAATTGCAGAAACGTGGCTGAACCAATTGGATCAAGTCGCCAATATGATGACGGACGCCGATCACCAGTGGGAAGGCGCGGACAAAATGGGCTCGTTGATGCACCCATTGCACTTGTTGGTGAACGTGAAGAACCAATCGTCGGAAGGCTTTGCGAAGCAATGGCAGGTGCAACGCGATGCGTGGATAAAGGAAAGTGACAGTCATTCCAAGCGTGAGGGATTTGTTCGTTACTGGGACCTTGCCAACGCCAAAGATGCCAAAGAGTGGTACGCAACGGGCGTCGGGATATCCAATCGCCCTTCGCCAGCCGGGGAATTTTCACTCTATGTCGAAGGCGACCAGGTTGTTCAACGGATTCTGCCTGCTGGATTGCATTCGGGCACGTTGTCAACCAAACACGCTGCCCGTCTGGCTTCGGCGGCCTTCGAGATTGGCGAAGACGAAGAACTTTGGTTGCGAGTCGACGGCGGTGGAAGCGCGATGACGCGGTACGTCGTTCAAAACTATCCTCGTAACGGTACCGTTTTTCCTGTCAAGAATCTTGATGACAAGCAGAGTGGTCAATGGCGATGGCATCGTTATTCGCTAACGTATTGGCAAGGCGACATGATGCACGTCGAGTTGTCTGCGGCTCGGGACGCACCTTTGCTGACGCGAGGCAACGATCGCTCGTGGTTTTCACTTCGTGAAGTTGCGGTGACGAAGAAGGGCCGGGCGACTCCCGGCGAAAACCAACGTGAGTTCTTGCGGTCGCTCTATGCAACGGAACCCAGTCAGGAAATCAGTTCGCGAGCCGGGTTGGCGAAACACTATCATGCCGTCATGAAGCAGGCCATCGAAGGCTGGCGCGACGGTCGAATCACTGACGCAGACGCACTAATGCTGGATCGCGCTATCCACGAAAAGGTTCTTGCCAATGGAATGGAGGAACTGTCGGCTGCAAAAGAGCTTGTTGGAGAATATCGCAGATTGGAATCGGAGGTTCCCGTAGCAAAGCGAGTACCCACGCTTGCCGAGTGGCAAGGTCAGGACCAAGCTCTTTATGTTCGAGGGAATCACAAGAAACCATCCGGTCTCGTGCCGCGTCGATTTTTGGAGTCGATTGACGCGTCGCCTTATAAATCCCAGATCAGTGGGCGGCTGGAATTGGCCGACGATATGTTGCGCGAGGACAACCCGTTTACGCGTCGTGTGATCGTGAACCGAATCTGGCATTATCTATTCGGTGCAGGACTGGTTGAATCCGTGGACAATCTGGGGCGAATGGGGGCGAAACCGTCGCATCCGGAGTTGCTCGATTTTCTGGCGCGAAAGTTCGAGACGGAGGGTTGGAGTCTCAAGCGGATGATTCGCTACCTTGTGATGAGTCAAACGTGGCAACAATCCAGTCAGCCGACAGCGATGGCTACGACGAACGATCCGCAAAATCGACTGTGTTCTCACGCGTCCGTACGGCGAATGGATGCGGAAGCGATCCGTGATGCAATGTTGGCCGCCGATGGTCGGCTGGATCGTCAATTGTATGGCTCGCCGGTTCGTGGCGATTCGAATCGTCGCGGCGTTTACGTCAACGTGATCCGAAACCGACTGGACCCATTCCTCCAGGCGTTCAATGCACCGGTGCCTTTTGGAACGAAGGGGCGACGTGATGCAACGAATGTGCCGGCTCAATCACTGTTGATGATGAACGATCCGTTTGTGATCGGTTCAGCCCGCGAGTTGGCGGAGGTTTCCGCGAAAGCCGCAGATAGCACGGCTCGTATCGAAATGATGTGGCGACGTGCGTTGGGGCGAAAGCCACGGGACTCTGAAGTCGCGGCAGCCCACGACTTTGTGAATGATATAAGGTTGGAATATCGGAATCGCGACGAACGCTCCGCCATGGCGCGGAAGCAGATTGCGAAGCTCGACCTTTCGATTTCTGAAATGCTGAAACCAGTGCGCCAGCGCATGATCGACGAGCAAACATCAGATTCGATCGCGCCTGTCGACTTAAACCCAGTCGCAGTCTGGGATTTCGAAACTGACGCAAAGGACACGAGGGGCAAGTTGGATTGCCAGTTGCGTGATGGAGCCAAGATCGAAGAGGGAGCACTGGTGTTGGATGGTACCGGGTGGGCCAGCACGGGCAGCCTGCCTGGAAAGCTGCATGAAAAGTCGCTCGAAGTGACGGTTCAACTCAGCAAGCTAAATCAACGAGGCGGCGGAGTTATCACGGTTCAGGACAAAAATGGCGTGAAGTTTGATTCGATTGTGATCGGTGAACAGCAGGAAAGACACTGGTTGGCAGGTAGCGATGGATTCTCTCGCACACAACCGTTTGGTGGCAATCCGGAAACGGAAGCCCAGAAAACCCCTGTCCATCTGGTGATGACTTATTCCGCCGACGGAACCACCACGTTATATCGAAATGGCGAAAAGTACGGTGCGTTTAAGAAGGGGATTCAATCGTTCGATGCTGACAACAGTCAGGTAATCTTCGGCATGCGGCACGGTACAAGTCGCCAAGGTGGGCGCATGCTGCGAGGACGAATTTTCAGTGCTCGTTTGTACGATCGCAGTCTGACTGTGGGCGAAGTCAAAGCTGCCAGCTCCGGAGTTCCCTATATTCGTAGGGAAGATGTCGAGGCCAAGCTCACTGAGGCGGAACGGAATCAGCTCCAACGATGGCGAATGGAACTTGCGGAGTTAAACGCGATGCTCAATTCCTTTGGGGAATCGCCTCGTCCAGATCAGGCTTGGACGGATTTGGCCCATTCACTCTACAACTTGAAAGAGTTTGTCTATGTTCGTTGATCCAGCATCGAATCGGATACACCCAGTTTCACGTCGCGAGATGCTGCTCCGATCGAGCAGTGGATTCGGGATGTTGGCGCTGGCTCAGCTGTTTGGCAATGCCAAGCCTGTCGTGGCTGGTAGTGCTTCGATGCCTACACCCAAAGCCAAACACGTTGTGCTTTGTTATATGTCGGGCGGAGTTTCCCACATCGATTCCTTCGATCCGAAACCCAAATTGGCAGCCCTACATGGCAAGTCGATGCCCACCAAAGTCGAGCGGACACAGTTCAACAACAACGGCAATGTGTTTGCCAGTCCGTTCAAATTCAAGAAGCACGGCGAGAGTGGCCTCGAAGTCAGCGATATGTTTCCCGAGTTGGCAACGTGTGCTGACGATATTGCCGTGGTTCGCTCCATGACGACGGCTGTGAACGAACACGCCCAGGCAAACTTTGCGGCGCACACGGGCTTCCCGTTTCTAGGCCATCCGAGTGCCGGCGCGTGGGTCAGTTATGGCTTGGGAACGGCCAACGAAAATTTGCCGACGTACGTAGTTCTGCAGAGCGGTGGTGCGGTTGCGCCACATGGCGGAGTCGGATTGTTTAGCAGTGGATTTTTGCCCGCCGAGTATCAGGCTTCGATTCTTAAAGCGGATGCGACGCCAGCGGTACGGAACATCGCGCCCAGTCAGGCTCGTGAGTTTCAACGACGCCGGCTGGATTTTGTCAACAAGCTGGATCATCAGTATGTTGAGTCGATGGCTGGTTCGCCCGAGATCGAAGCCGCGATTGCCAATTATGAAACTGCATTCAGGATGCAAGCCGCTGTGCCTGAGTTGTGCGACATTTCTGACGAGCCGCAGGCGATCCGCGACTTGTACGGATTGGATGATGCAGATCGGCAGTGCGCTTCTTATGCGCGGCAAGCCTTGTTGGCCCGACGGCTCATTGAAAAGGGAGTTCGCTTTATTGAACTCTCGTGCCTGACGGAGAGTATCGGTGCCGGTGGAGCCCCGAATCCTTGGGATCAACACGGTGATCTGGAACGTGGACATCGTTCGATGGGGCATCAAGTCGATCGTCCCATCGCTGGCTTGATCAAAGACCTCAAGAATCGTGGGCTTTTGGATGAGACCCTGATTGTATTCACGGGCGAGTTTGGACGGACGCCGTTCTCACAGGGTTCCAACGGTCGCGACCACAACCCGTTTGGGTTTAGCGTATGGTTCGCCGGGGGAGGAATCAGAGGCGGCACAACGTATGGTGCGACTGACGAGTTAGGCTATCACGCAGTCGAGAACAAAACGACTTTTTACGACATTTTCGACTCACCGACGTACACGGAAACGTATTGCACGACATTTTGGCTTAGGGTGTTGGGAAACAGTTGCGATTAGGGAACTGGACAAGCCTTCTCCTTGATTCGCGGCGGGCACGAACCGGCACGCTGCTGACCAAGCGTGTAGTGCAGGCTGCATGGTTCTTCTTTGCCCCAACGAAGCGGCATTTTGGCGGCGTCGCAGAAGAACTCAGTCGCGGAAGCTAACATCTGTTTGTACCAGACCTTCGTGAGGCCGTAGCGTTCAAGAGGCATATCTTCAAAGTACAACGTTCGGTGGGCCAGATTTCGGGGAGCCCATTTCTTGGATTGGATATTGTTGGTTCCGTAGTACGGATCACGCGAACTATGCTCGGGGCTAGGAATGAACTTGTCAGGAAGGCTTTCCAGTCGCGTGAAGACTTTGCCTAGTCGCATATCGGATAGTCGCGAGTTCGCTGATGAATACTGTTGTGATGATATCGCTGGTTCGATTTCATCGGGATCCCTGAAAGGCCCCTCGTCGGGGGCCTCGTCGGGGGCCTCGTCGGGGGCTGGGGACGCGGGCAACGGGATCATCGCTTTGTCCGTTTCGCAGGGAGAGTCTGATGTGCCATCACCTACGTTGTCGCACGGGCTGGGTTCGTGAGTCACGGAATCATCCAATCGCTCGATTTCCCGCGAGTAGTCATCGGACGGAAAGTATTCTTCCGTGGCTTGTACGAGTCGTATCTTCGGCTGGGATGGAGCAGCCACGGCGCGATGGGCTGGCGCCGGCGAAATGTTTGGTCGCTCCTGATGGGTGATGCTCCGAGGGAGAAAAGCTGGTTCGGCCATGCGAACGATGGAAGCCTGCGGTTTTTGTTGCGACGCCTGATGGCTCAGTTTCTGCAATGGTGACTGTGGCGAATACCTCGCACGCGGCTCGCCATTCCATTCGGCTTGAATTGCGGCCGCGGCTTGCACAATAGGGCCCGAGTGTGATTGAGTTTGGGTTGTGTCGCCGGACGTTGGCCGCCCTTGCGAGGTCAAAGGTTGCGTTGGGCCGCGGAGCGTCTTCTGATGGTGGACGTTGGAGTCGGGAAGGCAGCCGTCGGTAGCGTCGAAAACAGGCGGGCTGTGTCGTCGTTGGTACACGGGTGTTGTTGGCGTCGTCGGCTGGTGCCTAGCAACCACTCTCGGCTTCGTCACCGGCGTAGCAATATTCACATCGTCCTCACCGCAGCGAACCTCCGCAGTGGGCGGAGCGTACGACGGGGGATAGGCTTGAATTCTTTGATGTCGCCGTAGTGATGGTTTTGGCGAATTCAACGCGTCGGGAGTGGAACCGCAAGGGACCTCTGGGCTCATACGCCTTGAACCATCGGCAATTGGATAGGAACGTGTTGTTGATGCGGCCCGATTGTCGCGACGTATGGGAACCGAGGGCTTTGCTTGGTCTGAAGATGAGGCAGGTTGCGGAAAGCAGCCTTCTGTTTGTCCGCGTGCGACGACTGACGCTGTTAACGAGAAAAGCGCAATGATTACGAGGATTGGCCAATGAGGTCGCTTCATCATGAGCACCGTGTTTGAATGCATTGCTTGCTAACCACCGCAGTCAGGGAACTACCTGTAAATCGGCAAGATGCACCGTGATGTTTCAGCCTAACCGGCATAACCGATTCACTTTACCTGGGTTGGCTTGCTGTCACGCCGAGTTTTAGGGCGTGCGGGGTGATTTGGTGGAGGTGGTTGACTTTGCGGATTGCGCAAAATTTACGGATTGAGTTGGGTTTTTTATCAATGACTCGCCGATACCCAACTTGGGGTGCGCCCAAGAATCCGTCGACTCTTCATAGATAGCCATGCAACGCCTTTGGCGACCACTACTGCTGTTGCTCCTATTGTTCAGCTTTACTGGCTGCTGCAGTCAGCAGTGTATTGAGCATTCGTGTTCGCCCAACGATGTCAGCGCACTGGGGTATTGTGACGAGCTATCTGCCCAAATCGAATATCCCGATGTGGCTCGACCGGCATTCGAAGATCGCATTCATTCGTTGCCACCGCGTCAGTTGTCGGATGGAGTGCCTGATACGTACTGGGTACTTACGCTTGAAGAAGTCGTTAAATACGGAATGCAGAATAGCGATGTGCTGCGAGAACTTGGCGGCCGTGTCCTTGATTTTCCCAGTGCGATGACATCGGTTTATGATCCGTCGATCACGATGAGTCATCCTCGCCTGGGTGAAGAGGCTGCGTTGTCAGCTTTTGACGCTCAGTTTGGTCAGGAATTCACAGCCGCAGAGAGCAGCAATATATTCAACAATGCGACGCTGGGTGGTGGTGCAACGGAAGTCAATCAGGATCTGTTCCGCATTCAGACTGAGATTCAGAAGACGTCTGCGACAGGGGCTCAATACACGCTGCGGAATCTGGTCGAGCACGACCACTCAGACGCACCATCGAATTTACTCTCGCATGCGTGGAACGGTTCGTTTGAAGCATCTGTCCGCCAGCCGTTGCTTCAAGGGGCTGGTGTACTCTTCAATCGAGTTGCTGGGCCGAACGGGTCGGTTGATGTTTCGTTGACGCGTGGTGTCGTTTTGGCTCGTATCGATGGTGATATCAGTATCGCCCAGTTTGAGCGAGGCGTTCGTGATTATGTTCGCCAAGTCGAGAATAGTTACTGGCAGCTGTACTCATCTTACCGTTCGCTGGATGCGAACCGACGTGCCCGCGATTTAGCTCGTGCGACTTGGCAATCCGTCAAAGCGCGTAGTGATGCGAACCTCCAAGGTGGCGAAGCGGACGTTGAAGCTCAGGCGCGCGAGCAGCTATACCTTTTCGAGCAGCTTGTGGTTACTGCCTTGACGGGCGGAGGCCAAGCCGGCGGAGTCTATCAGGCAGAACGCCAACTACGTCAATTGTTGGGTTTGCCAGTCAATGACGGCAGGCTGATTCGACCAGCCGACGAGCCTACGGATGCCCCAGTGAAATTCGATTGGGATGCATGTATGGCAGATGCGATGTCACGACGCGTCGAATTGCGGCAACAACTCTGGCGCATCAAGCAACGCGAGCTGGAGTTGCTGGCGGCTCGTAACTTCCTGCTTCCGCGATTGGACGCCGTTGCAACTTATCGAGTCGCTGGGTTTGGCGACGATCTTATCGGCGGAACGGGATCATTCAACAGTCTCTTTCGCGAGATGGCTCCCTTTGACAATGATGAGCTCGAAGTCGGCTTGCAACTGAACGTGCCCATCGGTTACCGCCAGCAATTCGCAGGCGTCAGGCATTCGGAACTTAATCTTTGTCGCGAACGAGCGATCTTGCGAGAGCAGGAGCATGCGATTACGCACGGTTTGGCAGACGCCGTTGCCAGTTTGGAAGCGTCGTACGAGAGTATTCGACTGGCTTACAATCGTCTAGTCGCGGCGGAGGAAGTCGCGAAGTCACGTGAAGCCAAGTTCGAAGCCGGTAGAACAGCGATTCAGGATTTGCTTGAAGCCCAGCGTCGATTGGCGGACGCCGAAACCAATTATTACCAGTCGCGTGTCACCTATGCGGCTGCGATCACCAATATCCACTTCGAGAAAGGGACGTTGCTGGGATATAACGGCGTCCAGTTGAGCGAAGGAGCATGGTGTGATCGGGCATGCCTCGATCATCGACGCGAGCAATTTCGACACAAGTATGTCGAAGAAGATTACCGAACGGTTTGTCCCGTGGTCAGTCAGGGACCGGTGGATCAGGTGATCAACAATCAGCATGTTAAGGCGCCGCTGGATGCGGTGCTTGACCATGCCTTGATGCCACCGCGGTACGATGAGCAATCTGGAATCCCCGTTCAGCCAGGGAACGCTGGGTTCAACGGTTTTTATGATCCGTCGCCGCTACCCACTATGGAAGCTCCCGCCGTCGTTCTGCCACAACGACTTCCTAATCTATAGATAGCTGGTCAGAGGAGATTCATGGGAAACCGTGAGGCGGCTTGGTTGGCGTCTTGGGCTGCGTGAAATCTCGGATTTCAGATTTCAAATATTTAATTTGCCACAGCCACGTCACCGTTCTAGGCTGTCTACAAATTTTCTTGCTCTAAGTTCTCAAGTGAGATAGATAGCTTTCCTCGCGTACCGGGCCGCAATCGCAAATCCGGGTTCTCGATGTCGGCATAGATGCGAATCTGCGCGTTTACCGGATTCACTTCGGGGCTGACAAACGTGACTTTGCCAGAGAACTTGACTTTGCGATTGTTAGGTGGAAGCTCCACGGTCAGCGTGACAGGCGCATTGAGTATGCGGCGATCGTATTTGCGACCATCGACAAACCCCTCGACTCGAAGTCGATCCAATTGAATCAGTCGAGCGACGGGTGAGCCGGCTGCCAGGAACTCACCACTTTGTGGATAGATTTCGACGACCATCCCATTTGTTGGAGCCCGGACTTTCATCATCTCCAATCGCTGGTCGATAATGGCGACCTGTTTGCAACGAAGTCGCAGCGAAATGCGAGCCGCTTCCACGTCCTGCTGTGCCTGTTCGGCGGCCAGTCGTGAACGCTCGGTGACCAACCGCGCCTGGTCAAGTTCCGTTTTGGAAACACTCTTGGGGAATTGACGGTTGGCGCTAAGCCCTCGTTCGTACTCGGCTTGCGAGACTTCGAGTGACTTTTGGGCAAATCGAAAGTCGACGTCATTTCGGGTTTCGTGTTCGGCAAGTTGGGCTTCGACGATCGCCGCTTCGCGTTGAACGTTGAGCAGCCGCACGTCCATCTGAGCGAGCAACTGATCTTTCTCCACAATCTCGCCGACCTTGATTGGGATTTCATCAACGATACCGGGTTCGCTGATGGCAATGTCGCGCTCGGAGATCAGATTCAGTTGGACATCCTCGAGCTCCAATGTCTGCCCCATCGAAGCGAGGCTGAGGGAGAGAAGTAGCGCGATGGTTAGGTAAAACTTGCGGGCCATACCGGTTCTCAGCATTAGAGAAAGTTCGTCACGTCATTACCTGAGAGAATCAGGAGGTTGGCGATTCGTCACCAAAAAGACTATCGGAAATGCACGGTATTCCTCGTGAATCTCACGATGCGGCGCCATAAAGGTTCGCGCTCGAGGTGGATTTTGGCGTGTCCCCGGAATCCGTTAAGCAGCTCGACATCCAAATCGTGAAGAGGAACCGAGGCTTCGTACATAACGAACATCAACTTCTGCTCGCCTGTGTCTCGATCGACGGCGGTCGCCAACGGTCCGCCGGCTGCCAGAGTCAATTCTCGTGGTGGCGATTGCATATCAATCTTGGCGACTTCGCGAATGGTACCGGTCAGTTGGCGGTCAGGAAGTTCGTCGAGCAGGATTTCAACTTCCTGCCCCGACTTGATCAGTTCAATATAGCTTTGATCAAAGACAAGCGTAGCGTTCATCTTGCCAGGGTCACCAACCATGCAAAACAATTGCCCGGCTTCCATGGTGAGATTCAGATTCTCAGGATCAAACGGTGTTCCGCTCCAGGTTTCGAGTTCGTCACCGCCCGACGATTCGGGAAGCTCTGGGGGCGGCATGATGGTGCCAGCGTTCTCAGCCACCAGCACCAAACGGTCAAGGTCTTTCCGTCGTTCTGCAAGTCGTGTATTGATGTCATCCAATACGGCTTGAGCGTGAGGAATGGCTCCGCTCATGGACGGGTCATCGACTTGGCGAAACTTCATCATCTTGAGGTGACTTTCCTGCTGGATGCGTTCACTCTCTAAGGAAGTCAGTGACAATTCTGAGTCGATATTTTCGAGCTTTGCCAGTGGTTGACCAGCCTCAATTTTGTCGCCGGGTTGAACAAGTATTTCTTTCAGTCGTCCGGGTACCGTCGCATAGACTCGACCTGCGTTGTCCGGTCTGATCACGACCGACGTGATAATGCGATTTGGGACAGGGACGAAAGCGATGGCCGCGGCAAACAACGTGACAATAATGATGGATACAATCAAGCGTGGCATTTTCACTTCCTGAATTCTCCCGGGCACCATGAAAAACTGTCCCAATTTCCAGAGTGGAACAATCACCAAACCGACGACTGACATGGCAATAATGATCTGGCCGATGATCTGCAGACCATAGGGCTCGAAGACTTTGGATACAAACCAGGTAATCATGACTAACACGAACCAGCGATAGCAGAACGAGGCGACGCTGTAGAGCGCAAATGTCAGATGATTTCGCTGGGGCAATTGACGTGGGCTGATGGACTTCAGTCCAAGGCAAACGACTCGCAACAGATTGAGCATTGCCAATCGCGATTTCTGTGCGAGATTGGGGATTTCCAGAATGTCAGACAGGATATAGTAACCGTCGTATCGTAAGAGTGGATTCGCATTGAACACCACGGTGCTTACCGACGATACAAACATCACATTCAAACACATGAAGTTGAGCACGCCGGGTTGGGTGTACCACCAGACGAACGTCGCAAGTGAAGCCAGGAAGACTTCGACGTACATCCCGGCCGCACCAATGAAAGCGCGATGCCACTTGTTTGGTAATAGCCAGGAATCGGATGTGTCGCAGTACATTGCCGGTGTGAACACCAACAACATGACTCCGATCTCATGGCACTCTCCGTCGAAGTATTTGCAGCTTAGCCCGTGCCCAAATTCGTGACATATTTTGGTGACGGCCATGACGATCGCCAGCCACATGAAGTTCTGAGCTGCGAAAAAGTCTTGGAAGTTCGGGAGCCTGCGACGAAACTCGTCGATATTGCCAAGTAGCAATGACGCAGCCGTCAAGGCGACAATGCACCAGACGGTTCGCCCCGTGGGGCCAAATATCCAGCCAAACCACGGATTCAGTCGATTGAGAATCCATTCAGGATCAAAACCCGGGAAACGGATGGCGAGCACGTTGCTCAATCGCCCACGCAGTTCTCGCCCTCTCGTCTCACGATGCCGCTTGAGCAATTGTTCGGCTTGGCCTGGAGCATCGGAAAGCAACATGCCGGCGCGAAACAGCGACGAGAGTAAATGCTGGAGATCGGAGAGCCGTGCAATTTTGGTTGGAAATCGATCCTGCAAGCTTTCCTTGATTTCTCGAAGTGTCGTTTGGCCGTCGAGCATGCGCAGGACGATCATTTCGGCTTCGCGCAGCCGATGATACTTCAGCGAAACGGGGTCTTTGACGATCCACGATTGTTCGCCCTGAAACCAGCTGGTCGAAATATCCAAATCACCGCGCTTTCTCAGCGGGAGCGGTCGGTCTTCAACGGCGGACAGATGGCCAACAGACATGCAAACAGTTCAGCAGAAGTCATCGACATCAGGAAAAGGGGAACAAGACACGCGTCTTGAAGAAGTGCCATACGTCGCGAAGCCAAACGTATCCCAACTTGCGTTGGCCGCAGTGAACCTTCGCCTGAATCTCGGTGCCCGGTTGCAGGAAGGGGACCTGCTCTTCATCAATGGCGACTCGGACGAGAATGTGTTGCCCATCTTCAGCGTCCACACGAGTCGCTTTGGCAATGCTGATGACTTCGCCTTCCAGCGTTTTGCTTGTATCGGAAGCCAGGATGTACGTGACCTTCAAAGGTGTATCGGAGGTTTCGTTCGCATAGAGGACGTCAGAGATGCGACGGTCGGGCAAGTTGAGTTCCAAGCACCATTCGCCATCGAGGTTGGCGATTTCCATCATCATTTGACCGGGTTGAACGGGACGCGAACGCAAGCGGTCAGCGACTTCCCAGGTGATGACTTGGCCACTAATCGGCGAGACGACTTGTAACTCACTTTGCTTCCGTTTGAGAATCTCAATCTGCGTACCGAGGTTTTCTCGCAGGACTTCCAGGTTTTCCTTCTCGGCGTGAGCCGCGAAGATTTCGTTCTGATCGGTATTCTGACTGCGTTTGGAAAGCAGTTTGGCTTGGAGCGAGTCGATTTGCGCCTGCGTCTTGCGTATCTCGCCACGCACCTGCTGCAACTCCAAGTCGTGTTGGTAGTTGCGAATCGTAGCCAGGACGTCGCCTTCTGAGACTTTCGAGCCATGTTCAACGGCCAGTGTGTCGATCGTACCTTGAGATTGAGCAAAGATGCGGCGGCGATCCTGCGGCATCAGTCGGCCGTCACTGTTAATCTTGAGTTCAGCCGGAACTAGAATCAGCGCCGCAATAGCCACGGCGATGCCCGTCAGTGCAGCCACCGTTTTGAGTAAAGCGCTGCCGCGAAAGAAGCGGCTGAGCCCGCCGATCCATCGCCAAAGTGGGAGCAGGAAAATCGTTTCGTGGTTGACGGCATTTCGCAAAGCCACAGATGCTTCGGTGGCGAGTGTCGTCGTGCGCTGACGGAACACTTCATCCGATCCGACGACTTCGGTAAACTTTTCGACAACCAAAGCCCCAACGGGTTTCTCGTTCTTGGGGATGCGGTTACGCGTCTGCTCGTCTTCGTTCTCGGTTTCCTTGGGTTTGCGCTGGAGAGGAACGATCCCCAGAACTCGACTCATTGAGACTTCGAGAAATGCCTCGAGTTCGCTCTCAATCTCCGGTGGCAGCTTTTCAGCATCTTGAGGGTACCAGAACTCCTCGCCCGTCCGCATGGCTCGATTAACAAGTCGCTGAAGATACTGCACCACATTGGCGCGGCGATTTACGGATTCCTGACCACTCACGGCTTCGACTTTATAGTTTCGGCCCTTTCGCGTCAGCACCGTGACTCGATCGCTACCCGTCACGCGACGCCCTTCATTGACGACGGCATAACACGTATCAACGATGCTCAGCGATTCATGAACGGTGGGTGTCAGCCCCATCGTCGTTGTGCTGATCTGTTCCGGCGATTGAGATTGTGTTGAATCCAAATGGTAGTTGCTGGCTATTTCGCAAAGCAGCTGGGTTCGCCGGACAAAGAGTGCGGTCATATTGTCGGGAACATCCGGAGGCAGATAGGCTTCGACAACAACGGGCACGCCTTCTTCGACAATGACGGGAAAGACAATGATCACCGGCAACGCATTCTCAACGTAAACCTGGTAGCCCGATGTCTCGGGCGGATCGAAACGTTTAGGAGTCATCGCCTCCCGCGTCTCTTGTAGTTGAGCCGCGTGCTCGCCAGCCGATACTGGCAACTGAACCGAGTCATTCGGTGTGCGAGTTCCTGCAGCGATCTTGCTGAACGAGTCGTCCCCGCAAACCCAGGCGACGGTTCCTAACGTGCCCGCCGGGACGGGCAGTAAGTCGAGGAACTGCGTGTAGAACTCGGGTGCGGGTAGGGAACTATGGGCCAGTCGAGAGACGTGCCCGACAAGTCCAAGTACTGATTGCGAAGTGGCTTCGGATGATGACACGTTGAAACTAACGCCTAAAAGATTTGCCGTACCCCACTCCCAAATTAACAGAGCAATAGGCTGATTCCAACCTTTACCTTACTTCGCGAGCCTGGGGTGTGGTCTCGTGGTAGTTGGAATCAACCCACCAGAGTTTCGTTTCGGCTTTCACGGTCATGCCTGCTCGCGAAAAACGAATGAAAGCCGTCTGCCAACTTATGGCAAACATTTTGCCCGGCATATTCGGTCAAGTTTTCAATCCAACGGCCCAAAACCGACGACTTGACTGGCAAAATGGCCCAAGCTTCAGTGATGCGAATCGCGCGCAAGTCTGATCCTTTCGTAGGATGAAGCCGCCATGAGCTCAAAGAAGTAGAAAATTGTACGAAAGCCGACAGCCAAAATTCCACCAAGAATCGTGGGAAGCAGGATCAGCGCGGCACCTAAAGTGATTCCGATTGGCGTCAGGTTGACAATGATCCCCGTGAAGAACACGCCCAACCCGAATCCGACCGTCAATCCGACCACACCAAGGCGAGCAAGTTTGCCGCGAATTCCGGCTTGGAAACGCGGTGCGCCTGGTGTGAGATCGACATCAGCCGGCGATTGGAACGGGTTGCTGTTATCGGCGGCAGTAATATGGTGCGCGTTGGTCATCAGGCTTCCTACCAAGCCAATTGGTAAAGTGTTAACTCAGCGACCATGACCCACGCATCTTGGGCTCAAGCATACTCTGCGCCTCATCGTCGTTAAGGATGTGCTCCTGGATCGGATCCCATTGGATGGGGCGACCGACGGTCATCGCGATGTTATTCAAGTGGCAGATACTTGCCGTACGATGACCAATTTCGGCAGTTGCCATCGGCGCCATGCGGGATCGAACGCAATCGGCAAAATTGCGATGATGTCCGGGACTGCGCCCCAGAGATATTTCGCTTGCCGCCAATTTCGAGTCGAGGAGCTTCGGATCGCTGGCTTCGACTTTGTTGTCATGCACGTGGATGAATATCCAGCCTTCGGTGCCTTCGAACTTTACGCCTCGAGGCCCTTGCGTCGTGCCGATCATCTTCAAGCCATCGTCGTAAATGTTGATAAAGACATAGTCCATGAAGGCATCAAAGATGCCGCTCTTGTTCTTTGACCCTTTCGCGATGTACTCCACGGGGCCGGTATCATCACGTCCGGCTCCCAGTTGGGCCAAGTCGATAACGTGGGCTCCACGATCGGTCATCTCGCCGCCGCCGTGGGCGGTAATGAATCGCCACCAGAAGTGACACCGCTTTTCCGTAAAATCAACCATCGGAGTGTGCCCCAACCACATGTCCCAGTTCAGCTGCTTGGGGACCTCCATTTTTGGTTGATCATGCGTCCATTTGAGCACGTCGAGATGATGGGGATCGCCCATCGGCAAATTGATGCGAATCGTCTTGAGATCACCGATGCGGCCATTGCGTACAAGCTCACATGCATGTCGCCGCTTGTTGACGGAACGTTCGTGACTACCCGTCTGCACCAGCTTGTTATTCTTTTTGGCCGCATTGCAAATGGAACGACCTTCAACGATTGAGTTAGCAAGCGGTTTTTCGCAATAAACGTCTTTGCCACCATTTAACGCTGCGACGGTTGCCAGTGCATGCCAATGGTCAGGAGTCGAAACACAAATGGCGTCGATGTCTTTTCGTTGACAGATTTCGCGGAAATCGCCAGTCTCAGCCCAATCGCTGACGCCGACTTTTCTCTTGGACAACTTTTGGGCCTCAGCCAGATGTCGCGAGTCGACATCGCAAATGGCAACGACTTCACAATCTTCAAAACCCAGGAACTGTTCCATGTTATGCCGGCCTTTGCCACCGGTTCCGATGAAGCCCAAGGTGATGCGTTCGCTGGCTGCAGTTCCTTCCAGCCCAAGGGCTCGTGCAGGGACGATTGTAGGCAAGGCAAAAGCCGAACTGGCCGCCGCCGCACTTTTGAGAAAGCCGCGACGATGAACCGATTGTTGTTTCGAGTCACTTGTTTGCATGGACATCTTCGCTCCGCCTTTTGGATTGAATGCGATGAAAAGCACGATTGCGGTCGAGCCGCAACTTTGGATTGCCAATCCTGACATGTCGCGTTAACGAGGAATGGGTAATAACCGCGTGCAGCGGTTCCTTCCTCACGCGTCGAGTTAGGAATATAAAGGAGGATCGACCAAACCCATCGACACGATTGTAACGTCGCTTCGATTTGAATCCAAAGGAGCAAACTCAGGTATGCCGGAATTGCCAACGACTGAATCCATTTTTGGAGACGACGGAGAATGGGAGACGAGGTTGATTGGGGAAGGCCCATCAGGCTCGCTCCCAATTTCTGAGGAACAGTTGCTGAACGAGCCTAGTGGGAATCTGTTCGGTATGACGCAGAATGCTGGGATGGGGTGGCGGCCCGAGGATGTAGGGCGGCCACAGTATCTGATTATCTCGACCCAAGGTGGTTTGCGAGCCGAAGATGGGACTCCACTGGCACTTGGCTACCACACGGGCCATTGGGAAATTGGACTGCTTGTGAAGCAAGCCGCGGAAACGCTCAGGTCGTTGGAAACGATTCCATTCTCAGCCACAGTGAGCGACCCGTGCGACGGACGTTCGCAGGGAACTGTTGGCATGTTCGACAGTCTGCCTTATCGCAATGATGCTGCAATCACGATGCGGCGACTGGTTCGTTCGTTGCCCAGTCGTCAGGGCGTTATGGGGATCGCCACCTGCGACAAGGGACTCCCCGCGATGATGGTAGCGCTGGCTGGAGTCAGTCACTTGCCGGGAATTATCGTGCCTGGCGGAGTCACCTTGCCAGCCTACGCTGCGGAGGATACGGGAGTCGTGCAAACGATTGGAGCCCGATTCGCGCATGACATGATTACTCGCGACTATGCAGCCGAGATGGGGTGTCGAGCTTGCGGGTCTGCGGGAGGGGGGTGCCAGTTTCTTGGTACTGCGGCTACCGCCCAAGTCGTCGGAGAAGCGTTTGGGCTGAGCTTGCCGCACAGCGCGTTGGCTCCCTCGGGAGAACCCGTGTGGCTGGACATGGCCCATCGCTCGGCCCTCGCGCTGGTACGAGCCGCCGGCAATAACCTGTGCGTGAAGGATATCGTAACATCCAAATCACTGGAGAATGCGA
>CAYYHV010000110.1:0-18572 GCA_964471695.1 uncultured Pirellulaceae bacterium
GGCCAATGAACGTGACGATGCCAACGCATCCGGCGAGGAACGCTATCTTCTTCGAACCGCTTGATGTCTGCGCAGACAGGCCGATTAGCATCGCAGACAGAATCAGAATGGTCGTGCTGCTGATGAGCGGCTTTGAACTGGAATCAGACTTAGCGTTCTCCGAGTACGTTTTGGTGTCAGCGTCGTCTTCGTCGCCTGAGAATTGTGATACGCCTGATCGGTTGAACTATAAGGATGCGGCTCGGATCGCGAAGTTCATCGGCTTGGTCACTCGATCTTTGGCCAAATCCGAAACCGTCCCTGATTACATTCCACAAGCTCGACCGGAAGAGGAGCGGCCGCGGGCTGGGCTACGAGCCTACTTGGGAACGATTCCCGATTATGCCCAATCCGATGTGCAGGGCGTCAAGTTGTCAGGTGTTGGTAATGGCGGGCCAGCGCAGAAGGCTGGCGTCAAGAATGGCGACATCATTGTAGGGCTAGCTGGTAAGAAGATAGACAACATCTACGACTACACCTACGCCATCGAAGCCCTCAAAATTGGCGATACCGTAAAAATCGAGATCGAACGAGGCGGCAAGCGGCTGAAATTCGACATTACGCCTGCTTCGCGCCAGTAATATGCGGACGGACCAAACCGTTCGTAACGAATCTGCGTAAAGAACCTGCGCAAGTCGCGGCGGTTTCGCAAACGGGTGCTATGGAGGAGTTCCGGCTTTTTCGAGTCGTGACTATACTGCGGGATTGCCCCGCTTATTGTTTGACTGCAGATGTAGTTGAATCCGACAAATATTCCCAGCCATGAACCTTTGTCCCATTGGGGCAAGCGTGGCTCAGAGACGACCAAATATGACTGATCAGCCGGCGGATCCCTCAATCGACCCTGAGACGCAAACAGCAGTGAGTACCGACGGCTCGCCCGTGTCTCCTCCGACGGACACCGAAGAGAAAGATAAATGGCCGCCGGGACCACCGGTCTTTGGCAAGTGGGCTTTCTTCATCACAGTCGTGCCATTCGTCTTCTACCTTTTTGGCAACTTTCTGGCTGGGCATGTAGAATCTTCCCGCGCGCATACGCGTGTTCGTCAACAGACTTCGCACGCCAAAGGTGCGATGGCGCAGTTTGAGAAGATTCTCGAACGAGATTATGGGAAAGAGCCAGCGAAGAAACAGATTCTGGAAAACAGTCTCAACATACCGGCTATCACGAGTAAGCTCGAAGCCGAAGAATTTGAGGCAGAGAAGCTCGAACCCCTTCTCGAGCCCTTGGCAGATGACTCGAACGTTCGACTAAACTATCCCGAAAAAGCGCTGCTCGTTGAGCAACTTGAAGTCCTCGTCAAAATGCGGCATCTGGAAGAAGAGCACAAAACACGCGAAGTTCTTTCGATGTCCCATAAGCACTTTAAGAAGCTTAAAGGCGAGGTCGACCAATCGAGTGATCTCGACGATACCATCACCGATACCGCTTCCGGAACGGAGTGGTTGCCTGAGCATAAAACGTGGTACCCCACCGCCTACCTGATTATTATCGCTGGGACTGCCCTGCTGATGCTGGTTGCGTTTCCGGGGTACTTCAAGACACCGTTCAAAGTCACTTGGTTGTCGTTTGTTGTTGGAGCCGTTGGCATTGTGGTTTGGATTGGGCTGATCGAGTTAGATCGTCGCTTCCTTCATATTGGTGATATGCTCATGCCTACAGGTCGCGAAGCATTCAATCCGCTCCAAGAGCTGAAGAGTAACCCGACTTGGATGTGGCAATGGTTGTCCATTCGTTTTATTGGCTTGGTTCTTATCGTGCCATTTATCGAAGAGTTTTTCCTCCGAGGCTGGTTGATGCGATATATCCACCATCCTGATTGGGACGACATTCCGATCGGTGACGCGACTTATAAAGCCATCCTTGGCGTCGTCGGTTACGGCGTGATGTCGCATATGGGTGAACCTCTCGCAGCCGCAGCGTGGTTTGGCATGGTGACGTGGTTGTACCTGAGGACGCGCAGCATCTGGGATTGTGTGGTTGCTCATGCAGTGACGAATCTGCTTCTGGGTGTCTACGTGATGTACACAGGCAGTTGGTACCTCTGGTAGTTGAGTTCAGCCGAGAATTTGACAGGGCAGCCGCGTGAAACCGCTTGTTACGCCGGCTTGGCGCCGATGTCTTGATTCGCCCACAAACTCGGACCTTCCTACAGGCTGTAAAAGCCAATTGAGGTGTGTTTGCGATTCTCCATCATGGGGCTTCTTGCCCTCACATTCGTATCCGCGCTGGCAGTGACTTGGGTGCTGCAGAATCGAGAAAGCCGCAAGCTTTCGGCTCAACTCTCGGCTGTGAGCGCCGAGCTGAATCTGCACGAGGCAGCATTGACTTATCAGGCTGACCCACGGCAGATGTTGGCCTTGTGTCAAGATGCTGTCCAGGGAGCAGAAAGTCCGTCACGACTTTTTCTGGAACTCGAATCCAAGTTTCAAAGCTTGCGAAGTAAGTACAGTCGTCTTGAAATTACCGACCCAAGCCTGATCGCGATGCGCAGTATTCCCGTGCTGACGCCGAGGGATCAGTCTCGGTTTGATTGTCGAGTTTACATCCCGGCGCGGCAGAACGTGGAGTTGGAGATTTTGGCTACCCAACCTTCGTCTCGGAGAAAGCGAAACTCGGGCAAGGATCAATTCTTAGAGAACTCCGACTATGACTTCGATGGCAAATTCGTCCATCAAATGGCTGAGGGGCAATCCTTGATTGAATTCGCTTGGGACAAAAGTGCAACGCCAGCAACAGTGACGGTCAAAGTCAACGGCAAGAGCATCTTCTCAACGACGCATTCCGGGCGAGAATTCAGTGGTGGCGGATGGTCGAGTATTTCCAGTTCGCAATATGAACTCAAGAAACGTGAGTACGCACGGCTCATTCAATTTCAACCCACGACAAAGCCCGAGTCGGATGAAATCATGTTGGTGCTGAGACGCAAAGCCCCGACTTCTTCCGACGAGAAAGCCAACGATTAATAGCAAGAATAATGCTGTACGAATTGGGCTGTGGGTCCTGCTCCTATTCACTACTGCAGGCTTGCTGATTGGGATAGCGACGTCACGCCAGCGCATTAACGATTTGCGGCGCCAACTGGATGCGAAACAAATTGATGCAGAAAGGTTCCGCGATGCCGACGAAGCCTTAGAGTCACTTAGGGCAAGTGCTGCCGCTATCGCCCAGCAGCGATCCGATGAGAAGGAATTGATCAAGTCCGTTCTTCGTTCGGTACGTAATATCGATGACCTTGAAATCGACTCGGACCATCTTGTCTGGACTTTGAAGGAATCGTGGATGGGCGACGATACAGGACACTTCTCTCTATTTTTTCATGTGCCAAATGGGACGCACCGATTCGTTGCTACTGCTACTCGGCAGGAGGCGATGATGAACAATCGACGGCGCCCGCTGACAATGCCCTTCTCTCAGTTTGGAGTCGTTCCGTTGATCGTGAGGACTGAGCGGATCGAGATGGCTCCAGAAGCCGTCCGCATGGTTCACGAGTTGGTCCCCAATCGAGTTTATGAGTTTCGCTTTGAACGGACGAAAAATGGCGACTCAGATTTCAAATTCGAGATTCGGCTGTTGGATCAATCAGGTGCCCTGCTCGCTACGAAAGAACTCGTAATCCACGAAAGTTACAAATCGGGTTATGGCCGATCCGGGACTGATCCACCATACAGGTATCCAAATGAAATGGAGGTCTTTGATCTCCAACGCTTGGCATTGGGTATGAAAGTCGAAGACGGTCCTGACGCGAAAATGATGCAATTGAACCTGCCGTTCGCGAGTGTGAAGGAAGAAAAGTTGAGGATCGAGTGTTTCATTCAGTCCGACGGTCCGAAAGTGGTCGATGGCCTCAAATTGCTTCGTTTCGGACTGGTGCAACCCCAAGTCGCCAAAGCGCTGACGCCGAATCCAAAGAACCCCAACATGTTGATTGTTGGTGAGATTCAACCAAAGTAGTAAGCCACGTTTGACTTACCGGATGAGTTCTTCGATTCTGTGTCGCATCTCAGCCACCAGCTCGGTGTGCTTTTTCCCGGTGCCTGGGCCAGAAAAGCCGGTATGGATGTGCTTCACGAGCCCATCCCGTCCGACGAAAATCGTTTGCGGGTAGGCGATCACGCGGGAGAGGTCAGGCAGTCGCTTACTCGCTTCCGTTTTGTCGTTGGTGCCGGCAAGCAGGATGTCATAATCAACATTGTGGCGACGTTTGAATCGACGAAGGACGTCGGTGTCTCGTCGAGTATCGCCAATAAACTCGAAAGCCAGCCCGATAACTTTAAGCCCGCGGACTCGATACTCACGATGACATTCGGCGAGGATCGGCGCCTTGTCGTTGCAATTGGGGCACCAACTGCCAAAGATGTTGATCAAGAGTGGCTTGTTCTTGAATCGTTCGTCGCTTGACGAAACCGTGTTGCCGTCGAGGTCTGGGAAAGAGAAGCGAAATTGACCCGAATCGCTGGTGATGGTGGCTAGTTCCCATTCGTTGCCAAGCTTTGACTCCTCGTCGTCCATGCGGGTGGCCGTCCATGTGGCATGATAGCTATCGCGTGACCAAAAATTGCCATTTAGCAATTGAGTGTCCTTCAATTCCGCCGTGAACAGAAAGGCGTGGGCACCATCGAATGTCGAAAGCTTCAACTGGTTGCCAATGACGTTGCCTTCGAGATAGCGGTAATCGCCGACTTCAGTCAGAAAAGTCCCGGTGATACGATTGCCGGATTGCGCAAAGATGGCTTCGGCGCTTTCTTCGCCGGAGTCGTCTGTGAAAGTGACTTGCCACCGCCCGGCGGCATTGACCGGTTCCGGAAACTCCTGCACTGATGAGTCGGCCGTAGGCTCGAATCGTTGGTTGTATCCTGATGTCGCTTGAAATGGCAATGTTGAGGGTTTGCCGCGGGGGCCGGTCTTCTGCCATTTGCCTTGGAGTGTGTTGGATTGGGGTTCTAACTCTGCGACGATCCACGAGTCGTACCAGTCGAATCCAAGTCGTAAACGCCCGTTCGTGAAAGTCGCGTCGCTGAACGGCGCACGTTCTTCGCCATTGATGACGACGGCTTGATAGCCGTTCCCAGCCTCGGATTTCGAAATCTCCAATCCAAACGGCAAGGGACCACCGGGCGATTCGAGAATTGCTCGCCACTTTCCGGTGATTTCAACTTTCGATGCTGTATCGGTATTCGGCGAGTCTTGAATGCAGCCTGCCGTCATTAGCAGGACGATGGAAAGCAGGCACAGTCGAGTATTCGTGAGCATCCAGAACTCCCAGTTATTAAATTCAAAATGCGATTATAACGAATTCGTTGGGGGAAGCTTGAGGTGCCGGTATCGAATGCGTCGCGGAAAAAAGTTGTCGGCCAGCAAAGCGATGACAGCGGTTGACAGGAATGCGCCCGAAACGGGCACTGGAATCTGCTAAAGCCGCCTTGCCGAAAGATGGTTCGGAGGCTGAAGTTCTTTCGAGGAACGGGTATGGGATGGCGCTTCGCTATTCAGGTGGCAGTTCGACTCACTATTCGATAAAGCCAGTCACGGGGGATCGCAGTTCAGTACTCATTAGAAATCAACAACCGCTTTTGTTCCTCAACGCCGCGCACACCAAGCCGTCGACCGACATCATTGATAAGGTGATAGCTCGGGTTGGAATCGAATGAAGACTGAGAAGGCAGTCGAAAGATTTTCTTGCAAGAGTTTTTGGGTGCGTGGCTCACACTTGCGTGAGTCATGCACAGCGTCGAGTCGTGAACCTCAATGATATTCCCCAAGATTTAAGCGTTCATGGTGCTCTTCTTCACCGCGAAAAATCTGATCGTAGAGTGCATTCCGAACAAATCGAGTGGGGCTAGGATTCTCGCGACTATCTTCTAGTGATGCGGATACCACTTCAACTCGCCCTAACATTGACAATGTGCCATCGACTGGCGTCACGAACCAGCCGTCGTCAAACAGGATCTCCAGCGACTCATCAACGTCCCAGTCGTCCGACGCTCCGTCACCATCCATGACTCGACCCGATAACAAGTTGCGAAATGCCAGTGATCCATCATCGTTGTCGACGGTAATCCATGACTCACTTTGGCCGGGTAGGCTGACTTCCGGAGAATCAGTCGTTAACACTTCCCAATTGTCAGCGGTCAGGAAACGACCCGACTCGCGATTTTGTAGAGTCGTCACGCCGGTTGCCGTCGTATGAATAAACCATTGTCCGGATGGTCGCATTGCCGCATCCTGGAATACGTTGTGATCATCGGATTCTGTGACGTACCGTCCCTCGAACGCCCGATTGGAGAGAGTCACCAAATTGCCGCTGACGGTGAACTTGTTTGAATTCCACGCGTTAAAGTCGCTAACATCCACCACGGTATCAGTGGTGAAATTGCCACGAGTCCAACGAGACTCGACGGTCAGTCGGTTAGAATTCCAGAGGTTGAAATCGCTGACATCGACTTCTCCATCCAGGTTGGCGTCGCCCGGGAGATACGATCTACCCGGTCCAAGGTTCTTTCTGCCTGCCTCCGACAACCAGACATCACGGTCTGCAAGATCCAGCTCGCCATCCCCGTTTAGATCGAAGGCTTCGTCGGAGGTGCCACTGGCCAAACCAGCCATCAAGTCATCAATGTCGTCGCCGTCGCAAGCTCCTTCGCCGGTCAAGTCGCAGCGAAAGCGCTGGAAATCCAGAGGGACTGAGGTGAGCCTGTTTTCTTCATGCTGGGTCGATGTTCCTAGGAACAACCAGTCCCCGGCTACCACTAGATTGTTCGGTTCGGATCCGGAAGTGCCTGGATTCAAATCCAGTAAATCGAGCGTGCCCGTAAGGGTATCCAGTCGAAACAGTTCTTCGCCAACGTCCAGCCGGGATGCAGCGAAATAAAGGTCCGTATCGTGAGCTGCCAGTTGTGGTCGTGACGGAAGCTCGAGATTCAATGGAATCTTGTCAATCGTATCCGTGTCGCCACTCAGTCGCCAAAGCTGCTCACCCACGACTCCGTCGTCGGCACTAAAGTACAAATCGTCGCCGACCGCCGTGAGCAATTGTGGTTGCGAAAAACTTCCGGCGCCTTCGACGGTATCAAACGTCGTAATTGAATCCCCATCGACTCGATGCAATTCAGTGCCATTTTCACTGCTCACGAAGAAAAGCTGGTCTCCAACGGCCTGGACAAATTCAATGTCGAATGAATCAGCGGCCGTTCCATTCACATCAAGCGTCGTGAACTGACCATTCGCGTCGGCTCGCCGCAACTCCCGACCGTGCACGTCATCCTCTGCGGTAAAATAGATGTCGTCGCCGATCACGGACTGGTTGCCAGGATTGCCGGAGCCGGCCGGATTCACGTCGTAGATCGAAATCACACCGGTTTGCATGTCGAAACGAAAAAGTTCTTTGCCTCGCGTTTGATGCGTCGCAGAAAAGTAAATGCCGGTTTGCGCAACCTCTATTCCAGTGACCTGCGTCAGCAGCGAAGTCGCTGATTCGACCACTTGCCCGCTGGACGCATTCGTCCAGACAAACCGCGTGGGCTCGCCGGCAACGGCCGGCGGAGAATAGAAATAGCCAGCATCCCCAACGCCATGCACGGAGCCCTCCGGCGCCAGAACTCTATCGACATCAGTCGCTGAGTCATATTCTTTCAAATACTCGTAGTTCATGGAAAAGACGTAGTAGACGTTGTCTCCAATTGTATGTTCCAAAAAAAACTGTCTGCTAAAATCATGTCCGTCAATGACTCCTGTTTCGATATCAATCGACTGGAGATTTTCATAGACCAAGCCCTGCGAGAAGAACACGCGATCCTCGCCAGCTATCAAACCAGTCAACAATTCAGGTCCGAGACCGGTCGTATGAAAACGAACATCACCCGTTAGGAGCAACCTGGCTTCCAATGACTCGCATTCCAGTCGTTTCCGACTGACGCTGGTTGAAGAATTCATCACGTGGCACTCCGTGAAAAGTGTAGAGATTTCATCGTTATACAGATGATACCACGCTTTTGGCGTTGCAGAAAGACAACGCGGCGCAAGCATGAGTTGTCACGACTGTGGAAAAAGACGTGGACGCCGTTGCCGGTAGTAATGTCCCCGTTCTGTATGGTGCACCAGCGTTACTTGGCGACCACGGCATACTCAAACAGTCGTTCAAGCGCGGGCGCCCACCGTTGTAGCGACTCGACCGATTCAGGAGTGAATCCCCATTGTCGCTTGGGGCTTCCATCAGAAAGCTGAATGATGGTGGCAGCGCCGACTCTCTTTCCGAACATCGAAAAGGGCAATGCGACTTGGTAAGCCGTATATTGCCCGAGTTGTTGATCGACTTGGATGCTCTGATCCGGATGCTGAAACGCCCCTTGATCGTGGACGATCGTGCCTTCGCGATAAGCCTTGCTAACCAGTCCCGAATTGACGCTCTGGCTGACTTCGCCCTCAAGAGAACTGCCTCGCGAGCCCACGTTGACGGCGATCACCAGTTTGTCAGGATCCGCAGGCTCGACGATCCAGATAGCGCCGGCATCACCGCCCAGGGACTGAACGATTTCTTCGAACACCTGACGGATCGTTGAGTCTGCAAGACCGCTGAAGGAATCGACGGAGATGTTTGACTGGAAGGAAATTGTCTTACCACGTGGTTGGTTTGGCATGGATTCGTCCTCGGGCGATTCTTCGATGGACTGTCGTGTCGATCAGCGTCGCATCGAATTTTCCCTAACGTCTTGGGCTGCTTGCCGGATTTCTATGGTGCCTCTTGTATGGTGAAGGCTGTTCTTTCGTTTTCCTTGTTGGTGAGGCCGAGGACACCGTCTGACTTGGTACGTAAGTAGATTTTCGATTCGCCGGCTTTGGTGTCACGTCGGACGTAAACCTTGTCACCGTTTTTGACGATGCCGTCGCTACTTACGTAGGATCCAGGAGCCCTTTCAATGATCCACCGTTGAGACGGGTTGGAGGCGTTGCGTTTTTCAAGATATGAGTTCCAGTAGGGACCATCGGTGATTGCCAACCCAGTTTGCTTGTTTGCTCCAGACCAGATCGTGGATGACATGTTGTATTTCAGTTCTCCTCGATATTCTTTGCCGACCTCATTGCTAATGTGGTATGCCATGCCACGCTTACCAACTTGAACTACGTTGCGCAGCGTACCTCTGGTAACTCCACCTGCTACATCGCCATTCACAGATTTCAGGTACACCTTGCCATCGTCGTCAATTGATCTCGGTCCGAGCTTTTCGCCGTAAACCTTCACCTCTGCCAACCGAAGTGGGGCAATCCCAGCCAAGATAAATACGGTATGTCCGTTTCGGTTTACATTGAAATCGTAGGCCAGCTTGCCCTTTACGTAGTCTTGCACTGTACTGACAAATGATTCGCCTTTTTGCCCTGGATTCAGCGACACAACCATTCCTTCGTACCCGTCGGCATATTGTTGGGGGAATTGTACGCTTATGTGGTAAATCCGGTATTTATCCTGCATATCTACTTTCCACCAATTCCGACCGCCGTGGGGATTGGTTTAATCCGCGACTCCATCGTTTGTGCTGCCAAGTCCACGATTGATGTAAACCCCTTTCTGCGTCTGGCTGAAGGTCTCAATCTTTCCATCGACAGCAAGAGACGCTTGATACATCTTCGCTTCGCTTGCAGGGCGACCGAAAGGCAAACCTTCCGTGCTCTGTTGGGTAGCCGGCTTACCGCGGGCAATTTCTTGAAAAGCGGTGCTGGGTCGCTGAGGGATATAAGGGGCGGTACGGCGTGGCGCTGTGCCCTGATCCTGCGCCGACACGGTGCCGTGCATTGAGATCGTTAGCAAAGCAGCGGCGACGCACAGGTTAAATGACGGGTAGTCGTAATTGCGTTTTGTATCCACGGTCATCGTTTCTCTCCAGGTTTACAAGCAGAATTGAGCGCGAACGACCATGCATTCGCTGCCGGCGGGATCGGTTGAAAAATTAGGGGCTTATCCAATTGACAATTGAGTGAAAGAAGCACGTCGAATTGTCGACCTCGACTATGTTCCACCATTGTTAGGGAGCGGGACGTATGTTGGCGGGGGCAGCTTCGAGTAACCGCCGTTGTCGCGCGCCGGCGGAGGGGCTGGGCCGTATTGAGGTGGCGGTGCTTTCGAGTAGCCACCGTTATCTCGAGCGGGCGGACCCGGGCCGTATTGCGAACCTACGTACGCCGGACCTGGGCCGTATTGTGAACGCGGCGGCAAGGCGGGTGCTGGGCCGTACTGTTGTGTTGGCCTCGGGACTAAGCTGAGTTTTTGATAGGCTCCTGGCGCAGGGCCATACTGCCCAAGTTGTGGTGCGGGTCCATATTGCTGCGTTCGCGGTCCAGCAGGTGCTGGACCGTACTGTTGCGTTCGCGTTGGGATGAAGTTGAGTTTCTGATAGATAGGCCCTTTTGTGCCGACTCCTGCGATCGCTTCCACTTCGGAGTGGGCTTGGTTTCCATTGTCTCCGCCATCCCGATTGCGCCGTCCGCCACTCGCACGATTGTAGGCTTTCACCATAGTGCGAGCTTGGTTTCTCGCCGCCAAGATGCGTTGCCTTTGTCCCTTGTTCTTGGAATAGAGCCGTTTGAATTGATCCGTGCGTGGATCAAGATTGGCCATTTCCAGAACTGGGCCTCGTAATGGTGAGTCGACCGCTAACGCGATCCCAAGCGTATCCGAACTCATGTTTTTGTCTCTAGCAATCATCTTTTTGACGATTCCAGTTGCATTTGCGTTTCTCTTCAGAGTCTCTTTTGTCTTTTTGTCGATCTTCTTTTGCTTCGTTTTTCCAAACTTGAACGCATAGGCAGGGAGTGGCGAAAGCAAAAAGGCGAGTAGAAGGAGGTTTATGGGTGCGACGAAGGTTACCAAGCGTTTCTTGTCCATGTTCAGCCTCGCGAAGTTTGAGGGAAATATATTCGTCGACTACGGCAACTTCTCGTAAGTGACAGGTATTCGAGGCAATGGACGCCCACTGCCATCATTGTTGGTTGATTCGCCAAGCGGGACATCAACTGCGTCATACTGGTTATTGAGCAAAGGAGCGCCGACGATGTTGTATTGTCGGCCCGGCGCGATTGCGCGGGGCGTCCATTTGCCATAGTCCCCTCGATTGCGCGGGGGGTGAAACTGTGCGCCTACGACGCGGTCATATTGACTTCGCGGCTGCTCGCGTTGAGATGGCACGATGTCGTACTGAGGTGGGGCGTCATCACGGAGTGGTGGGACCTTGTCGTACTGACTCCGCAATTGGACAGGTCCAGCAATCGGTCGAATTGACTTGACTTTTGTGAACTCTGGGCTTTCGGGTGATCTCTGATTCCCTAGCGATGGTCCATTGCGTGGTGACCTTGGTTGCCTGCTCGCCTGAGGGATGTTCTTAAGCACGAAACGGGCGTTCCGAATGCTCGCGAGCACATTCCTTCTGCTTCTTCCTGTCCCCAACATTTTCTTGAACACGGCGTCGAAATTCCGATCCTCGCTCACGTTGGCTAGCAACTCTAATTTTTTGCGATTCTTGGGACTGATTTTTTGGCGTCCTTGTGGTCCAGCAGCGATGATCCGGTCAACGTCTTTTGAAAGATTCTTCAGTTGTTTTCGGAGCGCAGTTTTGTCCTTGCCTTTAGGACGTTTTTGAACGGCTTTTCGCAAACTAAAAGAATCCGCGTTGGCGTCTAATCCGATTAAGGTAAAGACCACGATAATCATTGACGCAATGCCTGAGATTCGTCGCATCTTGGTTACCTCCCTTCTGGAATTTCCGCGGCAGTGATGACAATCTGCTGGACGGGAAGCAAGCTAATGTCGTATTCGCCGACAAAATCGCCGTCCTGCGTAGACACCATCCACGTTGTGTACGGATAAGCTTCAATTCGTTTCGTCTTGTTCGCCTTGAGGATATAGAGTGGAATGGGATCTTCTGATTCCCCATCGGTCTCCTGTTCGTCGAGCGACGGTAGCAACAGCGAAGCGACGAGCGGTTGACCTGACTGATTGACAAAGTCGACAGCGATGGGAACTTGGGCGGCTACGGATTCGGCAGCCTTTTCGTCATCCATGATGTCAAATTCATGCTTTTCGAGATTGGTGACTCGTGCTGTTCCGATAAGCACGTTGTTTTCTCGAAACGTCAAAATTGCTCCGGCCCAAGCCGTATATTTGCCCTCTTCTCCTGGCCTGAGCGCACGTTCTCCCAGCATTCGGTGAGACTTATTAGTATTCGTAATGGAGTACACCGAAATGTCGTTGGGGCGTGCGTTCTTCACCGTGATTACTTTGTAAGGCACGTCAATCGGGATCGTCTGTTGGCCTGCCTTCACGATGTGATTCTTCAGTCTCACGTTGTCGATGGATGTGACCCAGAATGAACCTTCTTGAGCCGTGATAGAGGCTGAAAACTTGGGCTGAATTTCGGCCCTCAAAATGAAAGTCATGAGCCAAGGGTCCAGCTGATAGACTTGGACATTGAACGGCGTCGGATTTTCAAAACGCACCTCTGCAGCCTCAGGCGTGTTGATGATGTGGGTTTGTCCATCAACGTCCGACGCAAGGTACTCGCCAAAGTATCGCTTTTCATTTGAAAAGAACCGCCACGTATTCCCTTTGTGAGTCTGGAAGGCCGCTGTGCCTTGGGGGGCGATTCTTGTCTCCCCGTAAGCCCTGTTCTGGTCATCCTTGTCAACCCAATAGACCCAGAGTTCGGTGTCGGTTTGGTTCTTGAATGTGCCGCTCATCTGGGCGAATGCGCCGCTGGACCCTATGGTCAATAGAGCAACCAGACCCGTGGTGAAAGTCTTCATATTATCGTCCTTTGGGAAGTTGTATTCTGTACCAACCAAGCCGCCGGTTGAATGTTGGAAAGTGAGTCATGGGTTAGTAGTCTGATGGCACGTAATCGTCCGCAATCTCGTGGTATCTCATGGCATTCGGGAACGGATCGTGGAGACCAGGAGAGGGCAGCTCTCCGTCGGAGGGCCACAAGTTGTAGTAAAGCCGAAATCTTCCAATGTCATCTCGGTCCTTCGTTTTCACCTCGAAACTGCGCATTTGTCGATTCCCGTGGACGTACGCTCCCTTGAGCATGTCGTCGGTGAGTACGTTGACGCTCGCGTCGTTCCATTCGGTTGGTCCTTTGTTTGGCAAAATGCCTTTCCATTCGCTAAAGGAACCTGACACGACCAGCGTGAATGCTGAAAAATCGGGAACAAAGGTATTCCCCATCAACTTTTTCGGGACGTAGACTGAGACCGTGCTTTTCGCGATTGAAAGTCCCCGCTCCGAAGTAATATCGTTTATGGATTTATTCTCCGGAATATTCAGGAGTTCCAATCCGAGAATGGCATCTAGAGAACGCGCTTGTCGATTCTGTTGGAAAACGTTGAGTCTGATTGGCTTGGACGTATAGAGACCACTCATGCTGCGCTGCCCTTCGTCCAAACCGAGGTAACCGACTTCTACGTTCAGACGGATAGGTTCTCGATTTGTTCGGGCATTGCGAGCAAGACGGAGATAGCGATTGTAAAAATGCTCCATTAGTTCTCGACGGATAAACAAGTCCTGCCGTGCTTTCTGATCGTCGGCCAGAAAAAGCCGCGGGAGAAGGAGTTCATAAATCGGCGCCAAACTAACTTTAACGGGAGCGTCACCATCCCGAAGGTCGAGTGTCTTTTCGTTAACCGCGACGGTGGCACCATCCGCTCCGACTAACTTCCAGGAACCGTTGACGACATTGGTGGAGCTTTTATTCGACTCGACCGTTCCCTCTTCGTACGCGACATTGACCGTAGCCGGGACCTTGGGGATGGGCGCTGAACCATTGGCTTTGAAAGACTTCGATAGTGTTTCTGCAACCGTAGATGCGTCTTGAAACTCGGTGTAGGTTGCTCGTGCCCCTAACAGCGTCTGGATTGGATAGTGGGTTCCGTACGATTCGAAGAATTCGATGTGTGCGCGGAACAAGTCGTCTTGGTTCATAGGTGGGGTGTAGGTCCTGGTAATATTCCAGAGTCGCCGCCCTTTGTATTTCACTTCTTTCGTTTGCAAGTCAATCGTCAACGTTACGGCGGGCCTGGTGATTTCGATCGCAGTTGAGGTTTTCCTCGTTTCGCGGAAGCGGAAAGCAGTCGTTCCGTCGAGGGTCACCTCACTCCATTCGCTGGGCCCGGTTTTCTTAAGGACTTTTGAGCCGCAGAGAACCAGGGAACCCTGTGAAAATGCCTGCGTATTTTGTGCAACTTGGACTTGTGCCGTTTGCAAAGGCAGCTTGTTTACGTCACTAATGAAGTTCTGGTGCAAGCGGGCAAAACGCTTGCTAAGGCAAAGCCAGACGTTTGCGGATCCCCCTGTCTCAAAGATCATGACCTTGTTTTCACTATTGAGCTTCTCAAGCTCGGTCGAGTAGCCGAAAGAGCCTCCTCCCGACATCTTCTCGCTGCCTGCTTGCAAACCGACATTGATGCTTTTTGTCTCTTTGAGAGAGTTCTCATTGAAGATCGTAACCTTGTTTGTTTTTCCGCCGGCAGACGTGGGCTTGTAAGCCCGGAACGACTGGGGGAGCCGAAGGCCGGTGCGGTTCGCGTCGAAGTACCAGTTCTGTGAGTCCAACTGGTGGCCTAGAAAGATTGGTCTGGTAATGACAATCTTTCCAAGGAACTTATAGTCGAAGGAGTTTTTCGTGACGCCGAAGCCACGAGGCCGCTTGGCTTCATAGCCTCGACCGCTCGAATCTTCGAATCCGCGATAGATGCCTCGGAGATCAAAAGGATCCATTGCCAACACGTTGTAGCCGTAGCAAACAGCGTCAAAGTTCTTTTGGAATTCTCCAATGAAGCCCTCTTCCGCCGTGACGTCTCGGGTCGGCAAGCGACTAAGCCAGTCAGTCTGCTGCTGTGTTCGAATCCACTTTTCCCACGCTGGATCCTCGATGCCTTCTTGCTTCGATGCGATCATATCGTCCGTGACTTTGCGTTCCAGCTCGACGACCTGATTGTCACGACGCTTCAAGTAAGCGACGACGTTGCCCTGGGACTTTTTGATTTCAACTTCCTGGTATTCGATTTGAGAAGCTGACAGCGGTCCATTAGATTTCCTGCCCATTGGTCGGTGGTATAGATTCGGTCTTGATCTGTTGGCCTTGAAGGTGATCACGATGGATTTGTCGGGATACTTCATCGTGAGGTTCGGAGCGACAACGTCTTCCTCACCTTCCGCGAATTGGAAAGTGAATGCGTTTGAAGAAGTTCCCACTTTCGAAACCCACTCGCCTTGTGGATCAATCGTCCAATACGAGAGCCTCTTGAGTGGGATAGGATCGCCCTTATGCGGTTGGAAGTATCCGCCATTCGGACTGTCAAACCACAGGAAGTTGGGTTTGTCTTTGTGGAACCCGCTATCAAACATGTTGGTTCGAGACTCAGAAACTTCCAACTGCGTCGCCGCGTAGTACAGATTGGATTGATGCTTTATCGGATGGAACATGTTCAAGAGCCTTACGCCCGGACGCACCTCCTCAGGAAACTCCAACGTCATCAAGCTTCCGTTTGATCTGATCGTCGCGATTCCACCGCCTGGCTGACTGATGGAATCGCCATCGTCGATTCCATTCAATCCAGAGATCGTCCAATTAGGTTTTCCGTCGCCGAAAGACCATCGGCCAGTCGCGATAACCGGGCTTGTTCCACGCGGATTCGGCACTTGGACGTTGTAGCGCGAACGCTGCACGTTAAACCAACCGATCGCTTCGTCTCGGTAGTCGAAAAAGACCTCGTTGGGGGAATCGACAAGTAATCGCATTGGCGTGTTCTCCCAACTAAACTCTGTGCCAACAGGCCGTCCAAGTTCCATGTAGCGTTTCAAGTAGTAGAGGTTCTTTGTGGCTTGGTGGCGTGCCATGACCATCGACTGGCCATGCGCAGCGATGGGAATGATGACGAGTTCCTGATTCGCGTTGTAACTTTCGTAACGAAGCATAAATCCACTGCCCATGTGGCGAGGCATTGTGGGCGGTGCCGGTTTGTGCCAGATTCCTCGAAGGTCAACGTCGTCTCGGTAAGGAGCAATGCTTGTATGAAAGCCCAGCTTGGTCTCGCCTGCCGAAACATCCAGGGGAGCTTGGGGCTGCGCCTGAACCGGCGGTGGTGGTGGAGGCGGCGCCTGTGCCGAGGCAAAATGGATTGGTAGCAAGGCGAGGAACAAAGCGAGCTTTGGAGAGGCCATAATGTGTGTCTCTTTGTGTTCGGTGCGAATTTTGTATTCGGTTGTATTCCGCGAATCTTTCATTCGAGGGCCGGATGTGGTTATCGATTCCATGGGTATTTGATCCATGTCTCTATGGTGTCGAAGTAGATGCTATCGGGTTTCTGGATTGACATTCGGATGTTCCCGTTTCCCATCCTGGCGAGAGTCAACTGGTGCTGGAGCTGTTCGAAGCTGCTCACTCCAAAGCCGTTGACCATGCGGATGATTTGGCCAGCCTGCAGTCCCATCGCGTCGGCTATGCTTCCGGGATGGACGGAGGTCACGGTCAAACCGCCTCGTTGTGTAGCTTTGAAGGCGAAGCCAAGTCGTGGAGCCGGCTCGATCGAAGCTTTGGCTCGTAAGCTTTCAACTTGCGAAGGATTGATGTATTTGCCGTTGTATCTCACGCCTTTTGCATCGATGACGATCTTTCCGTTTTGATTGATAACGATTCGATAGAGCCATCCACCGTCGGTGGGCGTTGGGACCATCGCACGATCCTGCGGCTTTGCAGTCCAAGATTTTGCAATGGCGAATTCGATCTGGTGATGGAGGGGGCGACCACTCATATCGGTGCCACCAAAGTTGAGTTTCTTACTCTGCGTTGGTGCGACTTCCATAGGTCCAACAAGGTGTCTGATGGGACCTGTCGAAGAGCTCACTCCTTTGACATCGAAGCCCGTCTTGTTGACAAACCGGACGGTATAGTTGTCTGTGTTGCCGGAACGTTGTTGGCGTGGAATGTTGGGATTGCTTCTGAAGGATGGTTTCTGTCCATCGCGGATCGTCCAAGTCCCAGGGCCACTCGATTCAAAGCGATAAGTGGTCGATCCCGATTGGACTTCGAACTTCGTGTCGGTAACGACATGCGACTCATACGACTTGCCCTGCTCGATTTGGAAGTCTTGTGTTTCGCCTGGCAGAAATATGACGCCTTCCCGTTTTGTCGGCTCGCGGAAATTTCCTGTAACTTTGGCCCGTGTGTTGTTGATGACTTTGACCGTGTCGCGACTGAATGTTGGGGCACCAGCCGGCACTGCGGCCAAAGTCACTGACGGCGTTCCGCCATCGCTTGGGTTGTTCAGCCGTTCATGGGGCTGGATTCCCGCGCTAGTTAGTGTGAGCCGAACTGAGATGTCATCAATTGGATAGTCGGTCGTTCCTTGATCTGCTTTTGGGATGCGGAGCACCGAGCCACGGGGCACATTTACGTAGTCGGCCGACTGATTCGGCTTGAGATTGATCTGCTTAACAATCGTATTGCCATTCGCGTCATCAATGGACGGCGACACCGTTTGCTGGGACCAATTCTGTAGCGTTACGGCCAATCCTCGATCCTGCTGCCCATAAGCAGAGGTGTGAACGACGGCAAGAATCATCACGACAGATACTGTTTGGAAAACTCCACAGCACAGCTTTTCGCAGTCTTTCAAGTTCCAATTACGACGGTAATTGAAGTTGTGATTGGCCATGGCGTGTACCTTGTGCGAATCTAGTGAATAGTGGTGGAAATTAAGGGGAATCCGGCGATTTGTTGTCGTGCCCGTTCATGACAATGGCCCCTATTAACTAGAACTGAGGTCCGTTATTCGAAAGTCGGTAAAATGGAACTCTTGCGTCCCGAAGCTGCCGTAATGGGACAAGTGAAGGCAGGCGGCTATACTTAGTCCGCTGGCCGGTCAAGAAGTGAGAAAAACGCACAAATAACTGGCTGGCTATTCACTCAGTCGTTGGGGGCAACAGCTAGTTTTGAGTCAAGAAAACGAAGAAAATACGGGCGGAACCTCCAAATCCCTGATTGAACGCGTTCGCGACAATGATCAGGAGGCTTGGGACGACTTATGCTCGATTTATGGTCCCCTCGTTTACGATTGGGGCCGCAAATCTGGGCTTGGGCGGCATGATTCGGAAGATATCGTGCAGGATGTTTTTCGGCGTGTCGCATCGGGGCTGGATAGTTTCAAGCATGGCGGCGACAACCACACCTTCCGCGGCTGGTTGTGGACGATCAGCCGCAATGTGATCTGTGACCGTCACAAGAAGATCGCGTCAGAGGTGGCAAAACCGGAAGGCGGCACGCAAGGGATGCAACGCGTCCACGAAGCGCCGGATTGGATCACGCTCCAAGACGCGGACGAACCCGAGTTAGAAGTCAAGGAGGAGGCCGCGCTTCTCCGGCGGGCATTGAAATTGGTCGAAAACGACTTTGCCCAGCACACTTGGAACGCTTTTTGGCAGTTCACGATCGAGGGTGGATCGGCAAAAGAAGTGGCTCGCGAGTTTGGCATCAGCGAGTCGGGGGTGCGC
>CAYYHV010000111.1:0-4287 GCA_964471695.1 uncultured Pirellulaceae bacterium
CCTGGAGACAGGCTTCTCATCCATCACAATCCTGGGCGCTGCCGCGGCGTCACCGCTAGCCGTGCCAGAACCATCAGGTTTGGCTTCGATATTGATTCTCCTCATCGCACTTGGATGTTGTCGACAGTCGACTCAACGCAATTGACATCGTCCCAGCGCCTCTGTCCTTACTCCGACCAAACAAGACCGAGTGAAGAAAAATGAGACAGCAACTCCTTCGTTTCCTTCTGGCAATTACACTCTCGCAATTCACCTATGGACAAGTCGGCGATTTCAACGGAGATGGACTATTTGATTGCGATGACATTGAATTACTCACCTTATCACTCAACGACGGCGATCCAACCAACGATGTTGAGTTTGATCTAACCGGAGATGGTGTGCTGGATTTCCATGACCACGACGAATGGGTGTCGGGCAACAACCTGCTTGACGGTGACGCCAACATGGACGGGAACGTAGACGTCTTGGATTTTAATCGTTGGAATGCCAATAAGTTCACCGTGAACCACAGCTTCTGCGAAGGCGATTTCAACGGTGATGCCAGCGTGGATGTCGGAGACCTTATGCTTTGGAATTCGAACAAATTCACGTCATCAAATTCGCCCGGCAGATTGTTCCCGGATCACGGAGCGTTGGACGGCATGGTTGATTTCGCCTACGACCCCGCAACGGGCTACCTCACGATGGATACGGACGGCACAGGAGTTTTCTGTTTCACCTTAAAGGGAGAGTCACCGTTGGAGATTGTCTCATTCCCTAACGGATTCCAAGAAGACGACACGATCTGGGTTCAATCGACGTACCGGGAGAACGCGAAGTGGTTCTCGCTGGACGAAAGTCACATCGACGGCACTTTCGTCCTGGCTCGTTATGAAACGGGCCTGACGGCTGAGGATTTCGAAGGAGCGACCTACGGCAATGCGATCCTGGAGACAGGCTTCTCATCCATCACAATCCTGGGCGCTGCCGCGGCGTCACCGTTGGCCGTGCCAGAACCATCAGGTTTGTCGATGACATTGATTTCCCTCATCGTGACGTTGGGGTGGCGGCGACCGTCGACGCAGGGCTTATAACGCACAGGACGATAACAACGGACTGCCCTGCCCCGCCCCGCCGAACCTCTCAAGGTTCTATAGCGAGATTCAATCCGACCAAGCAACGGACTTGTTGCCTGAATGGACTTCGCCGATTTGCCAAGTCGCGTAGCCCTCGTCATTCAAGAGCGATCGAATCTGGTTGGCGTAGTAGTTGCTGACCACCAGAACCAACCCGACGCCCATGTTGAAGACACGGTCCATCTCGTCAGCTTCGATTTCGCCCAAAGATTGTAGCCACGGGAACACTGCCGGCACTTCCCAACTGTTGCGTTCAATCTTGACTGCGACATTGTCCGGCAAAATGCGTTCGAGGTTTTCGTGCAAACCACCGCCGGTAATGTGCGCGATTCCATGCACAACGTTTTTGACTTGGTAGTGATTGAGAACCTTGCGAATCGCCGACGTATAAATTTTTGTCGGAGTCAACAGCGAGTTGCCGACGGTGTCACCCAGCACGTCGATATGTTCGTCGACTTTGTGGCCTGCGATTTCAAAGACGACTTTGCGAGCCAAGCTGTAACCGTTGGAATGCAATCCCGATGAGGCAACGCCAAGGACAACGTCTCCTTCGGCGATTGCGCTGCCGTCGATCATGTTGCGTCGTTCGACGACTGCCACGCAAAAACCTGCCAAATCATAGTCACCGGGCTGATAAAGGTCCGGCATGATTGCCGTCTCCCCGCCGAGCAGCGCGCAATCGGCTTCGAGACATCCCTGACTGATTCCCTCAACAATCGCCTCAAGCAATTCAGGATCGTCCTTAGCCATGGCCACATAATCAAGAAAAAAAAGCGGCTCGGCTCCCGTACACAACGCATCGTTGATGCTCATGGCAACAAGGTCGATGCCAACGGTTTCGTGCCGACCGCAGAGCTGGGCGACCTTGAGTTTCGTGCCGACTCCATCCGTACAGGATACGAGGACGGGTTCTTTGTAGTCGCGGGCGAACAGCCGATTTGCGAAATCGAGCTGAAACAGCCCCGCGAATCCGCCATCCTTACGAATGACTCGGGGACTAAAAGTACGATGCATCAATCTTGGCAACCGTGCCATCGAGTCACGGTAAACGTCCAGATCGACTCCTGCATCCTTGTAGGTTGCTTTGGCCATGTGCAATTTGCCACCAGAGGGGACACGTTAAACGCAGATTTTAAGGGCGTAATTCGAGTAGTGTCAACGTACCGCACGACGGAACCGTTCAGGAAAGACGTTGGAATTGGTGCTTTGAGTTGTATTTGCGCCTGTGGCTTGCTAGGTTGCTGCGACTTTGTGTCGGTAATTTGTGTTGTACAAACACTTCCGCTCAAACCTACTGAATCTTAACGGTTCATCGTATTATTCGATCCTCGAAGGTTTTGTTCCAGCCATACGATCGCGTTTCGCAAACCACCCGGCACCAACCGAACACTCTCCAAATGTGGCAGTGTTTTGCCGTTCGTTGCGAACTGCGTTAAGGACTTTGTAATTCCATAATTCACTCCAGCAGTCAGCGGCTTCGGTTCGATTCAGGGTGGTATCCTTCCATTCAGGCGGAACACCTCCAGATTTAGAAGACGACCACAGCCTACGGACTGACTGCTCAATATGTTGATGGCACACCCTCACCCAGAACTACAATTCCAACACTTCCTTCCTTACGGCGCCCTGATTCATGATCGCGGCGTGCAGTTTGTCATATACAGTCGCTCAGCCACTCGGATGAGTTTGCTACTTTACAATGACGTCGATGACCTCGAACCGGCTGAGATCATTCCATTCAGCATGGAGACGGATCGTTGGGGGGATATATGGAGTCTCTTTGTTCCCGGCATATCGCCCGGCCAGCTTTACCATCTCCAGGCTGACGGACCGTTTGATCCTGAGTCAGGGCAACGTTTCGATGGCAAAGCGCGGCTGATCGACCCCTACGCCAAAGCGCTGGCGGGGACTTTTCAAAAGTCGACGGATGGCATTGTTCGCCCCCCGAAGTGCGTCGTCGTTGACGACTTTTTCGATTGGGAAGGTGACCGACACATTCGCCATGAATTGTCTGAGTCGGTAATCTACGAAATGCACGTCCGCGGATTCACGCAAGACGATTCAAGCAATGTCGAACACCCGGGGACTTACCTCGGTTTGATCGAGAAGATTCCCTACCTCAAGTCGATGGGGATCACGGCGGTCGAATTGATGCCGGTACATGAGTTCCCCATCATGGACATCCACGGGAACAAACCAGAGCGTCAAAACTATTGGGGATACGACCCCATGGCCTTCTTCGGACCGCACCGCGGCTATGCGGCGGGGAATGAACCCGGCTGTCAGGTTGGTGAGTTCAAGACGATGGTCAAGGAACTTCACAAAGCTGGCATCGAAGTCATCCTCGACGTCGTATTTAATCACACTTGCGAAGGCAACGAGCTTGGCCCAACACTGAGCTTCAAGGGGCTTGAAAACAGCGTCTACTACATGCTCGACAGCGGGGGCAGCCGCTACCGCAACTATTCAGGTTGCGGAAACACAGTCAACGGGAACCATCCAGTCGTCCGTGAGATGATTTTCCACTGCTTGCGACACTGGGTTCACAACTATCACGTCGATGGATTCCGATTCGATCTCGCATCGATTCTCAGCCGCGACCGTGACGGTCACCTGGTTCCCAACCCTCCACTCGTCGAAGCCATCGCGGAAGACCCGATGCTGGCGGACACGAAGATTATCGCTGAGGCTTGGGACGCTGCCGGAGCCTACCAGGTCGGATCGTTCGGAGCCGCGACTCGATGGGCCGAATGGAACGGACGTTACCGTGATGACGTGCGCAAGTTCTGGCGAGGCGATCAAGGCGTGCTCGGATCGTTTGCGACCCGCTTGGCAGGTTCCAGCGACTTGTACCAATCCGGCGGTCGCCAACCCTACCACAGTATCAACTTCATCACGTCCCACGATGGCTTTACCCTCAACGATTTGCATAGTTATGTTGACAAGCACAACGAAGCCAATGGTGAGGGCAACCGAGACGGTGACAACAATAATCACTCGATGAATTATGGTGTCGAGGGCCCGACCAAGAGGGCGGATATTGAACGCATCCGCTTGCGTCAAATCAAGAATAACATGGCCACGCTTCTGCTCAGTCAGGGTGTGCCAATGTTTATCTATGGCGACGAATGCCGACGTACCCAAAATGGCAACAACAATGCCTATTGTC
>CAYYHV010000111.1:4297-18378 GCA_964471695.1 uncultured Pirellulaceae bacterium
GTTCGATTGGGAAGCCGTTGAGCAAAATGGCGACTTGTTTCGATTCTGCCAGTCGCTGATCAAATTCCGACGGCAACAACCGACGGTTCGACGCAAAGATTTCCTTTCCGGGGAACCGGTGGACAACAGCGGCTTGCCCGATGTGAACTGGTTCAGCCCGCTTGGTACGGCTGTAGATTGGTCGGGGCCTGACCGTGCGATGACTTGCATGATCCTGCCGCCGGAATATGACGACGATGATGTGAATGAGGCACGTACCATTCTCATGATGTTCAACTCGGCTCCTGAGCCTCGTGATTTCATGTTGCCGGCTGTGGCGAAGAGTCTCGAATGGCGGCTGATTGTGGATACGGCAGCCGACACTCCACATGATGTCTTCCCCGAATGCGATGGCCCACCGCTGCCAAAATCGGGAAAGATTACGCTACTGGACAGGTCGATGTGTTGTTATATCGCGGCATCAAAATCTGCAATTCCTGCCACTCGGAGACGAGTCTAACGCTTGTGCAGAATAATCAGCGGCGTCAGAGTCAACGCGTTCCCCAATTCCCGTTGTTTTGGGGGACGTGGTATCTCAGAGGGTCACTTGCTCCGATAGTACTTGTGACCCAGTGATTGATTACAGCGTAGCGGCAGTAGCAATCACGCATTGAAAGGTGCCGCCGATGTCCGCCAGGAATTCAAGACAGTTTCTTCTTCTCGTATTCACTCTCTTGCCGACAACCTTCCTCGTCGCTCAAGAAAAAGAGAGTAAGCCGTTAGCGAAAACCAAATCGCCGACGACCTCCGAGAAAATTTCCTGGATAACGATGTACAACACGGCTCGCCTCAAAGGCACCAAAGCCGACAAGCCGGTCTTCCTCTTTATTACCACGGACAGCTGCCGACATTGCATCCGAATGCAAAAGGAGTCGTTCGAGAACAAGAACATCGCTAAAGTGATCAAAAGTGAATTCGTTCCCGCCAAGTTGCATTTAAAAATGGACAGCAAACTGGCTGAGGACTTGCGGATTACCATCTACCCCACAACATTGATGATCGCCCCTGACGGCAAGATTCTTGACTATGCCCGCGGATATCTCAGTCAAGCCGAGCTGACTTCGCGCATGAAGGGCGTCTCAAAACAAATGGCAATCGCCCGACAAGAAGGCTCGATTGCCACCGCCAGCCGCTAGGGCTGGGTTACCGTTCTTCCTCTTGGTGAGTTGACCGGGCAGTCGCGATTTCGATCGCGGCTGCCCGTTTTTTGTGCTCTATTCTGTCAGAGCATGCGCTCAGGCGAGTGACTGCCGTTGTGCAGCGCCAATCTTAGATTTTTGTTCCTCTGAAACGAAATGCTACGATGGGCCTCATCTCATCCCGCAACTTACCGGAGTTGTACTATGGTTATTCCTGCAACCTTGATAGCCCTCGCTTCAACGGATGCAATCTCAATGATATCAATGTGCTACTTGCGTTAGGCCCGCTTGCAAACGAAGTCCCCTCAGACGGCAACGAATTATTCGACTTGAATGGAGACGGAGTCCTCTCCGAAGGTGACGTTGACAATTGGCTCGCACACGCAGCTCAGAGCAATGGTTTCACGTTCGAGGATCCTTACAAACGCGGCGACGCCAATCTGGACGGTATCGTCGATGTCGCCGATTTGAACATTTGGAACCGACACAAGTTCACCAATTCTCTACGTTGGGATCAGGGAGACTTTAACGCAGATGGCGTCGTGGACATTGGCGACTTTAACTTGTGGAATCAGAACAAGTTCACGCAGCTAGATCCCTACGACCCCTTTGCTGTTCCAGAACCATCGAGTTGCTGCATACTCTTGGGTGGACTTGTTCTCTTGGGCACACTGAGAATGACTCGACGATCTTGAATCCGTGGCGATCAGTCAGTCGCGCATTCGATCAAAACAATCGCGGCTACCTGGCGTTTTATCAACCGAATTTCTTGCGTACAGCACGAACAGTCAGCGGTCCGCCGTGGCCCACGAATAGCGAACCGCTGGCCAGCGACGCGATCTTCTTGATGCTCGTTTCAACAAGTCCGAAGTCTTCGCAAAAGTACGGATACATTGGGCGAGCCGGTAACAACTTGCCGCCCATGAATCCGCCCATCATCACATCGCCAACGATAGCATCACCATTGTCAAGCAGCAGACTGACGCTACCAGCGGTATGCCCCGGTGTGTGAATCACCTGCCCGGCGACTCCGAATTCGTCAATGCGCATGCCATCTTTCAATTCGAAGGACTGCTCCACACGCTCAAAAGCGCCTTTGCTAAAGAAGGGTTGCAGTATTTTGCCGCGCAATCCGATAGGCTCGAGAACTCCATTATCGCCTCGGTCCATAATCGGTTGATCCCCATTGTGGAATCCCACAGGACATCCGAAACGCCGCGCAAACTCAGCGGCAGCGCCAACATGGTCACCATGAACGTGTGTCAGAAACACCAGGGCGACGTCGGCAGGATCAACGCCCACCGCTTGCATCGCTTTCACAATCGCGTCGCACTCACCGGGCGCACCGGCGTCCACTAACACAGGTTTGTCGCCGAGGACCAACTGCGCGTTCGACAAACGCAAGCTCAATTGGTGAACTACGGTTTCCATTTGCTCAGGAAAGCGAGGAAGGCTTCTTCGCTATAGCCTCGGCCTTCTTCCAGTTTTGCAGTGTCTTGGGAGTGCAGCAACTTACCATTGGCATCAAGCACGAAGATGTGCGGGTACCCACCGATCTTTGGATAGTTGGACAAAAAGGCCTCGTTAGAATTCTCGCTGTTGTAAGTCACTTTCTGAATAAGAAAACTCTCTGTCATCAAGTCATGGACGGATTCCGTGTCGGCGATGTACTTCGTCATCCGTTTGCACCAACCGCACCATTCTCCGCCGACTTGGAGCAGCACCGTCTTGTTTTCAGCCTGGGCTCGTCCGAGCGTGTCCTTGAGTTGTTGCGCCGGATCCGCCGCGTCGTCGTAGTGAGCAACGGTATAGTAGTTCGCCACACTTGCATCCGAATCGGCGTCGGCATGGTGCGAGCCACTGGGTTGGGAGCCATCGGCTTGCGGCTGGTCTTTTTCGTTCGCCACCATCGTGACGTCGTCAACGCTGGCATCCGTAGTCACCGAAACGTCGCATCCAACGAAAAGGATTCCAAGTGACACAAGGAATACGATTAGGGAATAACGCGTGTGCACTGTTTCCACTCCTGTCTGATTGTTGACTGCGTTCGCTCGTTAGTCATTCAGTATTCATAATGTACAACAATTGGGTCGAGTCAGTGCGTCCGCCGTGAATGAACAGATTGACGAATATGGAGAATCCTTACGAATCGCCAGCCGGAGGTGCGAATGTAGAAAAGCGCCCGCGGCGCCGCTATTGGTTGCTAGGCGTTTATTTCCCGGGGATGATTGTCGCTGCCATCCCGTTTTACGGTTATACGGTACGGGCTGGCCACAACTCGCAGCTCACCGCGCTCGTTATTATTCTGTGCTGGCTACTGACGTGGCTGTTTGCAGCGGGAGCGATCGCAATTGCGTCCCCGACGACAGCACAGCTACCGTTGAAAAGACGGATCGCGATCTCGGCGGCTTTCTTTTTCGTATTTGCGGTAGCTTTCGGCTGGGGCGGAGTTCGCCATGCCTTCATTGAATTAATCGCTGGCTAGACCAGGGATTGAAGGAGGCCCCAAACAAGGCCACCGCGACCGGCCAAATTGCCGGTCGCGGTGAATTCAAACCGCGGTTTCTCGCGACACAAAGCCGTCTTCGGCTTGCACATCCAGTCGCCGATTACTGGGTGCTGACGGGTTGGTCTGCGTCCGCGGTGGTTGTCGCGTCGGCGCGATCAGGCTTGAGGGCGAGCTTAGCCTGGTTTTGCTGGCTGACGAGGGAAGCCAACTGACGCAACTGTTGAGGAGCCAAATGCCGGAGGTTTGTCATCTCCAACAGGGGCTCAATGGACTGGCGAGTTCGTTGAAGCAGCGGCTCGGTGGCCACGACTTCGACTAACCAGTGTCGAATCTCGTCAAAAGACAACGCGGCTTCGTGGAAGCGACGCTGCATATCCGCAGTCAATTCCAGCGTTTCGATCGCATCCGCCAGATCACCGGTGCGAGAAACGACTGCGTCTTTGAGAGTCACAAGTTCTGTGACTCGATCTTCAGCCAAATCCAATTCAGCACTACCCTCTTCGAGGATATCACTAATATCGAACATGCGATCCGCCACGCTTTCGGCTCGAGCCACCGTGGAGGCGTTGTTAAGCAAATTCGTTTGAATTGCCAACAAGCCATAGGTAGCTTCTTCCGCCAGCTCGACGGTGCTTACGTTCGTCGCCAGCCGATGGTAGATGTCCTCAGACACGCTGAGAACCTCGGCTGCGCGATCGACTCGGTCAGCATTCGCCAGCAGCATATCCTTCAGCGATGCAAGCTGCGAAACAGCTACCATCGCGGATTGGACTCGCTGGGCTTCCGCTGCAATTTGCACGTTCAACTGTCGAATCTCTTCAAGCGAACGCTTCGCATTATCGAGCGACTCGCGTTGCTTGCTAAGTTCATCCAGAAGAGTTGCAGCGCCACGTGCATCCTTTTCGTGACCAGAGACTTCCCAAACACTTTGTTCAAGCATACTCATCTGGCGACGCATCATTGACATTTCTCGCGCTGCGGGGCGAGCGATACCAATGTAAACAAAGAGAAAAGTGACGATTCCACCAAGTGCAAAGGCGCACCAGGTTGGCAATTCCGTCGCTTCAGAGATTTCCCGTTGTAACGGGGAATCCATCCGTAGTTCGTTGATATTGCGATCCAAGATACAACCTCCGTGTATTCTTTGGTTAATCGATAGCTTCCGTGCGATAGCATGCCATCGCTTGAAATACCGTATCGGACTAATCCTTGAGGTCACCCAAAACTTTCCTCTCCTATGCAGGCGTTAAGGTTTGCGCGGGTTAGATGAATGAGCTCAATCCGCACGTTTTCAGGCTTCTTGGTGACATTGGATTGCACGCAGGCACTGCTTTTCGGGGGCGATGCATCGCAAGGCTGCCATCATTGCTTCACTGTTTCTTGTCAAAAAAATCAAATTCGGGATTGACCCAAAACTTGAGCTTTAGATACAAGCCAGCCCTCTTCTTTCATCTTTTCAAAAACCGGATCTTTCTTTTCACGAGACCAATCCGTGCGAATCATTGCCGACAACACTGTTATGCTGCGCATCGTTGCGCTGGCAGCCTGCTTCCTCAGCTATTCAGCGCCGACTTTTGCGCAGGATGGTCCACCACTCGACTTGGGGAATCCCATTGGCGGTGGTGTACGAAAATCCCCGACGCGCCAGTTGGCGCCTGTCACCGACGCCAAAAATATGTTTGTGGCAGGTCGACTGGAGAAAGTCGCGAACAAGAAAACTGGCTCAACTCGTTTCGCGCTGCTGGATGACAACGGCCAGATCGCTGCCTTCGTAGGCCCGACGGCTCGTTTTGATCTTCGCCGTTATCTCGGCAAGGAGATTGGCGTCACGGCGAAATCTTATAGCCAATCCAATGGCGCCGCGCCTTACATTCTTGCTGAAAAAATCACGCCGATGTTCGTGAGCGATTGGGGATCGTCCCAAGCCGACGCGGGATCCACCGAGCCCCGTCGCTTGGCAAGTCCACGTCGAAGCCCACGCCGTCGCAGCAATATTCGCCAAGTACAGCATGAAGAATTCGTGGTAGACGGCCAAGTCGTCGACGGAGAAAACGTCGTGCTCGGCGACGGCTGGGAGTCACCGACTCCGATGCCCATGGAGCACGTCGACGGCGAATACATCGAAGGCGACTATGGTCACAGTAGCTATGGCCATGGCGAAATCGTCGAAAGCGCCTGCGACGGCAGTTGCGGTGGCAGTTGCGGGCACGACCATGGAGTCAGTGGTCCGGTATACGCCGAAAGTTGCGGTCCCGGTTGCGGCGGTGGATGTATGACCTGCGGCGATGGCTGCAGCACGTGTGGCCCAACGCTTACCTGTGCTAACTGTCGACTGGATCCTCCAACTTGTGGCCCTCCAGGTTGGTTGTGGTTCCGCGGCGAGTATCTGCTTTGGTCCGCCAAAGGCATGGACATTCCGCCGCTGGTTACCCAAGGCACGACGGCTGATGCCGGCGTGATTGGAGAACCTGGAACCGACATCATTTACGGTGATACGGATATCCTTTCCGATTCCTTCTCGGGATTCCGAGTCCGCTTTGGTGGATTCTGGGGACCACGCCGAATCGTCGGATGGGAGGCAGAGTACCTCAGTCTGGACGGGAATAGCGAAGAGTTCGTTGCCGAGAGTGATGGAACGGTTGTGATCTCGCGTCCGTTCTTTAACGTCAATCCACGCAATCCGATTACCGGAGCCCTCGATCCGCCGGCAGCCAACGACGCGGAACTCGTATCGTTTCCAGCCGTCCTGGCGGGTTCCGTCACCGTCAACTCGTTTACCAATTTTGAATCAGCCGCTGGTCGGTTCCGATTCAACCTCTGCTGCAAATGCCGTTGTACCGGATGCAATGGACGTTGCGGATACCCACCATCTTCGCGAGTCGACATGCTGGTAGGCTTTCGACACTATGGACTTGATGAAGGGTTGAGCATTACGGAAGACCTGACATCGCTTGACCCTACAGCTCCCGGGACGTTTGATATCGTTGACTCATTCCGAGCCAGAAACGACTTTAACGGTGGTGAATTCGGCCTAACTTGGGAAGGAACGTTCAATCGCTGGACTCTGGAAATGCTCATGAATCTTGCCGTGGGTAACACAGGTCAGACTGTGACCATCGAAGGTCAAACGATCAATGCTCCCATCACGACTCCTCCCACCACCGTGACAACCTTCGAAGGCGGGTTGCTCGCACAACGAACGAACAGCGGTACATTCAGCCGGAACCAGTTTACGATGGTCCCACAATTGAATACGAATCTTGGTTTCTACCTGACACCAAGGTTACGAGCGATCGTCGGTTACTCGCTCATCTATTGGGGCAACGTCGTTCGCCCTGGAGACCAGATCGACCTCGACGTGAATCCGGACTTGTTGCCGCCTGAGAACGTGCCCTTCGAAGGCGCCGGACGACCGGCTTTTGCATTCCAGCAATCGGATTACTGGGTACAGGGGCTAAATATCGGATTGGACTATCGTTGGTAGAATTACGCTATTCAGCGTAATTGCGGGCAAAGTGGACCTCCCGGACCTACCCATTCGGGTGGTTAACTTGATAGTCTCAGCCCGCAATCTCTCACTACTTATCACAAGTTGATTCAATTCTGCCGGATCGGGCATCAATCGAAGTTGCCACGAAAGTTGCCGAGCTAGCTATCCGATAAGAGAACTAGCGCGGTGGATTGATGTCTATCCGCGATCAGATCGTAGAAATGTGTTTTCGGAGGCCCAATCATGGCTCGTGATTTTTCGAAGAAGCGCTCCCTGAAGCGAAGCAAACTCGGGTTGGAACGCCTCGAAAACCGCATCGCCTTGGCTGGTGATTTCGGTGCGGTAACAGGTTCCGTCGTCGTCGACACCAATGGCAATGGCCAGGTCGATACCAATGAAGGTATTTCGGGCGCTACCGTCGAGCTCTACCGAGATAATAACGGGAACAACACGTTCGATGCGGCGTTCGATGCGTTGGTTGACACAACGACAACCGATGCAAACGGCAACTATGCATTTGAGAATCTGCAAACGAACCGATATTTCGTCGTCCAACCGCAACAGACCGTTGGCACGCGTCAACTGTCGCAGAGCGTGAGTACGATCAAGTCGATTTCCGGCAACGGTGCAACGGGCAACCCGATTGATCCCTTCACGACCGTGAGCGGTCCCACCGTCGACAGCTTCCCGGCTGGCACTCCGTCCAAAGAAGCTCATCGTGGCTCGGACATTCTTGGCGGACAACGAGACTTTGAAACCAATCTCGTTATTGGTACCTCTGGTGACACTGTCGCAATGCGAACCGAAACCGGTCGCCTGCTGGTCAACCCAGATTTCAATGCCATTGGCACCTACAAGGTAACTTGGGACGGTGTCGACAATGCCAGCAACGGTCTTAACGCAACAGGTTTGGGCGGAGCCGATCTGACGGAAGTCAACGGAGTCACTGGACAAGGCCGTGGCATGCAGCTGACCGATGTTCGATTTGATCAGGCCGGAGCCATCATCCGTATTCGCGTCTATTCGAACGCGACCGATTTTTCAGAAGCCGTCATCACCAACATTGATCCCCTCGCGGCTCACGACTTCTTCATCCCTTTCTCGGGACAGAATAACGGACTTGGCTTTGCAGCCGTAGGCGGATCTGGAGCCGACTTTACCAACGTCGGTGCCATCGAACTCGAAGTCCAGGCGACTCAGATTGCCATGGACGGTCAGCTATCACAAATTGGTGTTATCGGAGCCACGCCCGACATCAAGAACTTTATCAATGTCGCCCCCAAACCCAGCATTGATATCGAGAAGTTCACGAACGGACACCAAGCTGATTTTGCGACGGACGCGGACGTTCCCGTAATTAATTCCGCCGAGTCGGATCGCGTAACCTGGACGTACGTGGTTACCAACAACGGCAAGTCGGCTTTACGAGACGTGCAAGTCGTCGACGACAAGCTGGGAGCCGTCACGTCGGCTCGCATCATCAGTCGTTCAGCCAACAATGACAACATTCTCGATGTCGGCGAGTCATGGACATATGTCATGACTGGCAAAGTCCAATCGGGCGGGACCTACGGATGTACGGGAACCGTAACAGGCACGAGTGTTGACACTGGCGAAAGCGTGACGGATTCCGACACCAGTCATTATCGCGGCATTGAGCCCGCGATTGACATTGAGAAGTTCACCAATGGCAACCAAGCCGATGGAATTACCGACGCCGATGTTCCGGAAATCGAGTCCGGAGAAACGGTGGTTTGGACTTATGTCGTTACCAACACGGGAACGGATGATTTGACCGACATCCGCGTGACGGATGACAAGATCGGCGGAATCTCGCAGATCGTCAATAAAGGCGACGGAGACAATGTCCTTTCGCCTGGCGAATGGTGGCGATTCCAAGCTACGGGTATCGCCATCGATGGCAACTACCAGAATTCGGGGACGGTTTTCGGCACTTCGACTGATGGCAAATCCGTTACGGACGTTGACCTTTCCCACTACAAAGGCGTCGTCGGGGCGATTCACGTTGAAAAACGAATCAACGGTATTGATGCCGATTCCGGAACTGGTCCTGAGTTGGAAATCGGTGACAAAGCGACGTTCACCTACATCGTGACCAACACGGGAACGACGCCTCTCAAGCTGGTTGAACTTGTTGACAACGCGGGAACGGAAGGCAACCTCAACGACGACTTCTTTGCCACCTACGTTAGTGGCGACACCGACGGCGACAACATGCTCGACGTCAACGAGGCATGGGAATTCATGTCGATGAAGACCGTTACCGATCCTGGTAGTTTCAAATGTACTGCCAAAGTTACCGCCGAGACGTTGGGCGGCAAGATGGTGATGGATGATGATCCGACACATCACGTCGTAAGAGAGCCGGACCCCATTGATCTGGGCGATCCCGATCCGGACCCAACGCCGCAGATGACTCCAACGATTTCCAAACGCCGCTTCCTCGCCTCATCCTTGTAGGCTAACGGAAAATCGACTGCTGCAAATCCAGCCGGCCGTTGGGCACTTTGTGCTCAGCGGTCGTTTTTTATTGAATCATCCACGTGCCTAGGGCAGCCGTGGTGACGACTCCCACGAGTATCGCGATCCAATAACGGGGCGACTGGCGACGATTATGATCAACGAGTTTGGCAAGATTGGTCTGACAGTCCCGATACCCTGAGGCATCAGAGAACGAACACCCGATGCGGAATTTCCCAAGGTCGCCCAAACGTCGGCACCACCGGACTCGACTGGCTATGCCCACCTTGGATTGCCTTCCAACTATCTGAACGATGATTCGGTCACCTTGATTGAAAGCGGTTTGCGCGTTCAGTGCGAAACCACCCTTGGAGACATCCACCATTCGCGCTCGATCAAGCCGGCCGGTCGTTTCGCATTTGACTTTAACCTCGGCTTCGATGTCGATCCGATTTCCTTGAGACTGTTCAATGCAGCCAGCTTCAGCCAACTCGGTCAGGTGCAATTCAGGAATCGTCGAATCGAAGGAGCACCCCATCCACCACTCTTCTCCGCCCATATGACGGCACCAACATACGGTGGCTTCGAGATAGACGTCTTGCGACAGGGCTTCCGAATTCAATCGAATGCGGATAGTGCTGCGCACCGGCAGCGATTCATCCAGTTGGAGCTTGACTCCACCAGCCGACAAATCAAGAACCAACACGGGCTCCCGATCCTCACTTCGGATGGAGTGGCGTTTCAAGAATGCCCGTACTTCAGCGGATTCTTCAGATAATTGGTACCGATCGTGCTTTCGCACAGTCAGGGGATTTTGCTTTGAAGCGAGCATAGATTCTCGGGGGTTGCACATCAGGCGATCCATTTGACAAGCGTAGGTTGCAGCACCGGTTCTTCAAGACCGATGCGGGAACCCCCTAATAGAGCTGCCGATTTGCACCCTTTTTTTCGGTTGTGTGTTTCTGCTCATTCCGATTGTGAGGTTTGAGTCTGGTCTGAAGTATCGCTGTTCGCGCCCGCAGCAAATTCCACGGACGATTGGAAAACTTCGTACAATAACCGGCCACGTTTATCCAACTGCTCCTCGACTCGTCAGGAACCCTCAATGGCTGCGGAAATGCCATTCGAATTATTGTCACCCGCTGGAAACTGGGATTGCGCTCGTGCAGCCGTCGAGAACGGTGCCGATGCCATCTACTTTGGATTGGAGTCGGGTTTCAACGCGCGAGCCCGAGCCGCCAACTTCTCGCTCGCCGATTTGCCTCGCCTTCTGGAGTTTCTTCATCTCCGGAACGTCCGAGGCTATGTTACGCTGAACACTTTGGTTTTTTCCGATGAACTCCAATCGTTTTTGGAACATGCGATTGCTGTCGCCAAGTCGGGTGTTGATGCGGTGCTTGTTCAGGACTTGGGAATCGCTCGACTGTTGCGCGACGCATGCCCGGACCTGGAACTCCACGCTTCCACCCAAATGACGCTGACCAGTTCTGAAGGTATGCAGTTGGCGGAACGTCTTGGTTTGGCGCGCGCTGTTTTGCCTCGGGAATTGTCGATTGACGAGATCAAAACCCTTTCTTCTAAAACGACGATTGGATTAGAAGCTTTTGTGCATGGGGCCCTGTGCGTTGCGTACTCGGGACAATGCCTAACCAGTGAATCGCTGGGCGGCCGAAGTGCCAATCGAGGCCAATGCGCCCAAGCCTGCCGCTTGCCTTATGAAGTGATTTGCGACGGTGAGGATGTCAATCTTGACGAGGTAAAATATCTACTCAGCCCTCAGGACCTTGCCGCACATGCGCTTTTGCCCGATATGATTGCCGCCGGCGTCCGGTCATTCAAAATCGAAGGCCGCTTGAAGACGCCGGAGTACGTCGCCAACGTTACCAGTCGCTACCGTCAGGCATTGGATGCTGCCATCGCAGAACAGAACTTCTCTCTTAGTGATGACGCCGTAGAGGAATTGGAACTGTCGTTCTCCCGTGGATTCTCGCCGGGGTGGTTGGAAGGTTGCGATCACAAAATGCTGGTGCCCGGCACGAGTTCCGCGAAGCGTGGCGTTCAAATTGGAGTCGTCCGATCCGTCAGCGGCAATCGCGTCACCGTCGATTTGGAGCGAAACGTTGCTGCAGGCAATGGAATCGTGTTTGAAGGAGACCGGCTTCGTGACTCGGAGCAGGGCGGCCGCATCTTGACAGTTTCACAGAACAACGAATCGCTAGATGAAGGGCTCGCCGGTCAAGTCGTCGAACTCCAATTGCGACGCGAGGATATCGACTTTGCCGAAATTTATCCTGGTCAAGCCATCTGGAAAACGGACGATCCACGACTGACTCGCCGATTGCGATCCACATTCAGCGGTCCCGATCCAGTTCGAAAAGTGAAGGTCGACCTCAAGATTAACTGCGTCGCCGATCAACCCATGCAAGTCATCGCTACCGCTGCTTCCGGAGCCCGCTGTTCGCTCACCAGCGATGATACGCTTCCGGTAGCTCGCAAGCATCCCGTCACCAAGGAGATTCTGCGTGAGCAATTTGGTCGACTGGGTGGAACCGTCTACGAATTGGGCAAAGTCGTCGCCCACATTGACGGGACGCCAATGGCCCCGCTCAGCATAATCGGCGCGTTACGCAAACAGATGATCGCGGCACTGAACGAGTCGGTCGCAGCATTGCCCATTGTCCGCATCAATGAATCGGCGATGGATAGCTTGACGCGACAACCAACCCCAAGCCGACTCGCCGGTAAAGCTCCACGTCTTGTGTCGCAAGTTTCATCAGTTGGAATGTGTACTGGATTGTGACGTTGCCGAAGTCTATGCAGACTTTCAGGACATTCGTGAGTATCGCAAGGCTGTGGAAGTTGCTCGCGAGAAAGGCAAGACGCTGCGACTGGCGACTCCGCGAATTGAAAAGCCCGGCGAGACTGGCATCTTTCGTTTGATTGAAAAGCTCAATCCGGATGGTGTTCTCGTACGAAACCTTGGTGGATTGCACTATTTCCGCGAACGCGATTTCGACTGCGTCGCCGATTTTTCGCTCAACGCGGCCAACGAAATTACCGTTGGTGTTCTCAAACAATGGGGCTCACGGCGCGTCACAACTTCGTACGACCTCAATCGCGATCAGATCCTTGCCATGGTGGAATCGTCGACCGAATCGGCTGCGTTGGAAGTCGTCATTCACCAACACATGCCGATGTTCCACATGGAGCATTGCGTATTCTGCGCCGTGTTGTCACCGGGAACCAACAAGCACAATTGTGGTCGCCCTTGTGATGACCATGAAGTTCAATTGCGAGATCGTGTTGGCATGGAGCACCCACTTCACGCCGACGTTGGCTGTCGCAACACGCTGTACAACGCGACGCCACAAAGCTCCGCGGAAATTGCGGCGACGTTGATGCAAAACGGAGTCCGGCATTTCCGCATCGAATTGCTTGAGGATTCGACGAACCAATCGAAACAAGTCGTTGGGACTTACCAGAAACTTTTGAACGGAGAAATCTCCGGTCAGGAAGTTTGGCGACGCTTGAAGGCCAACAATCAAGTCGGTGTGACACGAGGCACGCTCGAAGCCAAGCGTGACCCACTTGCCATTTTGTAGCCAATCGCTCAAGTCACGATTATGGCTAAGAGTGAATGCGAGCTTTCCGCTACGGATGGGCCCGCACGTTATCGACGCAAGGTTTCGCGTAGCGGTGAGTTCGGATCGACCAGTCCGTCCGTTAGTTCGACACGAGAAGCCACATCGCTGCGAACACGATCTATTTCGCTAACACCGAAATCGAGGCTTTCAAGAATCGTGCGCTGCTTCGCGAGCAATTCAGCCTCGAGAGCCAGCGCTTTTTTCTCAATTTCCTCGTGGGCATCATGTATCTCACTTGATCGGCGAGCCACCATCGCGGCCGCGACCGTCTCTTTGAGCCCACCCACAAGCTGGCTTCCGAGATTGGAACGCAACTTCCATTCGGGACTGACAATCGTCCCAGACAATTCGATCGACACGTCCAAGGTCCCAACGCTTTCCATTGCGTTAACTAGCGCCTGATTCACATCTGACGATGCAACATCAGGATGCAACTGAGGCGTCAGGCGCGCTTGCTGTTGTTTGATCAACACCTTGCCTTTGATCGACTCGCCCTCAATCGTCAAATCCGTCCAGAGATGCTGTTCACCCGCAGAAAGCACGACTGCCAACTGTTCAGGATGCCCCAGCAGCGAGCTCTTGGTTTTGACCCGTGGACAATCGACGGTCAAACGATCGACCGGATTCACTCGGGCATGGTCGAGCGACGCCTGAATCAACATGGGAGTCGTGCCTGTTGTCTGAATCGCCAGCTCCGTCGGCTTGCCGAGAGCTTGGGGATTCGAACACAGATTGGTAATCGCGCCCTCCAAGGCGACTTCTTCACCGGCGAACTCGCC
>CAYYHV010000112.1:0-2796 GCA_964471695.1 uncultured Pirellulaceae bacterium
TGTGTTGCCCTCGATCTCGTCGTCGCCATCATCGCCATACAGCTCGTCGTCATCGCTGCCGCCAGAAATCAGATCCGCACCCGCGTCACCACGAATAAAGTCGGAACCATCTTCGCCGAACAACTCGTCTTCACCTTCGCCTCCATAGATGCGATCTTCGCCAAAGCTACCAAAAATGATGTCAGCGTCACCGTTGCCGAACAGTCGGTCGTCGCCGTCACCACCGTCAATTTCATCTTCGCCACTGTTGCCAAAAATGCGATCGTTGTCGGCGCCACCAATCAGGCTATCATCGTTGCTGCCGCCGAAAAGTACGTCATCGCCTTCACCGCCGTCCAGCTCGTCGTTGCCGATTCCACCATCGAGGAAATCGTCGTCTTCATTCCCCAGCAACAAGTCATTGCCGTCGCCACCCTTGATCTGGTCTAAACCGTACTCCCCGTACAGCGTGTCGTTGCCAACATTGCCCTCGATGACATCTTCGCCGTCGCCACCACGAATCAAATCGTCACCAAAATCTCCAAGCAGTCGGTCGTCACCAGCGTCACCGAAGATCGTATCATCTCCGAATCCTCCGGAAATCAAGTCGCCATTGTCGCCGCCGTTGATCAGGTCGTTGTCGTTTCCGCCTGCGATCTTGTCTCGTCCCGCGTCACCGGAAATCACATCTTCACCCAATCCGCCATTCAGCGAGTCATCACCGTCCTCGCCCTGAATGTTGTCGTTTCCGCCGTTGCCGAAGACGTTGTCATTGCCTTCACCGGCTTCGACGAAATCATCGCCTTCACCAGCGATAACCACGTCATCACCCGATCCAGCACGGATCGTATCGACGTCGTTTCCGCCTAGTAGGGTGTCATTACCCTCATTGCCGATCATCAGATCTTCACCGGCGGCACCGATCAGGATGTCGGCGCCCGCACCACCAACAACGAGGTCATTGCCGTCGCCACCGACGACCGTATCGTCGCCCGCCGTGGCGATATCGTCTTCGCTTGCAGGGCCGCGCTGATCACCCCACAACAAGTCGTCGCCGGAGTTCCCCAGGACGACATCCTTGCCTGCATTCCCTTCAATCTCGTCGGCTCCATCAGACCCGATCAAGACGTCATCACCCGCATCGCCAAACAGAAAATCGACGCCAGCGTTGCCAATCACCGTATCGTTGTCGTCACCGCCACGCACGGTATCATCCGCGGCGCCACCGATCACGAGATCGTTACCGGCGCCGGCATCGACATCCACACCGATCGTATTGAGCTTGGAAGCGTTGAGGTTATCGTCGCCACCAGCCAGATCGACAACGATCTCGGTAACATCCTCCAAGGCGAATAGCTCGGCTGTTTCCAGGAATTCTGCGCTAACTTCGATATGGCCCGATTCGAGCTCACGCAACTGAATTCGATTGGCGTCGTCGTCACCAACAATTTCCAGCACACCATCCGTCAGCCCAACACTGGTTAGAACATAACGCCCCTCCAAAGGCTCGAATCGAAAGGGACCGCGTTTACTTTTGCGTGACTTGGACGTAACCGAACGAGTCGGCTTCGCGTTGTTATTATCTAGCGACATTGCGAGACCTTCTGAGTAGGGAGGGATAGGGGCATTCCTGCTCAGTGTCGACCGTGCGTCAGCGCGAAAATTACCACCCCCCAAAAGTCTCTTGTAGTGACAATCAAGTTGACATACACCATGACAGCGACCCTTCCGGTGGTACGGATAACCCACCGGGTGGGGACAACAACCGTTACAATCGGCACATCTACCCAAGTCTGCGATTACTCGATGACATGGTAGGTGCCGAGTGCCGGTGCCCGCAGAAGCGTCGATTCGCCATTCGCCCAAAGCACTTCGATCGAATCAACTTGTTGGATTTGCCCCAATCCGAAGTGCTTCAAAGTCGACTGTTGTGTAGCAAACGAGTCTCCGACGACCACCACTGCGGTCTTGGTAAAACCAGCGCCGGCGACTCGGATCTCCGCGCCAATCGGCGACCGTCCTGGCCGACGCCCCAATCGCACGCCCACCCATCGGTTCTCTTCGGTCCAGCGATTCTGAAGTACCGAGTAGACTTGTCGCGTACCACCATGCTTTCGATCCAGCCAGCCGACTAACAGATCCGGTTTGCCATCCAGATTAAAATCGTCGACTGCCAATTGCCGCGAATCATCTTCCATCGCGACTCCCATTAGATAAGCAACGTTCACGAATCCCTTGCCGTCTCGATTCATTAACAACCGATTGTGCTCATAACCATTCCACGATTCATGTCGTCGCAATCCACCTTCATTCGTGTAGGCTCCCGACAACATATCTTTGACGAACAACAAATCGAGCAGTGGCTCCTCTTTCGAACTCCCCGTATAGATGTCGTGGCGCCAAAACGTTGTGCAGTAGTCTTTGCAAGAATCGCCGCTGTTATGCCCATTCACAACGTACAAATCCTGGTCGCCATCCGAATCGAAATCCAAGGCCCCGCAGCCCCACGACCAACCGCAACGATTCACTTGATCGCGAAAATCCGGTTGAACCATCTTCCCATCAGCCCCACCCAAGTACATTCGATTGCCGTAAGCAATCACGGTCCGCATCTCCTGATACTGCTCGAAACCCTCACGTCCCAACCCCATCTTGGCAAGCCGACTGGCCGTGGTTGACGCCATCCCGGCTACATACAGATCAAGCCGCCCGTCCGTATTGAAATCAGCCACAGTGTGAGACATACCAAAATTACTTGGCTCGTCGACCAACTCGCGCGTAACGTCTTCGAAGTGACCTTGCCCATCGTTGCGATGG
>CAYYHV010000112.1:2806-6309 GCA_964471695.1 uncultured Pirellulaceae bacterium
CTTGTCGCCGTCGATGTCCAGCAATGAACTCCGATAGGTTCTGCGATGCCGCTTGGTTGTCAAGTTTGCAGCTTCCGTTGAATCAGTGAAACGACCGTTCCCGTCGCCTCGCAACAAGTAAGATGGCCAACCATCGTTGGCATCGTAATAGGGCGTTGGCATCTGCCCACCACGGTATGGCATTTTGTATTGCGTCAGCCACAAATCCAGATTCCCATCCCCATTCACATCGCCGACGGTACACGAATCGGGATTGATCAACTCCACAGGATCAGCCAACGCAACGCTGGGAACACCGTCAAAACTCCCGGTACCATCGCCCTGATAGACCACCAGCGCATCCGACTCTTTCGTGGCTCCACTTCCAGCCGACTTTTGCATCACCAGCAAATCCACGTGGCCATCATTCGTAAAATCGGCAAGGACTCCACCGATGACTCGCGGCGCCGGAATCTTGCAGAGCTCTGCCGTCTGAAATTTGAACTCATCGCCCTCACTGCGGTTGAAGTGAACCTGATTCGTGCGCAACTGGATTATGTCAGAGCGACCATCACCATCCAGGTCTTCAACGAGGATGTCCTCCCAGTTGGCGGGGCCTGTCATCGACACCCCCTCCGTCGAAAATACGGATTCAAAGACCGGGCGACCAGCACGTTTCAGTATCGACATTCGCGAAGCATCAATCGCAGCGGGATAGAATTGCCCCTGACCGTTCGGCTCATCGGACCAAGTCACATCGAGCAAGACATTCATGTCATAGCGCTCATCGCCCGTCGATTTGGTCACATGCAGAACCGCACTTACGTCAGACCTGACGGGCCCGGGATCACTTTTGCGAAACGATTTATGGTGAAACTCGCATTGATCCAGTCGGTAACCGGCGGCTTGCCATGATTCGATCCGCGCCAACCAAGCGACTCGATCCAAGACTTCTTGTTTGTCGTCACTCGCAAAATCGACTTGATAGACACCACTACCGACATCTTTCTCATCGCCTGCTTTACCGAATCGAAGCGAATCAAACGCGACGTCTTTAATGATAGGAAACCGATCCTCAGTGGCTCGCAGGTCATCCCAAAGCTTGATGAAGTACTTTTCGTATTCTTGGGCGAGAACTTCATCCGCCCAAACCGTTTCATCAAGTTGCTTACGCTCCTTTTGAATTGCTTGTACAGCCTCGGCAAGATCGGGTTCCCTCGCGATACTCCAGATCTTTGAGAAATTCGCAACCCACAACCACCCAACAAGGGCTAGGAGCAATGGCAAGATTAGCCATTGCATTCGACTTGATGATTTCGCCGCCATTGGAGCAATCGAATTCAGGAATCGACGGAAGGAGTTGCGTTTTGGCGTTTGAAGTGAGGCGGATTGAGAGAATGCCCATTGCGCGAAGTCGCAGTGGCAATCCAATCGTAGTATTCCGTCATCGTCAGCTCGCTCGCAGCCGCCTTGTCGAGATAACATCGCACATCGCGATGCATCTGCAGAGCGCTCGCGGTAATCATGCTGGTAACTGGCCCCTCAATGGTCTTGGCCATGGCGTCTGCCTTATTTGCGCCTGCCGCTAACAATACCACCTTGCGCGATTCCAGAATGGTCCCGACTCCCATTGTGATCGCTTGTCGCGGCACTTCGTCAGGCGAGTCAAAGAAACGAGCGTTGTCTGCGACCGTCTGTGGGGCTAGTGTCTTAATTCGTGTACGCGAGCCAAGGGAGCTTGTTGGTTCGTTAAAGGCAATATGCCCGTCCGAACCAATGCCCAGAATCTGCAAGTCGATTCCACCGCACTCCTTGATTCGCGATTCATACCAGTCACAGAACGCATCACTGTTGTCGGTGTTGCCCAGCGGAATATAGATATTCTGCTTGGGAATATTCACATGCTGAAAAAAGTTCTCATGCATGAAATAGTGGTAGCTTTGTTCGCTGGTCTTCGGCAGCCCCACGTACTCATCCAAATTGAACGTCGTGACCTGGGAAAAATCCAACCCTTCGTCACGGTGCATCCGCACCAGTTCCTGATACAACGCAAGCGGCGTACTGCCCGTTGCCAAACCTAGTACCGCATTGGGTTTGGAATTCAGTAATTGCTTGATTTCTTGAGCCGCGAAGGAGCTAAGTTGCTCGTACGTTTCATGAATAAAGACTTGCATCGAACGCCCTTCTGGGATGGTCGGTCACGAATGCTACAAATTTAGCGACTTCGCGTCCGAATCACCAGAAAGGATTCTTGATCCGCTGGAAGTTCAACCGAAACCTTGAGTTATCTATCAGAATCTCCATTGCCCACTATGCAACGGAGACATTTCGCCTCGATCACGCGGTTCGAGCCCAAGTATCCAAGTCGTGTACCGAATCTTCCGAACTCGATCCAACGGGTAGAACATCGAGTAAATCAATGGCTGGGTCAGCCAGACTGGCCACCGAATCCAGCACACGATCCGGCGCATAGGCAAACGAATTCAATTCATCGGCTCGCGTCGACCCCGTCAACACAAGGATCGTTCGGTAGCCCATCTGCACACCACCAAGAATATCCGTCGACATGGTATCGCCAACCATTACCGTTTCAGAAGTCGCCAACCCCAATTGCTTGCGCGCGGCTCGCATCATAATTGGACTGGGTTTGCCAATTCCCATCGCTCGCTTCCCAGTCGCCGTTTCCAGATAGGCGATCGTTGCACCCGCACCTGGTCGAGTCCCGGTTTTGGTTGGACAATTCGGATCGAGGTTCGTCGCAATCAGCTTGGCCCCGTCAATCACCATCTGCACGGCAAGCTCTAACATCTCGAGCGTCACCGTTCGGCCTTCGCCGACAACAACATAGTCCGGATTGTGATCAACAACGGAAAACCCATTGCGATGGAGTGCCGTCAGCAGTCCGCCTTCGCCAATGACAAATGCCGTGCCGCCTGGTTTCTGAGCGCCGAGGAATCTTGCAGTCGCCATGGCGCATGTGAACACGTGCTTCTCTTCGGCGGGAATTCCCATGCGAGCCAACTTGGTGGCCACGTCGCGACGCGTCCGCTGACTGTTGTTGGTCAAGAATAAATAGGGGATGCCTTGTCGAGCCAACCGACCGATGAACGCGTCCGCACCGGGAATCATTTCGCCCCCGCGATAGACGACGCCATCCATATCAATCAAATAACCGCGTTTCATTTCAAACCTATCCTGTTCCTTAACGTTTGCCATATTGCTACTTGGGACAACGCCGATGGCTGTTGGCAAACGACGTGCCCTAACGGCGGCTAGCAACGCTATACGTTTTGAAAAGCGCCAAAGTCTCGCTGTGGATCGACTCTGTGTTTCCGTTACGGTCAATGCGGATTCGCACCGAACCAAATGGACTGCACTCAAGTGCGCAACTGTCGGGCACAACTTGCGAGCAGCTTGAGCAATCCCAGACGTCGGTCAGCGAAACCTCGCCGGGATATCGAACAAACTCCCGATGAATTCAGTACCGGAAGAATGAATATCTGATTTGGCCCGCGAGTTGCTTT
>CAYYHV010000112.1:6319-18352 GCA_964471695.1 uncultured Pirellulaceae bacterium
GCTTTAACCGTAACTGTCGGCGGCAAATTTCAGAAACGAACAAATCAAGGAGAAAACCATTGACCATTCCAAGTGATACCCAGGCACGACTGGCAATGCTGGACGCGATGGTAACGAAATCCACCGACAAAGAGCCGACTCACGAAAATGGCAAATAGCCACATCGAACCGTAATTACCCTGCGGCCGGTTGCGCGTACACGACACGACGCGCAACCGGTTTTTCCATGCGCTGATCCGCACCTGCGAAGCTCGCGACTTTCAGGCGCTTTTTACCCTCTTCGCCGAATCGCGGCGTTCTTCTTTCATTTGCATCAATCGCGGCGTTTTCTCATTGAACCAAGTTCGGTTACGGGGAGCCTTTTCCCAGCCCCAACAGTTGCCTTGAATGACGCCACAAACAACAAGGCCATAGCTCTTGAAAACACTGGCAAATCCAGTGCAACAATTTGCCTACACATTGCTCGTCGATGCTCAAATTGAGCCGTGAAGCTTGGTTCGAAGCCACTACAAACAAGGTGAGTTCGAAAAATGCACTGGCAGAGCCAGTCACCCCAATAATGTCACACTAGGGGCATTCCCTTTTCAGCATACCAAAGAATTCCGTGAAGGTGTCTGCCAGGTAAACACTCTCGTTCTCGAATGCCAACTTCAGGGCTATCCCCTCTTCGACTCCGTTGTCGTCGAACGACAAAAAGAAAAGATGACCACCGGTGGTTGCACCAATCGGAAGTACGATCACTGGAACATTGCCATCAAACAGGAAAATTCCATCGTCCAGACGAGCACATCCATTGGGTTCGGAATACAGACCGTGCAGATAGTCGAGACGTAGCACTCGCTCTGAAACCGGATCGATTAGCACAACATCGTTGTAATATCCACCATTGGTTTCTAGTAAGAAATCCCTGTAGTCCTTGGGCAGGACGACCTTGAATCGTTCCTCAAACCGAGAGAGCTCCTCAACGGAACAGTCGGGATTCCTTGTACTCGGCAATATTTCGATCATCGGTAGCGCTCCTTGATCGAACTTCACCGCAAAACATTGTAAGATCGATCTGCTAGCCGCGACAAGGACATAGCTCTCGAAACACTGGAGTTTCACGGCTCAATTTGAGCTGCCACGTTGGGGGCGGCGATGCAAGAGTTCTCTCTCGAACCGCACCCAGAATGACTGACCAAAGACTCCGACGAGCAAGGACCATTTGCTATCTTTAAATATGGTTGACGGTTATTGCTTTGATCTAGAATCAAGTGGCACAGTTACAGGAGCAAACGTTGAGGCCCTATAGTCGATTGCGTTTTCCTTCGTTGGTGTGTTTGGCCGCGCTCTGCTTGACGGCTGTACTCATTCGCACCAAAGATGTCGCGCCACAGCCCATTGCGTGGGTGGCTTTTTCGGAAGAGCGAGCCGAAGAGCTCTTATCGAAGGGGCGTACCGTGCTCTTGTACTGTCAGCCTACTTACCACCCAGCCTCAGAAGCGATCGACGAGACTTTGCTCAATCCAGAAATCACACGGTTGTTTGACAAGACGGGGTTCGTTCCAATGCAGCATACGTACCGCAATTGGGATGGCGAGATCACAAGGAAGTTGCTCAAGAAACACGGTCATACGAAAGGACCGATGATGTTTGTGTATCGCCCCAATGGAGTCATCGAGCCGTTCCCCATTCGTATGCAATCGATGCGGGTTGCTCTCGAAAGTGAATTGAGCAACTAAACTGCGACGCTCGGGTTACCTTTAGCCATTGTGTGCCCACGACGAATACAAGTCGAGGGCATGACATCCAGACATGACCACTGGCGACTCCTCGTCGGCGCCTCGCCAGCCCAATAGCGGCACTCACGCCTTGGCTCAGATGATTGAATCCCAACCCGCAAAGACGGCGGCGATCGTATCCTCGATCAACGTCGACTCATCGCGCTGAGTGTCTGTCGAATGCGTCGATCGACTTGATACATTCACATCGCCGGTGAGGTTTCGCATAGGCGATGGGGCCGCCGCAACCTCCAACTCCGACGTTCCATAATCCATCAAGTCGCTGACTGGCGGCGCAAAAGCCGAAGAACCGCTGCCATCATTGAATAGTCCGCAACTGGTGATCGAGGGACTGGCCGTGAATTTATTCGCGTTCCAGATGTTGAAATCGCTGATATCAATCACTGCATCTGCATTAAAGTTGCCGCTGCACCAAGCCGTATTTGGCGTAAACTTGTTCGCATTCCAGATGTTGAAATCGCTGATATCTACGACGGTGTCGAGGTTGGCATCTCCCACCAAGTATCTCGTAATCGGCAGGCCGTTAACATCCGGTGCATCATCCAACCATTTCAAGAGATCGACTCGTGTGACCAGTCCATCTCTTGTCAGGTCAAATTGCGGATTGTGGTTTCCCGCAACAATCTCGGCGGTTAACGCGTCTACGTCATTACAATCTGCTACACCGTCACCATTAAAGTCCGGCGTCGGCGGTGGTGGTTGAATTTCCACGGCACCCATATCAATGCGCCCATCGAAGATCCGTATGAATGGCAAACGACGTTGATCTCCGACGGGGAACGGCGTTGAAACCGGGCTGCCCGCATTTCGTGCCGGACTGCTATCCATCGGCACCATCGTCAGCGTTGGGCCTCCATTGTCGCTGAGCGGTCCTAACTCGGCGCTAATCGGGGCACCTGGCGTACCAATGATGTTGCCGTTCGGATCAGGATTTCCGCCGGGCAATAAGGTGCCGGAATTGTCACTGACCAAACTAAATGACGCCGCGATGCTAGTGAATCCGGAAGACGCGGCTTGGTCATGAATCTCATCATCACCGACTGGGTTCGCTGAATTGCCCGAGACAATCGTATGACTCAGGTCTACGATGATCGCGCCATCGGATTCACCGCCAACATAGATGCCGCCGCCAGTTCCGCTGGCTGCGCCCTGCGCAGCCAAATTGCGGCTGATCGTACTATGCCGGATCGAAACACTTTCTTGTATCGAACTGGTGACATAGACGCCGCCGCCGTCGTTGCCTGCTCGATTGCCATATACCGTCGATTGGATGAGGTCCATCGGGCTGTTGTCAATCGTGACTCCACCCCCTCGAGCGCTGGCGTTACCCGAAATCGTGCTGTTTGAAATCGTCACTGATTCCGCAAAAGCCGCTTCGATTCCACCGCCGCTGGCTCGAGCGTTGTTAGATTCAATCGTCGTACGGTCGATTCCCAGCGCAGCCCCATCGCCGACAAAGACGCCGCCGCCACGATGCGTGGTCAGATTGCCATCCGCCCCTGCTGCTCGGTTGCCAGAGATAAGACTAAGGTCGATTCGAGTCGTATTGGCTTGTGGCAGGACGCCAGTCGGCAACTCAGCCAGATGCAACCCGCCACCATTCCCACCGGCTCCATTGCCAGAAATGATCGAGTTGCTGATCGCCATCTCTACGCCGCTCTGAGAGAGGATGCCGCCACCGTTCTCCCGGACTTCATTGCCCGCAATCGTGCTGTCCAGGATAGTGATGTCGATGCCAAAGTCACCGGGCGCACCCTGCAGGAACATTCCACCGCCCGAAAACGCCGTGTTACCTTCGATCGTGACGCATTTAAGATCAAGCGCAACGAGCGGTCCAATGTAGGCTCCCCCACCACGAAAAGTCGCCACGTTGCGCGATATTGAGCTATCGGAAATGCTGATCTGCGCTGGCGCGTTGTTGGGATCGTCCAACGAAGTCGTATCGGTATAGATACCGGCACCCGTTGTTGCCGAATTGCCATTGATGCGGGTATCCGAAATATCAAGCTGAACCGAGTGCCCAACGAAAATGCCGCCGCCGAATTGAGTCGTTGCATCCGAGAATGCAACGCCATTACTAACAATCGACGACTTGGTAATGGTACCTTCTGCGCCTGTCGTCAGCATCAGTCCGGCTCCCAGCCCATCTCCCACGATAGAACCCGACTGGTTATTTTCGACTTCGACAGCATCCAAATTCAACGTCGAGTTGTCGACAAAGATTCCGCCACCAGCCACCGTGGACACATTGGAAGCTACCACCGAGTTGGTCATCGAGACATGGGAACGCGTCCCGACTCCGACGCCGCCAGCAAACTGAGCTCCATTCCCAACGACGGATGAGTCGAACATTCGCAGAGTCGATTCAGTGCCAACAGAAACGCCACCGGCGATGTCCCCGGCAAAATTCGACTCGATCGTAGAACCCAGAATTCTTGTCGTGGCTCCAAGGTCAGTCGCGATACCACCACCGACTTGACTGGCAATGTTGTCGCGAAGCAGAGAATCACTCACCGTCAGCTCGGCATCGGCACTGTAGATACCCGCGCCCTGCCCTGTCCCTAGCGAGTTAGCCTGAAGGCTTGAGCCATTAACAACGGCAGTACCCAACGCATTGTAAATTCCACCACCGCCCTGGGCGTCGGCTCGATTCATAAAGAAATCGGTATTGGTCACGACCAGTTCGCCAAAGTTGGCGATGCCACCGCCACCTTCGGTGGAATGGTTGTCCGCGACACGACTGCGTGCGATCCTCAATGATTCGGTGTTCATGATGCCGCCGCCAAAGCCTGCGACCTCGCCGCCCTCGATTTCGAGGTTATTCATGGAGACATCAATGCTGGTCAACACATTGTTATTGTCGATGTTGAACACACGGCTGTTCGGTGCAGCCACAATCTTCAAGAGAACCGGGGTCACGGTATTCCCGTTGATATCCACATCGTCAACAATCCCCAATTCGCCCAGCGAAAGTTCGACTTGGCTGACCCCTTGAAACACGATCGAATCCGGACCGGCTGTGATGTTCGACTGATTGACGGCCCAGCGCAATTCACCGGGGACATTGGACCCGGTATCAACCGAACTGGTCACTGCAAATGTCGCCAGGAGATTGCGCGGCTCGCAGAGTTCAACAGACAATCGACGAGTCTTATTGGATGCCTTCCGTCGCTTCATAGAAGTACGATTGGCGGTACGTCGAGTTGGCTTGCGTGCGCTGAACATCTATTCGACTCCTTTGAGGACACATGGTTTGTCATAATTGCGGGAGCAGGCTTCGTCAAAAATAATTTTTCGTGTATCGAAGCTCATACTTTCGCTGACAACGAAACTTTCCTGCCGTCTAAGGGTTACAACGCATTGGGCATTTCTTGAAATGTTGTGTAAGAACTGGTGCAATAGAAGCCAGTTCGGCGGGTTGCCGGAATACACTAAAACCCGCTGTCGGCGAAAACCTGGTGCTGTGGAACCTGAATCCCGCTGCGAAAACCTCGTTTTCCCGGCGAAAACACGCCTTTTCCCAAATCTCATAATTTTGTGAAGCGCTATGTCGTTGAATCATAACGAGGGCACGATCAGTCGGACTTCGCCGACCCTGCTCCAAGCTGCACGGGAAAACCACCCTGCAGCCTGGAAGAGGATCGTCGACAAGTACAGTCGTCGAATCTATCGCTGGTGTCGCCAATCGGGATTGCAACCCGACGATGCCAGTGACATCGTCCAGGAAGTCTTTCGAGCCGTCGCAAGAAAGCTCGTAGATTTCCACCACGATCAAGCCGGAGATACGTTTCGCGGTTGGTTGTATGCCATCACGCGGAACAAACTGCGAGATCATTTTGGTCGTCGACCGGGAAGACAAGAACAAGCATTCGGTGGGACGGATGCCCAGAAACGATTTATGGAATTACCGATTGATTCTCGCACCGAAGAATCGACGGGAGTCGGCGGATACAAGAAGCTCGACAAGAAGATTGTTGACCAAATCCAATCGGAGTTTTCCAATCGGGATTGGCAAGTCTTCTGGCAAGTCGTTGTAGACGGACAAACCGCCAAGGAAGCGGGAGAACAATTCGAGATGACATCCAATGCAGTACGATTAGTCAAGATGCGAATCCTCAGACGACTGCGCATACTCGCAGGCGAGGCATCAGCCTAATCGGCCACGCAACGATCATTCGACTTTACCGGGTTACGAAGTTTCAGTTGGGATTCGGCCATGCAAACCGGCCATAGCGAATCGTACTCAGCCAATCGCGGTGTCTGCCCGACAACCGAACAGTGGCAGAGCGCACTTCGAGGCAACGTCGACAACGTTGCCTGGAACGACTACGAATCCCATCTTCAGGCCTGCGAGGCTTGTGAGTTGACCGTCGACGCCTTGACTGAGCCCAGTGATACTTTCGTACGCGAATTGTGTTCGCAACCGTCGACAGATGATGACGAACCCGCGTTTCGATCGCTTTATGCCAATCTGGTCCGAGATTCACGACTAGCCTTCGAATCTGAACCCCTCAAAGTCCCCTTTCGACTGGGTAACTACCAAGTCCATGCTGCTTTGGGGCGTGGGGCGAGCGGTAGCGTCTTTCGCGCGACGCACGTACCGCTCGATCGTCCGGTGGCAATCAAGTTGTTGCGTCCCGATCATGATTTCAATCCGAATCAGGTCGAACGCTTCCTCAAAGAGATACGGGCAGTAGCGCGACTTGATCATCCCAACTTGATTCGTGCAACCGACGCGGGCGAAGCCGATGGGCGTCACTTTCTCGCCATGGAGTTTGTGCCGGGAGTCGATTTATCTCAGGTGGTTGCGACTTGTGCACCGCTGTCGATTGCGAATGCCTGCGAGGCCATACGGCAAACGGCAATAGGGCTGAAGCATCTCCACGAAAACGGCTTTGTCCATCGTGATTTGAAACCATCCAATCTGTTACTCACTTCGGCTCGCCAAATTAAACTGCTCGACCTGGGCCTGGTTCAAACCATCCCCGGGCACGGCGCCACCGATGATTCGTCCGAGGATCCCCCAAGCAAACAACCCCATTGGCCTGACGGTACTCCGGATTATATGCCGCCCGAACAATGGAACCTCCAACCGGTGGATCTGCGTTCGGATCTCTACAGCCTTGGTTGCACCTTGTTCAAACTGCTCACGGGCACTGCGCCGTATCGCCCGCTGCCCGATGGGTTTGCCGATCGTTGTGCCGCCCATTGCAAGGCAGCCATTCCTTCCATCACCGCGTTGCGTCCCGATGTACCAATCGAGTTGAATCGGATTGTCTCCAAGTTGCTTTCCAAATCGCCGGAAGATCGGTTCGGTAGCGTGGATGCATTGCTTCCCGCTCTGGCTCCTTGGTGTCGAGGCGCAGACCTCGACGTGTTGATAACCGAAGCCGGCATCGAGCCAGCACCTCAGGCATCGACGACTGGCCCCAAACTGACTCGTCGCCAGGCGATGCTTGCCGGAGCTTTGGGAATTGCAGCAGTCGCGTTTGCTGCGTCGCGATGGCGGCACGCTCCGAAAACCACTATCGAATTTGGTTGGCGTCCGCTGCTTCCCGCCGAGCCACGCGTTCTGGCAGCCCATGCCAACCCACCTGATTCTCTCTGGCAATCTCCCAGCCCGGACGAGTTCCACGTTCGCTCCGAACAACCGCTGTTGCTCAACTTCGGTCAACCGTCCTTGATACGAGGCTACCGAATGCACGTCGAATTCGCTCAGAACGATTGGCATGGAAACGCTGGCATCTTCTTTCGATTTCATCAGCCGCCTGGCAACAGTTGGAAGACTGACCCTGACAAACCCGTCCACCTTTATCAGACGATCAGGCTCGTCCACGACGTTCAACAACAATCTCATCGGCTGGAATGGAACGCGTGCCGCACCCAAAAAATCGACGGAATCTGGCACACCGAACTTGAGCAATCCTTCGCTTCCGTGCCCGTCAATGTGCCAACGGACACCAAGCATGTCTCACTGGAAATTGCGATGCGCGAAACAGGGTTTCCCATTGTTAGCTGGTGCGGCGACGTTCTTCCAACCAACCAGTGGACCATTTCTCCCGATGGACTTGACCAAGCGTCATCGGAATTTGAGCAGCCGGCCGCACGATTCGCGGGTCGGTTAGGATTGATCGCCGGTGGCGGAGAGACCACATTCAGAAACCCAAAGCTCGCATACGTTGAAACGGCAACCTAGAATAACAACCGGCCAAACACCCCAGGGGCGGACCATGAAGTCAACAACCCGAACCCATCGGCGACCGACCATCCAGGGCTTCACGCTCGTGGAGCTACTTGTTGTTGTGGCTATCATCGGCTTGCTCGCTGCGCTCCTACTTCCCGCAATCCAAGCGGCGCGCGAAGCCGCACGTCGAACGACTTGCATCAACAATGCGCGTCAACTTGCACTGGCGACGCTCAACTACTCGACTGGACGTAACGAGCAATTGCCGCCGATGTGGCGGACCGGTGAAGTCATGCCGTGGAACAATTTTTCCTGGCGAGTCACACTGCTCCCCTATCTTGAGCAACAGGGGCTGTACGACCAATTGCGATTGAATGAATCGCCATTGCATGATTCCAATCGTCCACTGGTGCTTGAGCGACTGGCCGATTTCCAATGCCCATCGACTCCGAACTCACCGCGTCAGATTGACAATCTTGGCGCGGAATACGAAACCAATACGCTCAGCGCCGGCGCCCACGATTTTGTGGCGGTGTTCAGTGTCAACTCGGAACAACGCGGCTTTCCCTATCGGGGAGCCTGGCATGCCGGCAGAGATTATCGTTTGTTCGCTACCCACCCGGAAATTCCACTCAGCCCCCGCAGCGCAGCGTTACGCACTAAACCGGGTTCGCTACGCAAGGTGCTCGACGGACTGTCCAAGACGGCTTTGCTGGTGGAACAAGCCGGCAAACCATTCGGCATGGGACTCGACTCAAGCGCCCCCAACCACACACCCTCGGAAGGCGCTTGGGCGACTTGCGACATTGGGTTCTTTTTTGGATTCCCCGTCAACACACACAATTACCGTGATCCGTTTGGATTTCACAACGGAGCCTTCGTTGCCATGTGCGACGGTTCGGTTTCGCTGATTTCCGAATCCGCCCCTTCATCCGTTGTTGTTTCCATTCTCAGCCGTGATGGCAATGAGATTGTAAGTTCTGACGATTGGCAAGCGCGCAACTAGAGACAATTAGATAAGCAGCCCGACCCGCAGTCATCCGCAATCATGAATACGTAGCAGAAAACCGTCAGCTCGTGAGTCTCCACACCTTGATCCGCCGCGGCTTGTTATGGGCATTCATCTTTACGATGACGTGCTCGGTATCGGCGTACGACATTGAGCGACGCTGGACGCGAACCGCCGCCGGCGCCGCGGGCTCGATGGGCAATCCGATCCACGTCAGTTGGGGGTTCGCACTGGACGGAACGGTCATTCCTGATTTCGAGAATAATAACATCAAGTCGTTTTTCGATACGCATTTCGGAACAGGTCCGGGCGGCAACGACTTAACGATGCGTCCATGGTTCCATCATTTCGATCATGCGTTTGGGCGCTGGTCGGAACTTAGCGGAGTCACATTCAGCTACGAAGCCAACGACGACGGGACGCAATTGTTGACTGTCCCAGGATCGACCGGAGTCCGCAGTGACATTCGGATTGGTGGCTCCTATACCGAAGGTGCCAACGCTTTCGGACTGTTCCCCGACAGTGGCGACATCGTGCTGAACACGGACAATGTGCTGTTCTTTACGAATGCAGCCCAAGAGTATCGCGCTATGCGCAATGCTCTGATGCACGAGATTGGCCACGCCATGGGGCTGGACCATTCGTCATCGCTCAACCACTCCTTTCTGATGGAGCTCCCGCCAGATCCCAGCTTTGACGGGCCGCAACTAGATGATATTCGGGGCATCCATCGGATGTATGGTGATGTTTACGAGAAATTGAATCCGTCGGGCACCAGCAACGATTTCCCGTCATCCGCAACGCACCTTGGCTCGATGGCTCAAGCCGGGGACATTCTGTCCGTAGGCACCGATGCCTCGGATAATACGTTCGTAGGATTGGATCAAGTCGACTTTGTCAGTCTCGACGATGGCCTGGACTCGGACTACTTTTCCTTCCAAGTCCCCGGTCCCGCGACGGTGGGCTTTTCGCTTCAGCCGCTTGGCCCGCAGTATGATGAAGATGGAACACTTATTGATGCGCAGACAATCAGTGACCTGCGGCTAACGATACTCGACACGAACGGTTTTTCGCGACTCGCCAGCGCCGACGCAACGCAATTTGGCATCGAAGAAATCGAAGAACTGGAACTAAACTCCGGCGGAACCTACTACGCTCGTGTCACCGGCACCGCTAGTTCTGACGACGTGCAGCTCTATCGCCTGGACATTACCGCCCACTCCGTCCCCGAACCATCCGGTTGGCTGCTCGCCATTTGCCTCGTACCCTTCGTCCGTCCAGCCACGAAGTGGCGATATCATGTCACCATGGACGAGAGCCCATGGACCACAAAAATGCGAATGCGTTAGTTCTTGCTGCTCAGACTACGCAAGGAAGCCGAAGACGGAAGCCCCAACCCACTACGAGCCTGGTGAAATCCTCACAACGACGGAGCCTGCTTCTTCTTGCACCACCGACGTCTCAATGTCCAGAAACCTCTTCAAGACATCCAGATGCGTCTGACTGTGCATCGACAACTCCATCGTGCGAAACTCACTGGATTGCCCCCGACTGGCTGCCAATCCCATCGGCATCATCAATTGATCCGCCAAGTACTCGCCGACCGGGACATTGCTTTCCAAATATGCCTTGGCCGTGCGATAGGCTTGACGAGCGACTTGCTCCGCCTTGACGCCTACCTTGCCAACGCCGGATACCATCTCCGTCACATTGCCCGATTTTAGCTCGACAAGGACCACGTTGCCTGGCCCCTGCGGTCGCTCAACTACGTGGGTTTGAAAACACTCAGATCGCCATCCCGACTTGCGCCGAATCGTATCGCATTCACGATCCCCAACCGAGGCGGGAAGGCCTGACACCAATGCCGTCACGCGCGGTTCCAGCTTTCCCTCACGCTCTAGCAATTTGAACGCATTCAGGTTTTCGCACGGTTGAATCTCTAACCGAATCTTGCCGCCGCCCGCGGGATAGAATCCATACGATTCCAACTCACATTGAACTTGCGGCCCCATCTTTGCCAGTTGCGGCAGGTAGACTCGCTGCAAGAAATCAAACGGCGGAGCCCAGGGATTGTGGGTACCTCCTTCCAAGGTCACCGTTGACGGCTCGTCGGCCAGCATCAACGCCGGCAATACGGATTGTGCAATCAGCGACGTACTACCCGCCGTACCGACTTGGAACTGAAAGTCGCCGCCACGAATCGACTGTGGCTCAAACGTGATACGACTGGCTCCCAACTCAGCGCCTTCGACCGCAGCGTTACAGACTTGGGCGACGGCGCGGACAGCCGTCAGGTGCTGACGCATCAAGCCAGGCTTGGAACGTTTGGCTCGAATATTGTCCACGCAAATCGGCTTGCCAGTCACCGCAGACAACGCCAACGACGATCGGATAATCTGACCACCACCTTCACCCTTGGAACCATCAATCTCAATCATTTTCGTATCTCGCTCACAATCCAAAAGATCGGCGGGCAGTTCTGGGCTACCCGCCGATCGCATCGACCGACGCACTAGTCATCGGCCTTGCTTCCATCCTTAATCACAAAACGCGCCTTCAATCGGGCAACTTCGCTGGCCAGACCAGCCGTCTTCACCGAATTCAAAACCTCGTCGAAATCTTTATAGGCATCTGGCGCCTCGTCCTTGGGATATTGGCGACAGTTGCTCAGGATATCGTGTTCTTCAAATTCGGTGTCAATCGCGTTCTGATCCAGCACCTTCTTAGCCTGGCGCCGCCCCAAGACACGTCCAGCTCCGTGGTTCACGCTGAAGCACGATTTCTCGGCTCCTTCGTCCGCCACCATGACTGCCGATCCATCACGCGGATTTCCAGGCAGCAAAATTGGGTTACCGGTTTCCGCAAACGGGGTCTCACGCAATGCGTGATGCCCTGCTGGAAACGCTCGAGTCGCTCCCTTGCGGTGAACCCAAGTCGGTCGGTCATCCAAAATTTCCTTACGAGCGATGTTGTGACTGATGAAATACACCAAGCTTCCAGTGGTTCCTGGAATCACTTCCTGAAACGCCTCCAGTACGAGTGCATTGATCAACAAATGG
>CAYYHV010000113.1:0-9485 GCA_964471695.1 uncultured Pirellulaceae bacterium
GTGTATCGGCAACCCGACTTGGTCGGCCCATCTTCCGTATTCATGTCCGGTGGACCTAGTTCATTTGGTACGGTCGGTCAGGGCGGGAACGTTTGGGAGTGGCAAGAATCGTCGCTAGGCGGCATTCACGGAGTAAACAGTGACCCATTCGCGAGAAGGATCATACGTGGGGGAGATTGGACTTCAAGTTCAAACCTGATTGATTCTGATAGTTTGACCCAGCTGAATATTGACGACTTTCTTCCAAGTGACGGATTCAGAGTAGCAAGTGTTCCTGAACCAAGTGTTCACCGGTATCTCATCATCGGGATTGCACTTTGCATTCTCCGTAAAAGCAGCTTAGTTCGAACCGCTCGCGACAGATATCGTTAACTGTTGCCTAGACGAAACCAGCACCCAAGCATTTCCGTAGAGCAAAATCGGGCTACACTTCGATGCAAGATCAAAGGGCTCGTATCATGCCGCCCGATCAGCGGGCGGCCATACGGATTTCAATTGGGTTTTGCGAGCAAACGGTGCTGCAATCAAAACGAGTTTTCGAAAACCACTTCGTTCAGTGGGAGTTGGCCCGGTTTGGGCCATGGGTCTTTTGTGCCTTTACCAATCGCGACCATCGGCCCCATGACGTGGTCTTTGGGTAGATGAATCAGATCGGAAACCTTTTCGATTTCAAACCCAATCATGGGACACGATTGGTATCCCAACCCCTGAGCCGCAAGCATCATGGTTTGCATCGCCATCCCGATCGAACGCTGCGCCTCATCCCGCTGCAACCATTCGCGACCTTCATGAAATGGTCCCATCCAACCGGTCAACAATTCATTGACCGGTTGGGGTGCGTTCTGCCAGTATCGACTGGGTTCTTTTTCCCACGCTTTTACGTCAGCCGTAAACAGCACGAGAAGCGACGCATCCGTCATCTGTGCTTGATCGTTTCCGAATTCAGTCCGAATCTTTGCACGTAACTCCGAGTCGCGAAGTACGACGAATCGCCAATGTTGGATATTGAAGCTGGTTGGCGACTGTATCACCGCTTCGAACAATTTCTTCTCATCTTCCGGCGTCATTTTGTGATCCGGATCAAAGTGTTTCACGGATCGACGATTGTAGATTGAATCGAGAACTTCCATGGATTTCTTCCGATTTGCTTGATCTTGGTAATACCTGCGGACAATGGACGAGTGAGGCTGCAAATCCTTACACCAGAATAACAAAAAAAAATGCCTAGCCCGACGTGGCTGCAACGTCGACGTCCGTCCCGTCGGTGATCTGGTCATTTGGATGAAGAATCACGGTATCGTCCGCGTTCAGCCCATCAAGAACTTCGGCTTGAAGCACGTTCCGACGTCCAAGCTGTACAGGAGTTCGCATCGCTTGGCCATTTCTCATTGTGAATACGTACCATTGGCTCTCATCTTGAAATAGCGCACTTGTGGGGACTCGGAGAACTTCCTCTGAGGACCACACAATGATTTTGGCGTCGACGCGGAAACCGTCTCCGAGCGTCGGTCGTTCTTCGACTGGATTCGTGATGTCGATGATGACGTTGACTCGTTGTTCCTCTACACCCAGCGCCGATATTTTCGTGAATGCCGAAGGCTCCACCAGTCGTACGATCCCATCGAGCGGCTTGTCACCGCCCCAATGTTCGATGATAACGTTCTGGCCTGGACGCACCTGAACCGCGTCCGAGGAAAGGACGTCGATTTCTAATTCGAGGTCGGTAGGATCGCCCACTTCGAGCAAATTCAGACCGGGAGTTACGACTGACGAGCTCTCCTGAAGCACTCTGAGGACTCGCCCCCGGATGGGAGAGCGAATGTCGAATTGGTCCGCTGCAGCCTTTTCCTTCGACTCCTTGGAACGCGAAGGCATGAGGGCTGCCCGTGCCTGCTCCAATTCAAAGCGGGCGATATCCTCGGAGATTTTTGCGGATCGAAACTGTTCGGCACTCATGCGATAGGCACGACGGGCGTTCTCGACGTCACTAGTCGAAACGGCTTTGGATTCAGCGAGCTTGCTTTGACGGCCCATTTCCGATTCAGCAAAATCGAGTTCGGCTTTGGCAGACCTTACGGCGGGTTCCGCACGTTTGAGTGCTGCTTCGGCGGCTTTCTCGCGAGCCTCCGCCGTGGCGAGCTCACGTGGGTTAAGTAGCTGAGGGTCGCTAGGCTCGATCGTGGCCACCACGGTATCGGTCGCGACAACCGTATCACCCGGCTCGATCTCAATTCGTAATAGCCGACCGGCAATTGGAGCCGACACCATGTATCGATCTTTGATGCGTGTCTTTCCGTCTTCGTCGACTGTTACCTGCATCGGACCACGCGTGACTTGATCTACATCGACGCGCACGGGAGGCGTTAGCATCGCCCAATAGATGGCAACCGCAATGCCGATGGCTAATGCCAACACGAGGATTCGTCTTACCCACTTCAAGTTGTTATTCCTTCGTTTTCAATACACCCACGAGATCAAGCTGTCCTAATCCGCGACGTACCAGCCACCCTGAGCCGATGGCGGCACCGATGACAACCAAAGCCGCCGTGGCATAGGTCGATGGATTCACCACCAAAGGGATTCGGTACACTTCGGTATCGAGCCCCAATGAGACTTGATACGCCAACGCGTACCCAATCGCCATGCCCAGCGGAATCGCAGCAAGGGTCAAAATCGCCAATTCCCCCAGCAGGATGGTCGAGACTTCCGCCTTGGAAAACCCCATTACACGCAACGTCGCCAATTCACGACTGCGTTCCGCCAAGGCGATGCGGGCACTGTTGTAGACCACACCGACTGCGATGATCGTAGCAAAGAATACGTTGAACCCCCGAATCTTACCAAGGTTGTTGGCAATCGTATCATTGAAGCTTTGAATGGCGGCTGCCTTGATACTCACGCCCGCGACGTTCGGCGTCTCCTTCAGTTGTCGATACAGGTCAGCCGTCTCCGATTTCGCGACTTTCAGAAACGCCCCCGAGACGTGATTGTCCTCCTGCAACATTCGATGCAACGCTGATTCATACATGTAGGCATTCAAGCCGCCGAGTTCCGTAACGAGCCCAGTGACAGGCAACGTATAGATTCCGCGTTGCCCTTCGAGAACTTCGATCGTGACTTCATCACCCAGTTTCGCGTCGAGGAGTTCTGCCAGTTTCGTGTTCAGAAGCAAGCCGTCCTGCGGGATCGTCACGCTCTGCTCCTGATCATTCATCAGCCGAAACAGTTCACTCTCCCCGTCGAGCCCCATAATCGCGACTCTTCGATCATGGTGCTCGTGCCGGAGTCGCGTGGCAACACTACGAAAGAAATCGGCTTGCATCACGCCGGGCAACTTCTGAATCTCACGTTTGACGCCCCCAACAATGGGCTCGATAAACGTCACCATCACATCTTGGCGCTGAGCGACTCGGAATTGAAAATTGATCAAGTACTGCAATGCGTCAGTCGTGAAACTTCCCAGAATCAGAACCGCCAACGCCATTGCGATCCCCAGGCAAGACAGCCCGGCTTTGAGAGGCCGCCGCTCGATGTTACGCCAAACCATCCGCCCGGCTGGAGATAGCAGCACGCCCATTCCGCTGCGTTCCATGAGGGTGCGACGATACGTCGCGGGGGGTTCGGGACGCATGGCCTCAGCCGGCGGCAGCGATATCGCGGCACGCACCGACGTTTGGACTCCGATAACAGCGGCACCAAAGCCGATGGCGATGGCCGACGCCACAACCCAAAAAGGCAAAACGTACTCAAACAAAGGAAACTTGTAGAACTCGGTATAGAGAGACGTCAGTCCCTGGCCGAAGCGGACTCCCATCAGGGTGCCCAGAATGGTACCAATCGTGACGATCACCAGCGTCAACTTCAAATAGTGCACACCAACTTCCCACTTCGAATAGCCAAAGGCCTTGAGCGCCGCAATCTGCTCACGCTGCGTCTTGATGACACGGGATAGAACCACGTTCAAGAGAAACGCCGCTACGGAAAGAAAGATCGTCGGTGCAATTCGTGCCATCCCTTTTAGCTGCTGAATCTCATCCGACAGATAGCGAAACGAGTTTTGCTGTTCACGGTCATAGCCACCGGTACCACCATAGGGCTCGGTCAAGTTATCCATCAGCCGGATGACTTCCTCGACATTCGCGCCACGCATCACACTGATCGTCACGTCATTGAAGGCGCCGTCCATGTCAAATGCGCCGGCCAATTGTGTCTGCCCCATCCAGAAGATTCCGAACCGTTTCGCGTCCGGCAGCAACTCGCCCGGTTTGAACTGGAGAATATACTCGGGGGATAAAGCGACTCCGACCACCGTCAACTGCTGCTTGCGACCGTTGATAATGGCGGTGATCTCAGCCCCAAGTTCCAAGTTGTGCGCGAGCGCAAACGACTCACCCACCAGCACTTCACCCGATCGAGTCGGATCAATGTAACGACCGCGTCGCAAGTAGATATCGTTCAGTCCCGGTTGTTTATGGTCAGGGATGGATATTAAGCGTCCTACGGCGGGCTCGTTTAATCCGGACACGTCGAGCGTGACGTCCATGACAATCCGCGTCTGGACTTGAGCCACACCCGGAATATCACGCAACCTTCCGGCTAAAGTTTCCGGGGCTCGTTTCAGATGAGCGAACACATGAGCAAAACGATATCGGTTGTAATAAGTCGCTCTTGTGACTTCGAGCGAACTGATCGTGCTGAGCGACATCACGAACGTAGCGATTCCACAAGCAATGACTGCGGTAATGGCGATCGCCTGCCCTTTCATATTCCACAGATCACGAAAGAGCTTACGATCGAGCGAAGTGAACATGAGTTTGCACGTTGCTGCTAAAGCGAAATTGATATACGAGTACCGATGTGGGCGGCTGGAATTTTGGCCTAGGTTGCTAAAGTGCGAAATTCAAATCGTTGTGTGTGCGCTCACTTTCCTTTTTCACCAACTCAGTTCTGAAGCTGGAAGTCGTTCAGTGTTCTTGGAAACCTCTTTCACGCGACCATCGGCTAATCTGATGACTCGATGAGCCATACTCGAGATCGCTGCGTTATGGGTAATGACCGCAGTCGTCGTTCCCAGTTCACGGTTGATTCGGTCAATCACCGAAAGTACAACGACGCCGGTGTTAATGTCCAAGGCACCGGTAGGTTCGTCACACAGTAGCACATTAGGCTGTTTCGCAATCGCACGGGCAATCGCGACGCGTTGCTGCTCGCCGCCCGACAACTGAGCCGGAAAATGGTTCATCCGATCAGCCAAATCGACCATGGCAAGCGCGTCTTCGGGTTTCATTGGATCACGCGATATCTCCGTAATCAGTGAAACGTTCTCTTTCGCGGTCAGGCTGGGAATCAGATTGTAAAATTGAAAAACGAATCCGACGTGCTCTCGTCGATATTTCGTCAACGACGCATCGTTGTATGCGGTGATTTCCTTGTCGAGATAACGAACCACGCCTTCTGTTGGTACGTCCAATCCGCCGAGAATATTAAGCAGAGTCGATTTACCGCTCCCCGAAGGACCTAACAATACGACAAACTCACCGGAATAGAGATCCAGATCGACGCCGCGGAGCGCCTGCACTTGCACTTCGCCCATATCATACGTCTTGGAGAGATTCCGCGCCGAGAAGACGGCTTTGGTTGCGTCGGTAATCGTGCCGATGTGATTACCCGATTCGACGTTTTCGTCCATTCCAATTCTCGTTCCATGCCCTGATAGTTTACGACGAGTATACCGAATCGCACCCCTATGATGGAAAGGGAATTGAACCCGCCGATCGCGCAAGCCAAGAACCGTGGGGCTTTTCGGATGGGACTCGTCGGTTCGACGACCGTTGGTGCAAGGACACTTGGTTCGGACATCCGCGATTGGGCCGCTGCGGCGATTGTAGAAGCGAATGACTCGAACGGAATTTCGTCACGTTAGGCTGGAAAGTCGACCAGTCTATTCCACGGGGAATTGCCATTTTTCTCGATGAATGTCAGCGTAGGAAAACGAATCGTGATCGCTCCAACCATGCGACATATTGTCTCATACTCCTGATGGCTGCACGTTCCATTCCGAGGGTGTATCAAGGTGATATGTGGTTCTGAAAGTCGACAGTTGTCGTTTCGCAATAACCACCGTCGGAGTTGATGAAACTCGGCATTCTCAACCGCGGAAAGCGAGACAAAGTTACCATCACGACTTGGAGCACCAAACTCCAGACACAACTCGAACTCCGTAAGCTCACTTGCCCGATCGTGGAGCATTTCCCAGTCTGTGACTTCATCGTCTCGACAGAGTGTTACGTGGGCAGCGATCAATCCGTATTGAATAGGATTGAACCGCTGCCGAACGGCTTCGATGCGTTCGCATGCAGGTTGCGGAACGAAAAGCGTGATCTGACGACGGCGTCGAGGCTCTTCCACAGTCTCATCTCCATCCGCCGCAAGCGACGCGAACTACAGGTAAGGTCGAATCGGAGCCAATTGCATCATGCGTCGCCATAACGTCAACTGCCCAACGTGGTTAGCCGTGTGAGCGACCAACACTTGCGTCAGCGCATGTCGGATCGTCGGCATGATGTTTCGGTACTTCTCATCAGGAAGGGGCTGATTTAACTGATAGTCGCTCATGTTTACAACGGCGCGGCTGATCCGTCTCTGGCCCTCGGCGAGCGCCTCCAACAATTCGGTCTTTGAACTAACGAGTGTACCGAAGTCGTCCGAAGGGGAGCTGCCCGTACCAAACCACATCTGCCATGCATCGGGCAACCAGGGATTCACACCCAGCTCCCCACCCATAGCTTGACAGCTATAAGTCAAATGCCCAATCACCCACGCCGGGTGGTTATTGAAGCCGTCGGGAACAACCACCAACTGTTCATCCGACACATCGGCAACTTGTTCGCGAAGGTAGTCGAGACTGTATGCGAAACTTCGTAAGACTGCATCCATAGTGCCCAACCCATCGTTATTATTGAACGCCCTCTATCAGCGCCGATCCGACTCGCACCATCGTCGCCCCGTGCTTGATAGCGACTTCAAAATCACGGCTCATGCCCATCGATAGCTCGTTCAACGAGACGCCTTCAGGAGCCGACGTTGCCAATTGTTGATGCAATTCGTGCATTTCCGCGAAATTTTGTTCGGCTGACGCAACGCCTCCCTCAAGCGCCGCCATCGTCATCAGTCCACGAACGCGAACGTTCGCCAACTCAGCCGCCGATTGAAGAGCATCCGGCATTTCCTCCGCAGTGAAGCCATGCTTGGCGTCGTCGCCAGAAATGTTCACTTCGAGCAGAATATCCTGACAGGTTTCCCGTTTAGCAGCCGCCTTATCAATCGCCTCCAGCAATCGTAGGCTGTCAACCGAATGGATCAAATCGGCATGAGGCAGTGTCTTTTCGACCTTATTTCGTTGCAAATGGCCAATCAGATGCCAAACGATGTTTGGTTCCCCACAGAGGGCTTCGGCTTTGGCAGCCATCTGTTGCGGACGATTCTCGCCCAGAATTTTGCAACCTGCGTGAGCCATGGCTCTTGTAAGCTCGGCGTCGACATACTTGGTCACCGCAATCAGGGTGACCGTTGATGGATCGCGTCCGGATGCTACCGCTGCGTTGGCGATGCGGTCTTGCACGGATTCAAAGTTGGCTCGAAGTTTCGTCGCCAGTTCGCTCATTCGATCGACTACTCCACTTGAATAATGTGATCGACGTCACCATCGTCCAGAAAACGTGCGCACAAAAACTCAGCCGTCAGGTTCTGCCCCAGCACCGTGCGACAAGCTCCCTTTGCGAGTGAACGGTAGAACAACCATTGCTCGTGGCCCACTTGGACTCGATAGCCAACAGCTTGGTCTCGCGTTTGAATCTGCAACGATTCGGCGACGGTTAACTGCCGCCAAGTCAACGGCTTCCGCATGCGAGTGCGATGAAAATCAAAGAACAGGGGTGCGACCAAGGCCCTGCCTTGATGCTTCTGAGCCAGTTCGATGGCACCGTCCCGCATCTGCAATTCGCCTAGGCGCGGGTCCGCTCGCCACTCGGGCAAACCAATAGGCATCGCCACGCCAATTTTTCTTTTGCCGACAATAGAACCCTCTCGAGAATCTTCTTGAGGTTCGAGTCGAATATCCGCTCCACAAGGAAGCGTAATTCGATAGTCTATTTTGGCGTGGGCTTCCCCAGGCCCCAGCAATACGTCGGCGGTATACAGAAACAGGTCCTGTCGAGCCATCAGGAACTGGCGTTGAATTGTCCAACCGTCGGTCAACTCGAGCTGCAATTCAAGATAGTCCACATCAAAGTCAGCAAACCAGCACACGGATTCCCAACTTGCCCCCTTGGGCCTCAATCGCTTGCCGTCAACAAGGACGTCAGCGTCCCATGGCGTTGAGAAAACGGTTTTGCCTTGGACGCGTAACTCGACCTTTAGCGTCAACTCCGAAAAGTCCACGATCAACTGAGGCGAATCGACTTCCCAATCCGATTTCAGGACTGCTAAACCACACCATTCAGAATGATATCCAGAATCCGGCGGGAGCTTCGAATCGGGGATATCTTTGCCTTGTAGAACAAGTTTGCTGAGCGCGACGTCCTGCACGTCACCAGTCAACTTTGTGCCGGCTTTAATCATCTGCTGCAAACCAACAGGATCCACGGTCTCGGTTGAGAAAGGCCGCGATGCTTTGCTATCCGTCAGCCGCAGAATATTCCGCAAGAGCCATTCGTATTCGAGTTTGGCATTGCTATCGACCTTCAAGCCGCGAATCTCTTTGATCATCGTCAAAGAGCGCGTCCAAGCCGCCGCTAGTGGATACATCCACGAAAGGTCTCGAGCCGTCGGGAACCCTTGTCCATCCAGCAAGTCCGTAATACTGCTCGACAAACGCTCAGCACCATCGCGCCCGAGTTTCCCACACTCTTCGAGTTCGGGAAACAGATAAGCCAGCGTGATCGGTAATTCTACGATCGCCAACTGTGCCGTCCACGGATTCTCGGCTGGCCCCCCAACCACGCATTCACGCGACAAAGCGATCAAGTGACTGTAAAGTTCATTCCACGACTCTCGTCCGATGTCCGACGCAAGCTTCGGCAATTGGTGGCACAGGAAAATCGCGTCGAGGAAGAACGCAGCCGTTGATTCACCGGACTCCAGTCGCTCCAACCACTTCTTGATCGAGTCGGCCTGTAGTTTCGTCGCGGCTTTATTGCTGGACTTGGATTTGAGTTTAGCCTTGGACTTCTTGCCAACCCGCTTGAATTTCGCAAACGCTTCCGTATCTCGAAGCGTTGTGTCGGTGACACACCAAGTCAGCGGGTGCGACGTTTTGGAGAAAAGTCTTTCAATGCGCTCAGGGCGAGCACGATCCGCCAGATATTCGGCCCAAAGCTGAAAAGCCTGATCGCCCTCACCATTGGTCGACTCAATGGCCGTCAGGATGGTGGCTGAATTGAGCCTACCGGACACCTTCTTCTTTGATTTTCGCTTCTTCTTGGGCG
>CAYYHV010000113.1:9495-18345 GCA_964471695.1 uncultured Pirellulaceae bacterium
GATTCGCAGTCGACATCCAACAATCTTTCCATGCGGGGTATAATTCCCGGTTGCTGCTGTTTGTGGTCGGCCGAGCCCAACCAGCAGATAATGTAGCGATTGGTTAAACCCCCGCAACTCGCAATTCTATCGCAAGGCAATTCGGCCATCCGGAGGAGATTTTGGTGTCAGTATTTAAACGGGAAACATTGCTCATCCTTTGCGTCGCCTACATTGCAGTCGCCGGATTGCCTTGGGCGTGCCTCGCTCAGACGACCGAACAACCCGCCAAATCGACGGATGCGGCGACAGGTGACGAGGTCACCGAAGAACCGGCCTATGTCGACAGTCGCCCCGACTTGCCCGTTTCCGCGACATGGAAACAACTTCAAAAGAACGCTGTGTGGATTGACATCAAATCCAAGAAGAAATCGGTCATCGTGGCTGGCGAAATCTGTCATCGCGAAGGGCCACTCGAAATGTTCGCCTGCCCACGCAACACCAAGGAGTACGAGTCGGTGGTGGTCGTGAATTCACCCGCCTTCATGGTGCACACCGCTCTGTTGGCAATCGGAGCCAAACCGGGACAGCCCGTGAAGTTCTCCCCCGAATACCAATCAGCGAAAGGGCCGATCATTGACGTCTACGTCGATTGGCTGGACGAAAACGGAAAAGTGAAGACGATTCGTGGGCAGCAAATGGTGAAACATATGCCGACTGGAAAAGCCATGTCCCATGATTGGGTTTTCTCGGGCAGCGAATTCCGCGAAGAAGAAGGAAAGCGATACTATCTCGCGGAAGGCGGCGAGCTGATTTGCGTTTCCAATTTCTCCACCGCCACGATGGATTTGCCAGTAAAAAGTTCGCAGGGCAATGCGGAGTTGGTTTTCGGCGCATTCAAAGAGAACATCCCACCGTTGGCGACGAAGATTCATCTACGGTTAGTCCCTCGAGTGAAGCCGAAGACGAACAAGGCAGCGGAAGCAGAGCCTTCGAAAGCGCAGGCCAAGACGAATTGACCTGCGATTCGACGGATGGTTTATGATGAAGCCGCCCGGTTCCATTTTCGTCGGCACGGCAAGTGATGCGTCAACCGTCGCCTGTTCACGCCTTCGTTGCAATCAACTCGTCCAACTCGGATTTCAACTTCGCCAGAATATCGTCGTAGGAATACTGCCCTAACTCTTCACTGCCACGCTTCAAATTCACGTAGTTGGGACCGCACCACAACCCCAGGTCCGCATCGTCCGTTTCACCCGGTCCGTTGACTCGGCACCCCATCACAGCAATCGTGATTGCGTGATCCTGAGCATATTTCGTCATCTCTTTGACGTTTTCCGCCAGCGTGATAAACTCTTCGTTCTCGACTCGCGAACAACTCGGACACGAAATGATGTTTAACGAGTCCGTGTTGAATTCGACGACCGTACGGACTCGGCCATTCGCAATATCGTCAAGAATCTGACGGCCGGCTTCGATCTCTTCCGGTTTGCGAGCGTTAGGAACCGTCAGTGATACTCGAATGGTATCGCCAATCCCGCGACTGATCAGTTGCTCAAAAGCAATCCGAGTCTTGATGACTCCATCAGGCGGCAACCCTGCCTCGGTGACTCCCAGGTGGAGTGGAACATCAGGACGACGCTCGGCGAAGCGACGATTGACCTCGATCACCTTTTGCGGGTCCGAGTCCTTCAGCGAAACGCAGTAACGCGTGTAGTCGATTGAGTCCAGAAACTCACAATGTTCCCAAGCGCTTTCCAGCATTGGACCGATCGAGTCGTCTTCAGCGAATTTCTCGACTTTGGCGGGGTCCACGCTGCCGCAGTTCACGCCGACTCGCATCGCACAATCATGATCCTTGGCGATACCAACCAGGTAGCGAACCTTTTCTTGCCACGGTTTTTCACGCTCGTGGTGATAAAGGTGACCTGGGTTGTAGCGGATCTTATCCACGCTCGACGCGACAACTTCGGCCAGCCGGTAATTCTCCTGGAGGTCGACGGAGAGATTAGCCGTCGTCTGTTTTCGGATCTCCGCCAGCGCTTCGGCGTCCTTTTTGCTATCCACAGCAATGCGAACTACATCGGCACCCGCCGCATGCAGCGCATTCACTTGTTCGACCGTGGCGTCAATATTCTGAGTGTGGGTTGCCGTCATGCTCTGGACGGCGATACGATTCCCCTGACCAATCGTGACGGAGCCAATTTTGACGGGGCGAGTATCGTTACGTGGAAGTTCCAAGCCGTTTCCTTTTATATTGTTTGATCCATGATCAGTACGAACCGTATCGTGTTGCGGTTCGGGCGGCGCCGGTCGGCTGCACAGGGCTTATTGTTTCTAACCGCAGCCCGGGAGACAATGTCACCACGATGAGTGTGAATGGAAAGTTAAACATTGTGCTTCACCAGCCCGAAATTCCTCATAATACAGGGAATATAGGCCGAACGTGCGTGGCAGCCGGATGTAAACTCTGGATCGTTCGACCCTGTGGTTTTCGGCTGGATGACCACCATCTTCGCCGAGCTGGGCTGGATTATTGGCAACACGTCGACTGGGAGGCCGTGGACTCGTGGACTGATCTCACGGCTGCGCTGCCCGAAAACCGCTATTGGTTTTTTTCACGCCATGCGTCTCGGTCGTATACGGATGTGGAATTCCAGCCGGGGGATGTCCTGGTGTTTGGAAGTGAAACCCAAGGTTTACCAGCCACGATTTGTGACCACGATTCAGACGACAGCCTGCGGATTCCTACGTCGGATCTGGTTCGCAGCCTGAATCTAAGCAACACTGTGGCGATCGCCATCTACGAAGCGATTCGCCAGTTCGGTTAGGGCGACACCCTACATCCCCGCCGCTAGACGAACTGCCAGATCGCGAAGGCGAGCCCAAAGCCGATAAACGAAATTAGCGTGGAAAGCACGGACCAAGAACGCAAGGTTTGCGACTCCGACATGCCAAAGTAGCGCGAGATCATCCAGAATCCGGAATCATTGACGTGAGAGAATCCCGTCGCTCCGGCTGCAATGGCAATCGTGACCAGCGCCAACTGGTGTTGGTTCAGCCCCTCGATGAATCCGACCATCAACCCGGCGGCGGTCAACATCGCCACCGTCGCTGATCCTTGGGCAATGCGAATCAGAGTCGCGAAGACCCACGCCAGTACCAAAGTCGGGATGCCCGAGTTGCCGAACAGTTCCGCCAACGCGTCGGTAATTCCCGTCTCTTTGAGTACGCCTTTAAATACTCCGCCGGCTCCGGTAATCAGAATGATAATGCCGGCAGGGCCCAGCGCCTTGGTGCAGACGTTTAACAATGTTTCTCGATCGACGCCCCGCTTCGTTCCAAGAAAGTAGATGGCCACCAAAGTCGCGATTAGCAGGGCGATCACAGGATGCCCCAGGAAAATCATGAACTGTGTGAAGATGTTTGATTCGGCCAGCGCTGTTACTAACTGGGCTTTGCGTTCGCTCGTACTTAATCCGGTCGGCAATTGGGCAGCGAACGACTGCTCCACGATGGTGTTCCCAAGGATTAACGCGATCGGAAAGCCGATCAGAAACAGAATAAACTGAAACGACGGCAGTTCTGCCGAACTGGTTTCCGTCTCCAGACTCATCATGCTCTGGTCGACCTCAATTCCACTGGCCAGCTTTTTACACAACCAAGGCCCGCAAATGATCGCTGTCGGCAGCCCCACGATGACTCCATAAAGAATCACCCAACCCAGATTCACCCCGAGAATGTATGCCACAGCGACAGGTCCAGGAGTCGGTGGAACGAAGGCATGTGTGACTCCCATGCCGACAACCAGCGGCAAGCCAAAATGCAGAAACGGTTTCTTGGTATCGCGAGCCAGCGCGCAAAGTAGTGGGGCGAGAATTACCAGGGCCACATCAAGGAAGACGGGAATCGAAATAATGAATCCGGTCAGCAGCATCGCCCATGGAGCGCGATCCTCGCCGAAGATGCGAACCAGCGACTTGGCCAACGACTGGGTCCCACCGGAGTGTTCGAGGATCGCACCAAAAATGGCTCCGATACCAATCACGGTCGCGATAAACCCGAGACTGCTGCCCATACTTTTGACAATCGTATCGGCGACTTGCGTCAGCGGCACCGCGTTTTCATTCACTAGCGTCGAGCTGGCTGCGACGGTGATCGAAACGACGATCAGCGCAAGGAAGGCCTGAAGTTTGAATCGCAGAATCAGGACCAGCAAAAGGGCGATTCCAAACACCAACAGTGCAATGAGCTTGCCAACTGGCGCCGCCACAACAGGCTCGGTGGCTTGGGCTAGTAACATCAGATGGATCATGCCGCCTACTCCAAAGAATGTGAAGTCGCATATCATAACGACTCGCGAGATCCGCGACGAGTCGACGATTTCCCCACTGCCGTTCACTTGCTTCCGTCAAGCAACATTGGCGGTTATGTTAGGCCCTAATCGAATAGGGAACCACGAACGGCGAGAAATATGTGTTGGCGTTCTCGAAACACTCTCTGAATAGCTTAGGCAAATGCCATGACCACCATTTCCCCCTTGAATCCGCGCGAACGAATCTTGATGGGGCCCGGTCCAAGTACCGTACCGGCTCGAGTCCTCCAAGCCATCTCGGCTCCGACATTGGGGCATCTTGATCCACAATACATCCAGTATATGGATGAGACTTGTGAGCTGTTGCGAACGGTTTACCAGACTAGGAACGCTCTGACTTTTCCCGTTTCGGGAACCGGTATGGCGGGAATGGAATGCATCATTGCCAATCTTGTCGAGCCTGGCGACGAAGTCATCGTGTGTATCAACGGCGTCTTTGGCGGTCGCATGAAAGATAATATGGAACGATGTGGCGCCACCGTTCATGCCGTCGAAGTTCCTTGGGGTGAAACTTTTTCGGCGGATCAAATCGGGGAAGCCGTAGCGGCTCATCCCCAAGCCAAGCTTGTCGGTATCGTTCATGCCGAAACATCGACTGGAGCCCACCAACCGATCGAGGATATTTCCAAAGTCGTCCACGATGCTGGCATGCTGTTGGCGCTTGATACCGTGACTTCCCTCGGTGGCCATGAGGTCAAGATCGACGAGTGGCAAGTCGACGCCGTATACTCCGGAACTCAGAAATGTCTTTCCTGCCCTCCTGGGCTGTCGCCCGTCTCCTTCTCGCCTCGGGCTCTTGAGAAGATGGACGCTCGTACAACAAAAGTCCAAAGCTGGTATCTGGACGTTTCGATGCTCAAAAATTATTACACCGGAGAAGGTGGGCGAGCTTACCACCACACGGCTCCCATCAACATGGTGTATGCATTGCGTGAAGCGCTGGCGATCGTCGTCGAAGAGGGACTGGAGAACCGAATTGCTCGGCACAAGGAAATGCACATCCTGCTTCGTAGCGGGCTCGAGTCACTGGGTCTGACCTACATCCCCAAGAACTCTCTATGCACACTCAACTGTGTGTCGGTACCCGATGGAATCGATGAAGCGGCAATACGACGTCGACTACTCGAGGAATACGATATCGAAATCGGCGGCGGATTGGGCGTGTTCGCCGGAAAGGCGTGGAGAATTGGGCTGATGGGGCATTCCGCCAACCGGCGAAATGTCGAAACCCTGTTGGCGGCGTTGAAAACCTGCCTCGGCTAAAGTCGCCTCAGACAATCCACGTCATTTCGCAGGGATCGGATCGGTCGCCCCGATCTTCTTTCCTTCCCAAACGACGGTTCCGTTGTCATCGCGAGTCAAAATTCGATGACGACTGCCGGCGACTGGTTTTGCATTCTGGTTCGGCATCCACTTGCGATGCTCAGCAATAACTTGCCGATACTCCGATTCGCCGGCCAGATTATTCCATTCGTTGGGATCCTGCTCCATGTCGTAAAGTTCTTCCGATCCGTCTGCGTAGACAATGTAGCGCCATCGCTCCGATCGGATACCGTGGTTGTCATGGTTGTGCGTAGTGATGGCTGGTCGCAGTCGCGGAGCGCCAGTATCACGCAGTTGAGGGCCCAAGCTGATTCCTTCCAGTCCACGATTCACCGGCAAGCCACAAAGCTCCACCAAAGTCGGATACATGTCGAGCAACTCGGCAGGGCGGCCGCAGACTTGCTCTTTTTCTACACCCGGCCCCGCGAAAATAAGCGGTACCCGAGTTGAACGGTCCCAAAGTGAATTCTTCCCGGTAATCTGTTTTTCGCCCAGATGCCAACCGTGATCCGACCAAAGCACAACGATTGTGTTGTCGCCCAAGCCATTACGATCAAGCGCCTCGAGTATGCGGCCAACCTGGCTATCGATGAAGCTGGTGCAGGCCAGATACGAACGAACGAGATTCTTCCACTCGTTGGCTGCGTCGAGAAAGTCTTTTCGCGGCTCAGGCAGTCTCCAATGCAGGTACCACGAGAACCGCGGCGTGTCGGCTCGGTCGTTCAACAAAAACGGAGGCAGTTGTAGCGATTCGTCAGGATAGAGATCGTGCCACTTCTGAGTCGCATAGCAAGGCACGTGAGGCAAGAAGAAACCGCACGACAAAAAGAAGGGTTCGGTCGGCTTTGCTTCCAGTTGCTCAATCGTCCACGACGCGATTCGATAATCGCCTTTGTCCTCGTCTTTGTGGGGAAAGGTCCCCCAATCCACCAGCTTATGTTTCGACGGTGTATCAACGATCTTCTGTTTGGGGCGACAGAGAATACCAGCCGGCGGACCCAGAATATCAAACTCCGTGTCACTTTGCCTTCTTCCATAATTGCCGTGGAAGATTTTCCCAGCCGAATACGTCTTGTAACCGTGCTTCTTGAAATACTGGGGAAGCGTGACGACAGATCTCAATTCCTCAACATTGCGGAACCACGGCGCGAGGCCGTACACGCCCGTTGTCGAAGGTCGCAGACCAGTCATTAGACTCGTGCGCGACGAATTACACAGAGGCGATTGGCAATGCGCGTTCGTAAAGACGGTGCCTCGAGCCGCCAAGCCGTCAATGTAAGGCGTTTGAACCTGCGGATGACCGTGAAGACATCCAATCCAGTCGTTCTGATCATCGATGGCAATGAACAGCACGTTCGGCTTGTCCCCTAAAGCAGGCGTACAAGCAACCGCCACGATCAACGTCTTGAAACAAACCAGAATGATCCGGCACAAGCCAGAAAAAGACAAAGCATGATTGGTCATTGGATTTCTCGCCCGCGATTCTTAACGTCCGCCATCTTCTGGAGCCGTCTGCTGAACCAATTGGCTGATCGTTTTGAAGGGTGGTGATTTCGAGTCCTCGCACCACTCGAACATGGCGGCTTCCGTAGTGGTAAGGGTAGCGCCAGCCATTTCCATGCGGCGGATGCCGACTCGATGATCCACAGGATGCCGAGCCCCAATGGCATCAACGGCAACGTAAAGATCAAATCCAGCCGTCATCAAATCCATCACCGTCTGGCTGACACAGACATGCGTTTCAATGCCGACGACAAGAATCTTACGAATTCCCTGCTCACGCAACGACTCGAACATGCCGCCGCATTCGCCACAGCTAAAACGAGTTTTCTCGGCGACTTCGCCAAGCTTGGCCGCCAGCGTTTCTTCGGTGCCGCCCAAACCTTTGGGATACTGTTCGGTGGCGACAACCGACAATCCACATGCTTTGGCGGCATCGAGCAGTCGATGAATGTTCCACGTTACGCGCTGGTATCCGCCGATCAAGGTCAGAAGCTTGCCTTGCATGTCAACGACCAACAGCGCACTGTCGTCGCTGGACATCAAGAGCGGACTTCGAGGCAATGGGGTCGACGGGCTCATCGGGCGTTCCATGATTCTTTTAATAGTTCAAGTTCATTTCAACAATCGGCAAATTTACCATTGATGGTTATCGCACAACCACTGAATTTGAGCAGTATGGTGCCGAGCATGCCATGGGTCGTAATTAGATGCTGACCCGAGCGCGACGGCGACTCCCGATTGCGGGTGGATGGCCATTCGCCCATACTGCGATCAGGTCATGCATTCTAGTCGCTGAACCCACCCGCCAACATATCCGAAGACGGCTGGATCGCCCCGACTTGCAATCTGACAGTTCGAACCAGGCGCCACTCTCATTTGCCGTGATGATCGGGTGTCTTCTGCCAGCGCCCATTTGAGGTGGATATAGCTATTAAGCGACTGTCTGCGACATGATGTACGATTTGACGAACCGTCGAATTCCGATCGCGCGTATCCAATTGTGCCTCTGAAAGCCCTTCAACAACGGCTGCCAGCCGCGCTGGGGATGCAAATATTTCGCTGATCAACTGCGAGCGCAAACCCATGTCATGGCACTCTGGAGCGACGAATTTGCCAGCAGGGAATTGAGGAACTTCCAAGGCAAGCTTATACGTGCTATTGAAAAGCGCGGCTCATGCGCGCAACCTTTAGTCAGAACAAGATTCAGTGTAAACTCTTATCGATGTCGTCTGCGGGCGATACCTCATCACGATAGCCGAACGGAATCGAAAGGAATAAGAGGATGCCTCCCACACCTAATCCCAATGTTGGTTCTGGTCCGGGTCGTTTCATCGGAGCCGTGTTCGGGTTCGTATTCCTTGGGATCGGCGTGACAGTCATTGGATTCCTGTGGAGCGCTCCGAGCGGTGAGTTTGGCTCGCCGCCACTCGTATTTCGCATCTTTGGTAGCTTTATCGCGCTCGCCTTTGTCGCGATGGGCGGTGGGATTGCCTACGCCGCAATTTTTGGAAAAATGCCCAACCAATCACACGGTGATCAGCGTCTCAGTAACGCGGACTCCGAATCTATTTCACGTGGCGGATATTCGTGTGACAATTGCGGCGCGGGACTGGACGCCTCCGCCGAAGTTTCGCCCAGAGGCGATGTCAAATGCGCTCACTGCGGCCGTT